>CAMPIH010000121.1 GCA_946886275.1 uncultured Sphingosinicella sp.
TGCTCAACCACCCCAAGGGGCTCTACATCCTGTTCTTCGCCGAGATGTGGGAGCGTTTCTCCTATTACGGCATGCGCGCTCTGCTGATCTTCTATCTGACCCAGCATTGGCTCTACGACGACAGCCCCGCCAACCTGATCTACGGGGCCTATGTCAGCCTCGTCTACATCACCCCGGTGCTCGGCGGATGGCTCGCCGACCGCTATCTGGGCCAGCGCAAGGCGGTTCAGTTCGGCGCCGTGCTTCTGACCTGCGGCCACTTCCTGATGGCGTTCGAGGGAAGCGGCGGCCAGAATGATCCCACGATCAACGTCTTCTGGCTCGCGCTCGCCTTCATCATCGTCGGCTCGGGCTTCCTCAAGGCCAATATCTCGGTCATCGTCGGCCAGCTCTACCCGCTCACCGACGTCCGCCGCGACGGCGCCTACACCATCTTCTACATGGGGATTAACGTCGGCGCGGCGATCGGCACGATCATCGCCGGCTATCTCGGAGTGACCCTGGGCTGGTCCTACGGCTTCGGCGCCGCCGGTGTCGGAATGCTGCTTGGCCTGGTCGTCTTCATCTTCGGACGGCCGCTCCTGCTTGGCCGTGGCGAGGCGCCGCGAGCGCTCGGCAAGACCACGGAACTGGCGGTCTATGGCGTCGGTATCGCCGGCATCGCGATCATGTGGATGCTGATCCAGTACCAGTCCGTCGTCGGCGGCCTGATGCTGCTTTCCGGCGTCGGGCTTCTTGCCTATGTCCTGTTCGAGGCGTTCAAGCTCGACAAGGAACCGCGCGAGCGGATCTTCGCGATCCTGTTCCTGATTGCTCTCCAGCCGCTGTTCTGGGGCCTGTTCGAGCAGGCGGGTGGTTCGCTCAACCTGTTCACCGATCGCTATATCGACCTGGGCGGCGTTCCGGCGCCGATCTTCCAGTCGATCAACCCGATCTACATCATCCTGCTGGCGCCTCTGTTCGCCTGGCTGTGGACCTTCCTCGGCAGGCGCGGGCTCGAGCCTTCGACTCCGGCCAAGTTCGGCCTCGGCCTGATCCAGCTCGGATTCGGCTTCCTCGTCCTGGTCTGGGGCGCGGCGAGCGTCGGACCCGGTGCGCTGGTGCCGGTGATCTTCCTGTTCGGCATCTACTTCTTCCACACGACCGGCGAGCTCTGCCTGTCGCCGGTGGGTCTCAGCGCGATGAACCGGCTCGCTCCGCGCCATCTCGCCAGCCTGGTGATGGGCGCTTGGTTCTTCGCCACCGCCGGCGGCAATTACGTCGCTGGCATGATCGGCGCCGCGACCGGCGGCGAAGGCGGCGAGATGACCCGGGATGCGACGATGAGCATCTACTGGAAGATCGGCCTGGTCGCGATCGTCGTCGGAGTCGTCGTCGTCCTGATTTCCGGGCTGGTGAAGCGGCTGATGCATCTCGACACGCTTCGCGATGCGGAGGACGGGGAGCTGGCCGGCCGGGCCGAGCTGGCCGAGAATCAGGGGGCGGGCATGTTCCCGCGCGACGAGACCAAGCCGGGAACGGAGACGCTCTAGATGACATCACGGATTGTCGCCGCGGCACTGGCCGCGGCGCTGGCGGTGGGCTGTGCCGGCCACGAGTCGGAGGCCCAGTCGGCCTCCGCCCAGAACAAGGCGTCGGCGACGCCGCGCTACTCGCCGCCCGACGACCCCTATCCGTCCACCTACCGGGTCTATCCGGGGACCCTTACCGCGATCACCGGCGCGACCATCTTCGACGGTGAAGGCGGCCGGATCGACAATGGCACCATCGTCCTCGCCGACGGCCGCATCCAGGCGGTCGGCGGCGCCGACACGCCGATCCCCGAAGGCGCGGTGAGGATCGACGGCGCCGGCCGCTGGGTCACTCCGGGCGTGATCGACGTCCACTCCCACCTCGGCGACTATCCGAGCCCCGGAGTCGAGGCGCATTCCGACGGCAACGAGGTGACCAGCCCGGTCCGCCCCGAAGTCTGGGCCGAGCACAGCGTCTGGCCGCAGGACCCCGGTTTCTCCCGCGCGCTCATCAACGGCGGAGTCACCACCCTCCAGATCCTTCCCGGATCGGCCAATCTGTTCGGCGGCCGCGGCGTGACCCTGCGCAACGTCCCCGCGCGGTCGGTCCAGCAGATGCGCTTCCCGGGCGCGCCGCGCGGCCTGAAGATGGCCTGCGGCGAGAATCCGAAGCGTGTCTATGGCGGCCGCAACCAGATGCCGCAGACCCGGATGGGCAATATCGCCCTGATGCGGCAGACCTGGCAGCGGGCCGCGGAATATCGCGACCGCCGCGCCCGCGAGCCCAATACCGCCCGCGACATGGCACTCGAGACTCTCGCCGACGTCCTCGACGGCGAGATCCTCGTCCACAACCATTGCTACCGCGCCGACGAAATGGCTCTGATGATGGACATGGCGCGGGAGTTCGGCTTCCGGATCTCGACGTTCCACCACGCGGTAGAGAGCTACAAGATAGCCGACCTCCTCGCCCGCGACGGCATCTGCTCCGCGATGTGGGCCGACTGGTACGGGTTCAAGATGGAATCCTACGACGCGGTCAACGAGAACATCCCGCTCGTCCACAATGGCGGCGCCTGCGCGATCGTCCATTCCGACGATTCGAACGGAATCCAGAGGCTCAACCAGGAAGCGGCCAAGGCGCTGGCCGACGGCCGCCGGATGGGCCTCAACATCGCCGACGAAGTCGCCTGGACCTGGCTCGGAATCAACCCGGCGCGCGCGCTCGGGATCGCCGAGGAGACCGGATCGCTTCGCGCCGGCAAGCGCGCCGACGTCGTGCTCTGGAACGGCAACCCGCTCAGCGTCTATTCGCGGCCGCAGCAGGTCTGGATCGACGGCGCCCTGATGTACGACATGAACGATCCGAGACGCCGTCCGGTATCGGACTTCGAGCTGGGCCAGCCCGGCGAGGGAGACGTGAAGTGAGCGGCACCAGCAGCAGCAAAGCCCTTCGGCGGTCGGCGTGGCTTGGCGCGGCGTTCGCGCTCGCGCTCGCGGCGCCCGCTTCCGCGCAGACGGTGGCGATCACCGGCGGCCGGGTCGTCGTCGGCGACGGATCGGCGCCGATCGACGGCGGTACCGTCGTCATCCAGAACGGACGGGTCGTCGCCGCCGGCGCCGGTGTCGCGGTCCCGGCCGGAGCCCAGATCGTCGACGCGACTGGCCGCTGGGTCACTCCGGGGATCGTCGCCGGCTTCTCGCGTATCGGCCTCGTCGAGGTCGACGCCGTCGACTCGACCAACGACGTCACCGCCAACACCTCGCCGTTCAGCGCCGCGATCGACGTCGCCCCGGCGATCAACCCGATGGCGAGCCCGATCGCGATCAACCGCGCCGCCGGAGTCACGAGGGCGATCGTCGCTCCGGCCACCGGCCGCAACATCTTCGCCGGCCAGGGCGCTGTCATCGACCTCGGCGGCGACATGGAACCGATCACCCGGGCCCGCGCCTTCCAGTTCGTCGAGCTGGGCGAGGCCGGAGCCGGCGAGGCCGGCGGAAGCCGAGCCTCGGCCCATGTCCTGCTTCGCAACGCGCTTCGCGAGGCGCGCGATCTGAGGGCGCCGATCGGAAGCGGCACCGGCTCGCCTCAATCAGCGTCGGAGCCGCCGCCCGAGGACATCGAGGAAAATCCCTATCTCCTCCCCGGCGCCCGCCGTTCCGAGGACGTCCTCCTCACCCGCTTCGACGCCGCCGCTCTGGTGCCGGTGCTCCAGGGCCGGCAATTGCTCCTCATCCATGTCGAGCGGGCGAGCGACATCCTCCAGGCGCTGGCGCTGAAGCGCGAATTCCCGCGGCTGAGGCTGGCTCTGGTCGGCGCTTCGGAAGGCTGGCGGGTCGCCGACCGGATCGCCGCTGCCGGAGTCCCGGTCATCGCCAACGCGCTCGAGGACCTGCCGGAAAGCTTCGAGCAGCTCGCCTCGACCCAGTCGAACATCGGCCGAATGCGCGCCGCCGGGGTCGATGTCGCGATCGGCATGATCAATGACGACGAGGCGAGGATGGCTCGGGTCTCGACCCAATATGCCGGCAATCTCGTCGCGATCGGCCGGATTCCCGGTCATACCGGGCTGAGCTGGGACCAGGCCTTCGCGGCGATCAGCTCCAAGCCGGCCGAGGCGATCGGAATGGCCGACCAGATCGGCTCGCTCCGCCCCGGGCGGCGCGGCGACGTCGTCATCTGGGACGGCGACCCGCTCGAGCTGTCGAGCGGAGTCGAGGCGGTGTGGATCGACGGCGTCCAGCAGAATCTGGAGAACCGCCAGACCCGCCTTCGCGAACGCTATCGCGATCCGGTCGAAGGCCAGCTCCCCAACGCCTACGAGAGATAGGCGCCCTTCCCTGCTCCCGTCACCCCAGCGAAGGCTGGGGTCCAGACGGTGGTGGAGCCCTCAGACCACTTGGATGCCAGCCTTCGCTGGCATGACGAGAGGGTGAAGGTCCAGAAAGACGGTCTCCAGTCCCTAGCGGCCGAGCATGAAATGGTCGGTCTGCTCGCTTTCGCCCTGGGGGGAGGTTCGCGGGAAGAGGCGGTTGGTGAGCTCGGCGACGTGGCGGCCCTGGTAGCGGGCGCCGTCCAGCTCGTTGGCGCTGGGCTGGCGCGAGCCGTCGCTGCCGGCGATGGTGGTGGCGCCGTAGGGCGAGCCGCCGGTGATCTCGTCCAGGGTCATCTGGCCGGCGAAGCTGTAGGGCAGGCCGACCGTGACCATGCCGAGATGCATGAGATTGGTGTGGATCGCCATCAAGGTGGTTTCCTGGCCGCCATGCTGGGTCGCGGTCGAGGCGAAGGCGGAGCCGACCTTGCCGATGAGGGCGCCGCTCGCCCACAAGGCTCCGGTCTGGTCGAGGAAATTGGCCATTTGCGAGGCCATCCGGCCGTAGCGCGTGCCGACCCCGACGATGATCGCGTCATAATTGGGAAGCTCGTCGACCCGGGCGATCGGCGCCTTCTGGTCGAGCTTGTAGCCGGACGATCGCGCCACTTCCTCCGAAACCAGCTCGGGCACCCGGCGGATGTCGACCTCGGCCCCCGCCTCGCGAGCGCCCTCGGCGACGGCTTCAGCCATGCGTTCGACATGGCCGTAGGCGGAATAATAAAGGACCAGGATCCGGCTCATCTCGACTCTCGCTTCGCCTTGGAGGGGTTGCGGGAGGAACGTGCCGGGGGCGGCGCGGGTGCCGTGATGGCGGGCACGGCGTGGCGCTGAGGCGATGGGCTGCGCCTGAGACTATTCGCCTCGCGGCGAAGTCAGGCGGCGTCGGAGATTCGGGGGTCGGCGGCGAGCTGGGCGAGATAGGCGGCGAGCTCGTCGCCGGTGAGCGCCGGCGAATAGAGGAAGCCCTGGAGGGCGTCGCAGCCGGCCTCGAGCGCGATCTGCTCCTCCTCGAGCGTTGAGATGCCTTCGGCGACGACCTCGAGGCCCATGGCATGGCCGAGGGTGACCGCGGCGCGGATGATGGCGACGCTCTCGTCGCGGGCGGCGGTGTCGATGAAGCTTCGGTCGAGCTTGATCTTGTCGACCGGGAACTTGCGGAGGCAGGACAAGGACGACAGGCCGGTGCCGAAATCGTCGAGCGCGATCCGGAAGCCCTGCTCGCGAAGCGCCTCGACCGCCCCGCCGCACAAGGCGCCATGCTCGATGAACAGTTTCTCGGTGATCTCGAGCTCGAGCTGGCGCGGAGCGACCTTCTCCTCCTCGCAGATCTGGTTGAGCGTGGCCGCGAATCCGGGATTGCGGAACTGGAGCGGCGACAGGTTCAGGGCCACCGAAAGGTTCGGCCATCGCCGGGCGGCGCGGCAGGCGTCGCGGAAGGTGCGGGCGCCGAGCTCGTCGATCAGGCCGCATTCCTCGGCGATCGGAACGAGCTCGAGCGGAGGCACCTGGCCGAGCGCGGGGTGGGTCCAGCGAAGCAGGCCTTCGAGGCCGACGACCTGGCCTCGGGCGCCGATCACCGGCTGGAACTGGAGCTTCATCGAATCGCCGTCGCGAAGCTCGGCGCGCATCGCGCTTTCGATCTGGTCGCGGCGCTGGACGTCGGCGTCCATCGCCTCGGTGAAGATCCGGAAGCAGTCGCGGCCGGCCGACTTGGCGCGGTACATGGTGATGTCGGCCTTGCGCATCAGCTCGGAGGCCTCGCACACCTCGCTCGAGGCGAAGACGGCGCCGATGCTGACCCCGACCCGGGCCTCGCGGCCGCCGAGGTTGAAAGGCTCGCGGATGACCGTGATGATCCGCTCGCACAGGCGGCGGATATCGGCTTCGCCCTTGGGGCTGATCTGGACGATGGCGAATTCGTCGCCGCCGATCCGGGCGACGGTGTCGGTCTCGCGGACGAGCGAGCGGAGTCGCTCCCCGACCTCGGCGACGAGCCGGTCGCCGGCATTGTGGCCGAGCGTGTCGTTGACCTGCTTGAAGCGGTCGAGATCGAGCATGAGCAAGGCGACCTGCTCGCCGCTTCGGCGGTAGCGGGTCAGCGCCTGGCTGAGGCGGTCCTCAAGCAGGGCGCGGTTGGCGAGCCCGGTGAGCTGATCGTGGAGCGCCTGGTGCTGGGCCGAGGCCTCGCGCTGCTCGAGCTCGTTCACCAGCTCGACGATCGAGCGGTAGAGGAAGGACATGACGAGGACGACGGCGACGGCCGAGGTCAGGGCGATCGGCCAGATCATGCCGAACAGCTCGACGCTCGAGGCGCTCGCGTCCTTGACGATGGTCACCATCGCGAAGTTGGTCAGGATCAGGGTCGTCACCGCCGCCGAGACGATGGGTGGTCCGACCTTTCGAGAATAGCCCAACGAGAGTCCCCTTTACCCGAGGGACAATACCCCCCCACCGGTTAACAAATTGCTCAGGGTTCGGGCGATCTGCGGAGCGCGCAAGCAGCGCGGCGCGACCGGCGCAAGTAATAAGGTGAGGAACGCGGTTGACGAGGGTGGTTAATGTGAAGGGGCGCTCGGACAGCAGGCGACGGTGGGCGCTCGCAGGCCCTTTGGTTCACGCGAAGGCGCGAAGGAGAAGGAAGGCGCGAAGGAT
>CAMPIH010000122.1 GCA_946886275.1 uncultured Sphingosinicella sp.
ATGGTCCCCACCTGACGTTCTGGCGTCAGAGGATATTCCAGCAAACGGCCATGGCGGTCCCGTCACCCACCAAAGAGGCGCTTCGACGCGACGCTTTGCTCCTTCGCCGGAGCTATGCCGAAGCCTTGTGGCCGGCCACGCGCGAGTCCCTCGAGGCGCAGCTTGCCGAGCATGTCCTTCCGCACCTGATCGGGGCTCGAGCGATCGCCGCCTATCATCCGCTCAAGGACGAGATCAGCCCCTACCCTCTTCTCAACCTGATCGACGGAAGCGCGCGGATCGGCTTTCCCTGGTTCGCCGATCGCGATTCACGATTCATCTGGCGCGAGGGACCGGCGACCGAGCCCAGCCCGTGGGGGGTGCTCCAGCCGATTGCCGAATCGAAGCCGATCGTCCCTGACATCGTCCTCGTGCCGCTCGTCCTCGCCGATCGGACCGGGGTACGGATCGGCCATGGCAAGGGCCATTATGACCGGGCGCTTGCTCACCTGCGCGATTCGGGCGCACGGGTTTTCACGATCGGCCTTGGCTGGGAGGTCCAGATCGGCGATGAGCCGCTTCCTCGCGACGCCTGGGATGCGCCCCTCGATGCGATCGCGACGCCGAAGGAGTGGATAGACTGTCGCTAGAACCCAGATGGCGCAACCCCGTCGGAATCGGGCTCATGCTGCTCCTGATCCTCGTCTGGAGCGTGCTCGTCGTCAGTGCCTCGAGCCTCCTCGGCGGCATGCCGTGGCCGGTCCACCTGCTCTATTATGCCGTCGCCGGCATCATCTGGATCCTGCCGCTGAAGCCGCTTCTTCGCTGGATGCACACCGGCCGCTGGCGCGCCTGAACGGGCGGCCGCAACCATTTCCGATGTCTGGGGAAAATGGCGCGAGTGACGGGGCTCGAACCCGCGACCTCCGGCGTGACAGGCCGGCGCTCTAACCAACTGAGCTACACCCGCGCGAGGTGAGCCGGCGAAGTAGTCAAGCGGTCATGGGGTGTCAAGCGAGCCAGCCGGGAATATCTGGCGGGATCAGGAGGCCGTGTCCGACCCCGCTTTGGACGGGATCCGCCCCTCCTCCTGATGCTCGTGGATGAGGGTTCCTTCCTCGAACAGGAAGCCGGCAATGTCGGGCTTGCCGGCTGCGTCGAGCACGGTGCGCATGATGATCAGCAGCGGCACCGCGAGCAGGGCGCCGGTCGTTCCCCAGACCCAGGCCCAGAAGCTCAGCGCGATCAGGATGAGCAGCGGATTGATCGTCAGCCGCCGTCCGACGACCGTCGGCGTGATGATGTTCGCCTCGATGAGGTGAATGGCGATGAAGCTCAGCGCCGGCAGCAACGCATACCAGGGATCGGTGAAGGTCATCAGGCCGCCGAGCGCCAGCAAGGCCGCCGACGCGATCGGCCCGAGATAGGGGATGTAATTGAGGACCGCGACGATTCCTCCCCACATCAAGGGGGTCGGCATGTCGAGCTGCCAAAGGACTAGCGACACGAGCAGCCCCATGCCGATATTCACAACGGTGATGGTGCCCAGATAGGTCGAAGTGGCGTCGACCACCTGCTGGATGACCCGCGCCGTCGTCATCGCGCCGTCGAAGCTCGCCCGGGTGACGATGGTGCGCTTTCGCATTCGGGTCCAGCCGGCGAGGAAGAAGTAGATGACCAGGATCGCGAAGAACATCTGGATCGCCGCGAACGGCGCCGAGCTGGCGATGATCTGGAGCATCGAATTGGGGGTTTCGACGGTCACCGCCTGAGGCGCCGATTCCGGGGATCGGCCGAACTCGCGGACGATGTCATCGATGAACTCCTCGAAATTGGCGTAGATCGCGAAAAGCGGCTCGAGGGTCTCCCGAAGCCGTCCGATCCGCTGGGGTAGAAGCCGGAACCATTCGGTGGCCGGGAGAACAATCGCCGCCACCGCCACATTGGCGACGGTCAGGAAGATGCCGACGCAGAGGAAGGCGGCGAGCGCCGACGGCACCCGGCGCCGCTCGAGCCATTCGAGCATCGGCACCAAGGCGATGGCGATGACGAGCGCAGCCGTGACGGGCAGGAAGAATTCGGCGCCCGCGCGAAGCGCGAAAGGAAGCGCCAGCACGAGGCCGATTCCGAACATCAGCGCCAAGGCGGCGAGAAGGCGATCGCGGCGATAGGCATCGCCCTCGATCTCGATCGGAAGTTCGATCGGCGCGTCTCTCTCCCCCGGCTTCATCAGGCTACCATGCCTGCCTGCGCTGCCGCTGAGAAGAGGAATGATCGCGGCCGGCAATTCCCGCGGCCGATCCTCCGCTCAGCGAAGGGCCGGAGCAGCCTTGGCTAAGCCGAGGGATTACGGGCGGATCCGTCCGTCTCGGCCACCGACCTGTTCGACCGCATGCCGTCGATGCTCCACGCGCCGGGCCCGGCGAACACCAGATAGAGGAAGACGAAGCAGTAGAGGATCGCAGCGTCGCCGCCATTGTTGACCGGGAAGAAATTCTGCGAGGCGTGCGCCATCCAATAGGCCACCGCCATCGTGCCAGACGCAATGAAGGCGGCGGGGCGGGTGAACAGGCCGAGGGTGATGAGCAGGCCGGCCGCCGTTTCGACGATTCCGGCATAAGCGCCCGGATTGTCGAAGGCGAGACCGGAACCGGCAAATTCGCCGTCCGGGAAGCCGAGGAATTTCTGGGTGCCATGCTCGAGGAATATCAGGCCGGCAACAATTCGAAGCAGGGCCAGGGCATAAGGCGCCTTGGCGGCGATACCGATTCTGTCTGGCATTCGATCCTCCTTTGCTCCGACGTCGCGGAAGCCATGGACTTGGCCGACTCACGTCCGGCCAATCGAAAGGTCCTGCTCCGAAGCCGTCGGGAGAAGTGACCTATGCCTTGTGGTGCCCCTGGCCCGAGTCGAACGGGCACTCCTTGCGGAACTCGATTTTGAGTCGAGCGCGTCTACCAATTCCGCCACAGGGGCACGGACGGGCTATCTAGGCGGTGCGCCTGTCGGCCGCAACCGCCCTCGCGAGGTGATGGGCGGACCATCGCGGCCCGCCCACCCGGCCTTCAGGCGAAGACCTCTTCATTGGTTCCGCCCTTGGGATCCGCGCCGTAGCGGTTCGGGCCCCGGGTACCGTCGAGAAGATAGAAGACGATCAGGACCAGGCTGAGGATCAGGACTGCGGCCATGCAGATCAGGATCAGTCCGCTGGCTGCGCCGATGCTGTCGGGCGAGGAAATCGCCATCCCGCCCGCGACGATGACCAGCACATAAGGTGCGACCGGGGCGAGAATCCACCAGCCGGACCGGTTGGTGTCGTGGAGCCGGCGCACCGCGACGGCAAGCGAGGGAATGAAGACGGCGAGGATGTAGATGAGGTAGAGTGCGCCGATGATGAGGACTCCCCCTCCGACCGCGGCCATCGCCGTCGGATCGCTCGAGGTCAACATCATGCCGCCGCCGAACAGCATCATCAGGATCGTGATCCCGACATAGACGATGATCTGGAAAAGCTGCCACATCCAGAACTCCATCCGGCGGGAGCGGCCCGAGAAATCGGCATAGCGCTTCAGAGGCATCAACATATATTCCATGGCATTTCCCCCTCTTGATGCGCCGCGTTCCCGGCGCTTCCGGCAGCCTCTGCCTTTCCGGACGCGATGACAAGTCCCGCCCGATCCGGCGCCGCCGCAGGCGCCTTCGCGACAGGCATTCGCGACAGCGATGGAGCAGTCCGGATTTTGGAGAGTTGGCAAGGAGGGGCCGTCCACGCCCGCGGCCGAATCGGGCGCTCTTCCCTCCGCCCCGGCGAGGAACCGAAGCCATGAAACCGATGACCGAAGCCCATCTCGCCATCCTGCGCCGGCACATGGTCGAGGTGATCGACATGCATTTCGACCTTGCCGAAGAGGAAATCGGCCGAAGCGAGCCGGGACCGGCGCTTCGGCGGGCCCTTCTCAAGGTGCCGAGGCACCTGTTCGTGCCGGGGCAGCTGATGATCGCCGCCTATCAGGACACGCCGCTCCCGATCGGCTTCGACAAGACCCTGTCCCAGCCCTTCATCGGCGCACTGATGCTGGATCTGCTCCGTGTTTCCGCCGGCCACCGGGTGCTCGAGATCGGAACCGGTCTCGGTTACCAGGCCGCGGTGATGGCCGAGCTTGGCGCTCGCGTGTTCGGAGTCGAGATCGTCGAGGAGTTCGCCGAGGCGGCGCGGCTTCGACTCGCGGCCATTGATTACGATGTCGAGATCAGGGTCGGTGACGGTTCGCGAGGCTGGGCCGAGCATGCGCCGTTCGACCGGATCCTGGTCACCGCCGCGGCGAAGGAAGTCCCGCAGCCTCTCGTCGATCAGCTTGCGCCCGGCGGCCTTATCGTCATCCCGCTCGGCGGCGAGGACATCCAGCAACTGAGCGTGGTCGAGCACGCGCAAGCGGGGGGCGTGGAGACAAGACCCATCCTGCCTGTTCGCTTCACACGGCTGGAAACCGCCTGATGGCGCAGACGAGCGCCGGAATCCTGATGTGGAGGCGAGGCGATGCCGGCGTGGAGCTGCTCCTTACCCATTTCGGCGGTCCGATCTGGCGGAACCGGGACGATGGCGCCTGGGCCATTCCGAAGGGATTGATCGAGCCCTGGGAAAGCGCGGAGGAGACGGCTCGCCGCGAATTTGCGGAAGAGCTGGGGCACGAGCCGAAAGGGATATTGATCCCTTTGGGCCGGATCCGACAGAAAGGCGGCAAGTGGGTGGAGGCCTTCGCACTGGAAGGCGACCTCGATCCCGACACTATCGTCAGCAACCGTTTCACCACCGAGTGGCCGCCGAGGAGCGGAAAGCACGAATCCTTTCCGGAGATCGACCGAGCGTGTTGGTTCGACCTGTCCGCGGCGCGAGAGAAGATCCTTCCCAGCCAGCGTCCCCTGATCGACCTTTTCGAGCAATATCTTGGCTAGGTCCTGCGTCGAACCGCGCGCTTTGTCGCGTTCGCCGGTCGCGCTAGGTTGAGCCCGATGCCGAACGGCCGAGCGCCAAGCCTGATCCTGGCAGCCGCGCTTGCGTGGCTGGCGCTCTGCGGCGCTCACCCGCCGATCGCCTTCATTCCATCGGGCCCGCATCTCGCCGCGACTGCCGACGATTATCGCCGGCTCTGGGAATCGGAAGGACGAGCGATCGTCTCGACACTCGAGAAGTTGACGGGCGCTTCCTATCCCGCCTCGGCGATCGAGGTGATCGTGTCCGAGGGGCGGCCGATGACCGCCTATGACGGGCGGACGATCTGGCTTCGTGCCGGCTATCGGCCCGCTTACATGAAGGCGACCCTGGTCCACGAGTTGGGACACCGGCTCGCCTTCACGCTTCGGCGGCCGGCAGATCTCGACGATCACGAAATCCTCTATCTGTTCCTCTACGACGCCTGGACCGACCTTTACGGCAAGCCCTTCGCCGACCGGATGGCCGGAATCGAGCGGCGGATCGGTCCTGAATATGCGGCGGCATGGGACTTCGCTCTGGCAATGACCCGCGACCAGCGGCAGGCCTTGCTTCTGACGCTCCGGCCTTCGGACGAACCGGGGCCGCCGTTCCTCGGCTCGCCCTAGAAAGCCTCCGCCGGCAGCGCCATCAGGCTTTCGGCGCCGGCCTCGATCTTGTGCCGAAGCGAAGAGCTGTCAGGCATCACCCGCTCGGCGAAGAAGCGGGCCGTGACGAGCTTGGCTTCGTGGAACGACCGGTCCTCGCCGCCATTGGCCAGGATGTCGCCGCTCGCCTTGGCCATTCGAAGCCACATCAGGCCGAGCGCGACAATGCCCATGAGCGACATATAGGGGTAAGCGGCGGCGCCGGCATTGTTGGGATTGGCCATCCCGTTCTGCATCAGCCACAGGGTGGCGGCCTGAAGATCCTCGTTCGCCCGCTCGACCGAAGTGGCGATCGCGGCGAGGCCGTCCTCTTTCCTGGCGGCCGCCGTCTCCTCGCCGACGATCCTGAAAAAGGCCTGGATGGCGCGGCCGCCGTCCTTGCCCAATTTGCGGCCGACGAGGTCGAGCGCCTGGATTCCGTTCGTGCCCTCGTAGATCTGGGCGATCCGGGCGTCGCGGACGAACTGCTCCATCCCCCATTCGCGAATATAGCCGTGGCCGCCATAGATCTGCTGGGCAGCGATCGTCGCCTCGAACCCCTTGTCGGTGAGATAGCCCTTGATCACGGGGGTAAGCAGCCCGAGCAAATCGTCGGCCGCCTGCCGTTCCTCCTCGGTCTGAGCCTTGCGCATGATGTCGACCTGGAGCGCGCCCCACAGGACCAGCGCCCGGGCGGCCTCGTTGAAGCTCTTCATCTCCAAGAGCATCCGACGGACGTCCGGGTGGACGATGATCGGGTCGGCCTTCGAATCCGGCTCGCGCTCGCCGGGGACAAGCGCCCTGCCCTGGCGCCGGTCCTTCGCATAGGTCAGCGCGTTCTGATAGGCGACCTCGCCCTGGGCGAGGCCCTGCAGTCCGACGCCGAGCCGGGCCGCGTTCATCATGATGAACATCGCCGCCAGGCCCTTCTCCGGCTCGCCCACCAGATAGCCGGTGGCGCCGTCATAATTGAGCAGACAGGTCGAATTTCCGTGGATCCCCATCTTCTCCTCGATCGAGCCGCAGACGACGTTGTTGCGCTCGCCCAGCGAGCCGTCGGGGCCGACGAGGAACTTGGGGACGATGAAGAGCGAGATCCCCTTCACATTGTCTGGAGCGCCCGAAATCTTGGCGAGAACGAGATGGATGATGTTCTCGGCGAGGTCATGCTCCCCGGAGGAGATGAAGATCTTGGTGCCGCTGATCCGGTAGCTGCCATCGGGCTGAGGCTCGGCCTTCGTCTTCAGCAGACCGAGATCGGTGCCGCAATGCGGCTCGGTCAGGTTCATCGTCCCGGTCCATCGGCCCGAGACCATGTTCGGAAGATAGGTTTGCTTCTGCTCGTCCGATCCCTTGATCAGGATCGAGGCGATCGCGCCCTGGGTCAGGCCGTTATACATTTCGAACGCCTGG
>CAMPIH010000123.1 GCA_946886275.1 uncultured Sphingosinicella sp.
TCGACCGACACCGCCCATGTCCATTTCGCCTGGCGCCGCTCGGACGAGCAGCTGGCGAATGCCGACTTCCCCTGGATCGCCGACAATGGCCGGCTGTTGGCCGACGCGCTCGGGATCGTCGACCGCAACGAGCATGTCGCCTATCGCGCGACGTTCATCGTCGATCCGGACAACATCATCCAGCACGTCACCGTGAACGGCCTCAACGTCGGTCGCAATCCGCAGGAGACGCTTCGAGTGCTCGACGCGCTCCAGACCGACGAGCTGTGCCCGTGCAACTGGACTGCCGGAGAAGAGGTCCTTCAGCCCCAGGCGGCTTGATCGGTCGGTCACGCGCCCCCCTTGCGTGACGCGCGGGCGGCAAGCCGTCCGCGCCCGATCATCCCCCCAGGCCCCCGAACCGGGGCTTCAGGACCTCGACGGAAGGGGCGCGGCGAGCGATCTGCCGCGCCCCTTTTTCGTTCACCATCGGACCGAATCGGCAGTCAGGGCATCGCCCGGCCGCCGCGACGGCCCCGGCCCCTCAGGCCGACGAAAGGAAAGACCATGTCTCTCAAGGAATTCGCCGATACGCTTCCCGAATATGCGAAGGATCTTCGGCTCAACATCGGTTCGCTGCTCGGCGATCAGACGCTCGGCGAGTCGAAGAAATACGGGCTGATCCTCGCATGTGCCCATGGCACCGGCTACCGGCCGATCGTCGCCGCTGCCGAGGCCGAGGTCGAGGGCAAGCTCGACGAGGCTTATGCCAATGCCGCTCGCGCCGCCGCTGCGGTGATGGCGATGAACAACGTCTATTATCGCTTCGTCCACCTCGCCTCGAACCCGGTCTATGGAACGCTTCCGGCCAAGCTTCGGATGAACGTCATCGGCAATCCGGGCATCGACAAGGCCGATTTCGAACTGTTCAGCCTCGCCGTCAGCGCCCAGAATGGCTGCGGCATGTGCATCGACAGTCACGAGCGGGTCCTGTCACAGCATGGCGTCAAGTCGGAGACGATCCAGGCCGCAGCGCGAATCGCCGCAGTGATGAAGGCCGTGGCGACCGTCCACTCGACCCTCTAGGTCAGCAGCCGGCGCGAGTCTTCGCGTCAGGCTTCGATCCAGGCGCGATGGCTGCCGCGCCTGGCGATCTCGATGCTGCTCATCCGAGCGACCAGCGCGTTCGGCGACTTTGTTCCTCGCCCCAATATTTCGAGGCCGGCGTCCACATCCTCCTCGGCGCCGGCAAGCTCGCGAAGGGCGGCGAAGCGGACATGGTCGCACGGATGGCCGGCAGCGAAGCTTTCCACCAGATCCCGGGCGTTGCCGCCGTCATGGTTGGCGGCGAGGGCGAGAAGGGCCTCGGTCGAGCTTCGGTTGAGGATCCGGGCGACCTCGCATTTCTTCACGTCGAACTCGTATTGGGCGAGGAAGGGGAGGCGAGGGGACGCCTCCATGATGTTGATCGAGACCGACAGATCATCGGCCGGCAGCTGGTTATGGACGTCGCGGTGGGCCCGATAGAGCATGATCTTGCCCTGTTCGAGCCGGGTCTTCTCGACGAACTTAAGGTCGACCTTTTCCCCGGGGGTCCCGGTGACCGCGCCATATTCATATTCATAATATTCGCTCCAATAGCCCGGCCCGACATAGCCGACGGTGAGGAACGAGAAATTATGGTCGTGCGGCACATGGTAGAAGAAGGGTGAGGCGCCGCTGGCCTTGAACAGGCTGTCGCGCGGCGACGGCCAGAAATTGGCTCGGATGAAAAATTTCTCCGAGGCGCGGTGAAGCATGATCACCTGGGAGCTGTAGCGATTCTCCAGGCTTTGCCGCGTGCAGCGGTCCTTGAGCTCGGCGAGGGCGATCTCCGCCAGGAAATCGCGATTATTGGCCAGGCCCTTGAGCCAAGGCGCGGCGCCGGCCAGGCTTTCCTCGTCGGCCGGGTCGAAGCTTTCATCGTTGAGAGCGGCGACGACGTCACCGAGTGCCAGCTTCCGCTCTTCGGCACAGGCGATGACCCGCGCCATCAGGCGGCCTTCCTGAGGCGAGGCCGTCCGGCCTCGATCGAGACCAGCACCGAAGCGGCGGCGCGCCGGTTTTCGACGTGCGGATCGCGCTCCGCCATTCTCCGCAGATGCGGAAGAGCGGCCTCGGCGTCGAGTCCGAGCAACTCCCGCATGACGTGCCAGCGGACGTAGAAGTTAGGGTTGTCGAGGAAGCTGGCAATCGCCGGGAAGGCGGCGCCGCAGTCGAGCTTGCGAAGCAGGGTCGCGATCATCTGGATCCGGGAGGCGCTGTCGTCGGCCGCGCTGCAGCCGACATATTCGTGGCTTACCGAATCATATTCGACGCTGAGCGGCGCCTGATCCGGCTTCACCGTCGCCTGCAGGAGGACGATATTGGACCTGGCCTGCTCGATGACGAAACTTTGATGGCGCCCGTCGACGACCAGCGCTTCGCCGTCGACCACTTCTCGCTCGGACAGCCTGGCGCAGACGCCGGCATCGGTCCCGCTGAACTCCGAGTCGATCCGCTGCGCCTCCCAGAAGGAAAGGCGGGCGCCGCCGGCCTTCACGAACTTGAGCACGCCGACCTGTCCGGAAAAGCCGATCGAGGTCGCGCTGCGCGGAGCCGACTTCTTCGCCGCCAGCTGCGCCGCGCCGCTGACTCCGAGCGCGATCGAGACCAGCTCGTCCTCATAGACGATGAGGCCCTGGTGGACGTCGCTGTTGATATGACGGAAGGGTGGAACGAAGAAGGGATCCCGACGCATCGCGCCGGCGAGCCGGTCGATCAGGTGATCCACCCATTCATGGTCGTCGAAGAGTCGCCGGACCGCGTCCGCCACCCGTTCGGCGGTCGGTTCGGAAACGGCGGCCATTGCCGCCGCGATCCGCCGATTCGCCGGGCCCGCATTCCAGTCACGGGCAAAGGCGCCGATAGCCTTCTCACTCTGCCGGTATCGGCTCGGATCGAAGGTCCAGTCCCTGAGCGCCTCTTCGATGATCATGCTGGTTCTGCCGGTTCAATCCCGCTCGAGGCGCCTGTCCCCGACAGAAACGGAAATATCCCGTCCGATCGGCGCCGGATCAGGAGCCGCCGCTGGTGCCGACATAGACCGCGATTCCCGCGGCGATGCCGAGGCAGATGCCGCCACCGACTTCCTGCTGGCGGGTCGAGCCGGAAATGGCGACCTCGGTTTCGAGTTCCGGAAGCGCATCGACGTCCAGTCGGAACGTTTCGCCAATATGACCCATGGAATTGCCCTTTCCTGATGCAAAGTCAGGCAAGGCTTCTCCCATTCAAATGTTGATACTTCGCTAAGAGCGCGCCGAGAGGGGATTTCAGCCCTGGGCGCCTTCCGCCCGGAACGAGTCGCGCAGCGAAGTCAGGCGCTCGAGTTCGTGACGTGAGGTCCGAAGCGAGCGGGTGAACGCCGTGGCCACCGCGATCACGAGCAGGATCGCGCCGGCGGCGATCCAGAATCCCAGCGTCGGGTCCGACGCGATGCGCGCGTAAAGCTGGCCGGAGCTCCGATCGACCAGCGCCGCGATTCCCAGTCCGAGCAGGAAACTCGGAACGATTCCGATCAGCTGGAACCGAGTCCGCTTCAAGGTCGCCTGAGTTCGAGCGATCGATTGGTCGAGCATCTCTTCGGTCGATCCCGTCAGTCCGCGCAACTCCTCGGAGCGAAGCCGCCGGCTGCGCGCCTGGCCGGCGAGCATGATGAGGATGGCCGCGCCCCCCACCAGCAAGGTGTCGATCTTCGGATTGGACAGGACCAGGATGACGACGACGGCGGCAACGAGGACCGCGGCGGCGGCATCCACGTATTGCCCCCAGCGCGCCTTGCGCCGAACGGCGTCGGCAGTCCGCCGAAGCGATTCCATCTCGGCCGCCGTGGGTCGCTGCCGCCAGACGTCGCCGAGACGGTCTAGATCGAGGTCCGTCATTGCTGCTGCTCCAGCATCTTCTTGAGGCCCGCTTTCGCGCGGGTCAGTCGCAGCGCGAGTGCATTGGGGGCGATGTTCAGCATTTCGGCGATCTCGGCATAATCGAAGCCTTCGAGGAGCAGGACGACGACTTCCCGCTGGGGAAGCGGGAGTCGGCGAGTCGCGTCGAGCAGCGAGCGATGCTCGCTCGCTTCGATTGCGCTCTCTTCGGGGCTGGGGCTGGCGGCCGCGAGCTCTTCAGGGACCTCGGCGGTCGGCGGCTGACGGACCTGTTTGGCGACATAGGAGATGGAACGATTTTGAGCGATCCGCGCGATGAACGTGCGAAGCGACGAATCGGCCCGAAAGCTTGGAAGCGCCTGCCATACCGCAAGGAAGATCTGCTGGGTCAGATCCTCGCGAAGGGCGGCATCGGCCTCGTACGACATGGCGATTCGAGAGACGAGCGGGCCGTGCTCGGCAATGATACGGTCGAACGACGGGTGGCCGTTCGCTGTCGCCGCCTGCTGGCTTTCGTGCCGCTGGATCACGCCCTATGTTCGCCCCGATTCCGGCTGTTTCATCTCATATCACGGACGGCACCGCCAGCATCGAACTTGCCGATGTCCCGGAGGGGGACTCAGAGCGTGCGCCGCGCTTCCGGCCGTCGTCCGGGCGCCACGTCTGGAAATGTCTGCCGGCCTCGCCTATCTCTCGCGCTTAACGGCGAGGGCATTGCTCCATGGCTTCCGGCCTCCTGGCCTATCTCGATTCAGTCAAGGCACGCGATCCCGCGCCCCATTCGCGCTGGGAAGTGATGCTCTATCCCGGCGTCTGGGCGCTCGGTTTCCACCGGGTCGCTCACTGGCTCTACAAGGGCGAGCTTTACTTTCTCGCCAGGCTGGTGAACCATCTGTCGCGGATGCTGACGGCGATCGACATTCACCCGGGGGCCGTGATTGGGCAAAATTTCTTCATCGACCATGGCTTTACCGTGATCGGCGAGACCGCCCAGATCGGCAACGACGTCACCATCTATCAGCAGGTCACGCTCGGCGGCACCAATCCCACGGACGGCGTTGGCGGCAAGCGTCACCCGACGATCGAGGACGGGGTCATCATCGGTTCGGGCGCCCAGGTGCTCGGGCCGATCACCGTCGGCGCCCGGGCCCGGATCGGTGCCAATTCGGTGGTCAACCGCGATGTTGCACCCGGTGCGACGATGGTCGGCATCCCGGCAAGACCGACTTTGGTCGACGCCGGCGAAAGCAGCAGCACGAGCTTCCTTCCCTACGGCACCCCCTGCAACGAAATCTTCGATCCAGCCTCGCAGAAGCTAGAGCTTCTCCAGTGCGAGGTCGAGCAGCTGCGCAAGCGGGTCGCCGAGCTGATCGCCGAACGCGACCGCGCCGCATCGGAGCGCGATCCGGTGAGCCAGGAGCGGGATCTCAAAGAGCAGGGCCGCGCCTGATGGGGACGGTCCTGCCATTTCCAGGACCGGAATCTCCAGGACCCACGGGTTTCGAACGCTCCGAGCTCAATCGGATCGTCGACCTTTACGGGCGGATGGTCGCCGCCGGCCTGTGGAAGGATTATGCGATCGAGTTCAGGCCCGATGCGGCGGCCTTCTGGGCCTTTCGCCGAGCCGCCGAGAGACCTGAATACAAGATCGAGAAAAGGCCTGCGCTTCGCCACAAGCAGGGCATGTGGACCCTGATCGGAGAGGCGGGGCAGGTGCTCCGCCGCGGCCATGAGCTTGGACCGGTGCTCGCGCCGATCGAGCGGCGGCTTCTCAAGCTCGTCGGCGAAGGCTGAAAAAAAAGCCCCTCGCGCGAAGCGAGGGGCCAGTAGCCAGAATCGAAGTCTCAGTCAGGCCGAGGCGGTAGCCGGCATCGACACCCGGTCGAGCACCGGCAGTCGAGCCTTGAGTCCGTCCGGCAGCGGCTGGACGACCGCCCGCCGGGCATTGGTCCAGAAGGCCGACAGGAGCAGCAGCGCCGAGCCGATGACGAGCGCGGTGAGGGCGATGCTGAGCTCGACCGCGCCGTAGGTCTCGAACAGGCTGTTGAGCGCAAAGAGGACATAGGCAAGAGCCGAGACCAGAAGCGCCCGTCGGTCGATCGCCAGTGCCACCAGGCCGAGCACGACGTAGAGCAGGACGACCGCGATGCCATCGAGCGTCGATGCCGCGCCTTCGGTGAGGCCGAGAAGCGAGAAGATCGGATGGACGATCAGCGGTGCCGCCAGCAGGTGGAGCCAGAAGGCCACGTCGGAGCGGCGGGTTTCGCGTCGAGGATCCGAAGCGTCCCAGCGCATCGCGAACAGGAAGGTGCCGATGCCGAGCATCAGTGCGACCCCTTCCAGGATCGACATGATCTGCTCGCCGCGCGCGTCGCTGATATTCTGGCCGTCTCCCACCAGGGACGAGGCGATGAGGGCGAGCACGACCGCAACGACGGCCGCAGCACCCGCAGCGACGGTGATGGGTACCCGAAAGCGCCGCCAATGGAACCAGGTCGCTGCCACCGCGATTGCCGCACCGGCGGAGACGAGGAGGGCAAAGGCCGAGGCGTTGTGGTCAAAATATTCGGGGCCGATGATGATCGCGAGACCGAAGGTCGAGGCGGCCATGACGCCACCCGTGAAGGCGAGCAGAAGAATGATGCTCGGAAGCGCCATCCGGCGCTGCCGAGTGAAGAATTCGGCAAGGCCCCAGGCGCTCGCTGCCACGAGCAATCCGGAAGTCGCCGATGGCCCCTCACCCTCGATGCGCGGCCCGATATAATGGCCGATCCACGCCATGGCGACGAGCAGGATCGCAGCGGCGATCGCGACGAAAATATCGTTGAAGCCGGTCAGCAGCCGGAAATGCTCTTCGTCGACGACGGGCATGTGCCTGCCGCTCGCGACGAAGTCCCTGAACCGCGACGCTTGTTCGGGCGTCAGTGCGCCGCCGGCAATGGCGGACTCCAGATCGCTTTCACTATACATGAATCTTTCCTCCCTGAGCCGCCGGCCTTAGCACGAGTGCATTAGTGCTGCAATACACCATGACGCTGCTCCGAAGCCGTG
>CAMPIH010000124.1 GCA_946886275.1 uncultured Sphingosinicella sp.
CGATCGAAGCGGGTCAGCGCCCGCTCCTGGAACTGCTCGCGGGTGATGAAGCCCTGCTCGCCGAACAGTCGGCCGGCGCGCATGGCGTGGGCGCGGTGAGCATTGCGCATGAAGCGCCCGCCGCGGCGCTCGCCGCGCTCGGCCCGGCGCTCGCTGCGCCGCTCGCGAAGCTGAGCTCGCGCCTGCTCGAACTCGGCCCGGGTCAAATTGCCGTTGCGATCGAGATCGAGCCGGTCGAAGGCACGCTCGGCGCGTCGCGCCCGGCGCTGAGCCCGAGCCTGCCGAGCCTCCTCGGCGGTCAACCGGCCATCATCGTCGAGATCGAGGCGATCGAACCGCTGGAGCGTGCGCTCGATCAGCTGCTGGCGGTCGAGATCGGCGCCACGCTCGCCTCTCGGGCCCTCGGCGGGCTGGGCAAGAGCCAAGCCGGAAACGGCGAGAAGGCCAAGGCCCGCGAGGATGGTAAACTTCTTCATGATGAACTCCGCTCTCGTCTGGAACCAGATACAGCTCCAGATCCCACGCTTTTGTCCCCGGACTTTGTCAGCCGCGGCATGAACTTGTCGCAACCTGTCGCAATCAGAAGCTGATTCGGCCGCTCAGCCTGAGGTCACGTCCCGCGAGCGGCACGAAATCCTTGGTGAAGGACGCATGGCGGCGGGCCTCGACATCGAACAGATTGTTCGCGGCGAGGATCAGGCTCGTCGGATTGCTTCGGCCCCAGGGACGCCAGGTCACCGAGAAATTGACGAGCGTGAAGGCGGCGGTCGGGGTTTCGAGCGCGGCGACACGGTCCTGGGCGAAGACATGCTCCACTTCGCCGCGGGCGTCGAAATTCGCCGACTCGCCTTCGATCGCGGCGAGCACCCGCAAGGGTGGGATTCGCGGCACAGGTCCGCCGCCGTCGGAAATCGCCGCCTCGACATAATCGGCGACCCCGTCGAAGCTGAGTTTCCACGGCCCCAACTGGCCGAGCCCGACCTTGGCTCCCAGCTCGACGCCCCAGTAAGTGGCGTCGGTCTGGAAATATTGGAAGATGGGAAGCCCATCCTCCTCCTCTCCGGTCGCGGCTTGGAAGATGTAATCGGAGAAGCGATTGCCGAACAAAGTGGCGGTCAGCTGAAGGTCCGGAAGCTGGGCCCGGGCGTAGATCTCGCCGCCCAGACTTCGTTCCTTATCGAGGTCCGGATTGCCGCGCTCGAACGCCTGGGTCGCAACGTGCGGACCGTTGGAGAACAGCTCCTCCGCCGACGGCGCGCGCTCGGATCGGGAGACATTGGCGCCCAGCTTCACCAACGGCGAGATTTCGTAGGAGGCGCCGGCGGCCAGCGAAAAGGCATTGAAGCTGCGGTCGATGCCGACGCTCGAGGCGCCGACGGTCGCATGCTCGAACCGCGCGGCACCCTCGAGCTCGACCCGGCCGAGCTGAACTTCCTGAAGGGCGAAGATTCCGAGCTGGCTGGTGTCGTTGGGCGGAACGAAGGCCTCGGCGCCGATCGCTTCGAAATCGCGGACGAAGAACTGGCCGCCGACGACACCGCGCCACCCGCCGCGATCGGCCTGGACCGCTTCGACCCGGCCTTCCATGCCCTGGGTGCGGAAGATCGTGCCGACTTCGGCCCCCTCGAACTCGGTATGCTCGTAATCGGCGGCGGCGAGACGAACCCGGAGCGTCTCGAACAGGCCGCCAAGCTGGACCTCGCCGCGGAGATCGGCCCGATATTGCCTGAGGTCGATGGCGACGTCGGCGGGGACTTCCTCGCCTTCTTCCCCCTCATGCCCCTCTTCGCCTTCCTCCTCTTCATGGTGGTGACCGACTCCGGGGCGGGCGGGCACGCCGTAGCGGCTGTCGAACAGACTCAGCGAGAGACCGAGATTGCCGCCGTCGCGGATCAAGGCTGCACCCAGGCCGGCCGTCCAGGTCCGAGTGAAGCTGTTCGGCAGGCGCCCCTCGAGTGCGGCGAATCCTCGCGCCTCCTCGGCTTCCTCGAGATGGCCTTCCGCTTCTTCTTCCTCAGCCCGGGCCAGCTCCTCTTCGCGAAGCGTCGGCGAAAGGACGAATCCGCCGATCCGCAGGTCGTCGCTCTGGCGATAGCTGCCGTCGGCATGGAGGACGAAGCCGTTGCCGCCGATCTCCATGTCGACTCCGCCGCCGAGGCTGAACTCGTCGGCGGCCGAGCCATAGCTGCCGATGGCGTCGATATGGACGTCGTCGGGCGGGACCCGGCGCGGGATCCGGCGGTCGAAGACATTGACGGCGCCGCCGATCGCCTGGCTTCCGAACAGCAGCACCGCCGGACCATGGAGGACCTCGATCCGGTCGGAGGTGATCGGATCGATCGTCACGGCATGATCGGCGGACGTGTTGGAGACGTCGATCGAACCGATTCCGTCGACGAGCACGCGCACTCGTTCCCCCTGGAAACCTCGAAGGACCGGGCGGGAGGCGCCCGGACCGAACGAGGTCGCGGAAACGCCGGGAAGCCGGGTCAATGTCTCGCCGAGCTGGGGCCGCATGTCGCGAACCAGCTCGCTTCCGCTCAAAGTCGCAGTGCCGGCAAGCAAGTTGAGATCGCGCACGAACGGCGCGGTGATGACGATCGCTTCCTCGGTTTCCTGATGGAAATGATCCTGCGCCTCAGCCGGCTCTTCGGCTGGCGCAGGCGGCTGGGCCGCGGCGGGAAAGGCCGCGATCACACTGGCGGCGAGCAACAAGGCGCGCTTCTTCACAATCTACTCCGAAGTTCGAATCCAGCCCCCTGGAGATGGCGCGATACGTTATATCACAATTGGTGTAGACTCATTTCGGATTCGATCCGCCGCGCCCTGCCAACGGCTCGTCTCTCCCAAGCAAGATTAAGCTGACAGCAAGCGCATCCCGGCTATGATTCAAATCCTTGGGGCAGAAGGCGTTAGCAATGGGGAGCGGGTGAATGGGCGTATTCGGGGCGGGATTCGAAAGCAGAGCACGTTTTGCCGTGCTCGTGCCGGCGCTTTTGCTCTCTGGATGCATCCCCCAGGCGCATTCGGCCGCCTCGCCTTCGGAATCCCAGTTTGCGAGCCTGGTCGCCCAGTCCCGGACGCCGCGACAGCGGCCGGTTCAGCAACGACCGGCGCAGCAGCGGCCTGTCCAGGCGCCGGCCGCGGCGGCCGTCCCGCAGATCGCGCCCGAAACCCTGGCGGCGCAGCGATCCTTGGCTGAGCGGATCGAGCAGCTGGCGCGGAATTTCGACGGCGAGGTCGGGATCGCCGTTCGCGACGTCGACACCGGCTGGACGACGAGCTGGAACGGCACCCGCTATTTCCCCCAGCAGAGCGTCAGCAAGTTCTGGGTGGCGATCAACACGCTCCAGGCCGTCGACGCCGGCCAGATCGACCTTTCCGAGCAGGTCACCCTCCGGCGCCAGGATCTCACGCTTTTCCATCAGCCGATCGCTCAGCAGATCGACGAGGACGGCTTCACGACGACTCTGGAAGACCTATTGTTCCGGGCCATGACCCGAAGCGACAATACGGCGAACGACTTCCTCCTTCGCCGAAGCGGCGGACCTGAATCGGTCAGGGCGCTGTTCCAGCGCCATGCAATCCAGGGTGTCCGGTTCGGTCCCGGCGAGCGAGTCATGCAGACTCAGATTGCGGGCCTGCAGTGGAGCCCGGCTTATTCCACCGGCAACGCCTTCTACCGGGCCCGTGCCAACGTGCCGATCGATCGCCGGCGCGAGCTGTTCAATCAATATGTCGCCGATCCGGTCGACGGCGCCACCCCGGAGGGCCTCGTCGCCGGGCTCGCCCGCCTCCGCCGCGGCGAGCTTCTCTCGCCGCGCTCCACCGAACGCCTGCTGTCGATCATGTCGCGGACCCGGACCGGTCCCCAGCGCCTGACCGGCGGCCTCGCCGAGGGCTGGCGGATCGCCCACAAGACCGGCACCGGCCAGGTCCTGGGTTCGACCCAGACCGGCTATAACGATATCGGCATCATCACCTCGCCCGACGGACGCCATTATGCGCTCGCGGTGATGATCGGCCGGACGGCCACGCCGCTCTCGACCCGGATGGCGCTGATGCAGAACGTCACCCGCGCCGCGATCGCCTATCATGAGAGCCAGAGATCGGGCGGCACTTCCAATATCGCCCGTTAGACGGGGAACCGGCCCTCTGCTTGGCCATTTGCCGGGCCGTTGGTGATTCCACCCAGCGTCGATCCTCTATAGGATGCGCCGATGGCGAGGCCGCAATCCCCCGATTATGACAAGAGGCGCGACGCGATCCTCGCCGCCGCGGCCCGGCTCTATGCCCGGCGCGGTTTCCAGGGCGCTTCGGTCGCCGATCTCGCGTCGGCCTGCAGCACGTCCAAGTCGCTCATCTACCATTATTTCCCGTCGAAGGACGACACCCTTCACGCGGTGATGGCGGCCCATCTCGACGATCTCGTCGACGCCGCCGATGAAGCCATGCAGGCGGGAAACGCCGAGGAACGTCTGCGCGCCCTCACCCTGGCCTTCATGAGGCTCTATGCAGGCGCCCGCGACAGCCACAAGGTGCTTCTCAACGAGCTCGACAATCTGCCGCCCCGGCAGCGCGCCGAGGTCGTCGCGAAGCAGCGCCGGATCATCGCCGTCGTCGAAACCTTGATCCGCGAGATCAGGCCCGATCTCAACCCGCTCACCTTGCCTTTGACGATGCTGTTCTTCGGAATGATCAACTGGACCCACACCTGGCTCCGGCCCCAGGGTCCGATCAGCGCCGAGGCGATCGCCGACCTCGCCGTGAACCTGATGCTCGACGGCCTGAAGGACGTCGAGGCCGAATAGCCAATCCAAGCCGGTCCTGCCGGCGGCGGCTCATGCGTCGTAATCCAGCTCGACGCTGTCGCTCTTCGGGACCGACTGGCAGGTAAGGACATAGCCCGAAGCGACCTCTTCGTCGGTCAACCCGTAGCGGGCGGCCATGTCGACCTCGCCGCTGACGATCTTCGCCCGGCAGGTGGCGCAGACCCCGGCCTTGCAGGCAAACGGGGCGGGAAGGCCGGCAAGCCTGGCGCTGTCGAGGATGTTCCCGGCTTCGGCGCTGAAACTTATCCGTCGCTTGCGGCCGTCGAGAGTGACGGTCAGGCTGGCCCCTTCCGCACCCTTCGACATCTCCTCGAGCTGGGCCTGGAGCGCCTCGACCGGGCGATCGGCGGTGAAACGCTCGAGATGGATCTTCTCGCGGCCGATCCCCCGGGCGACGAGGGCGTCCTCGACGGCGTCCATCATCGGGCCTGGACCACAGATGAAGAACGCCGCCACGTCCGCCGGATCGATCAAATAGGTCAGGATGTCCTCGCATTTCGATCGATCGAGCATGCCGTTGAACAGCTCGATATCCTCTGCCTCTTCCGCAAGGAAATGATGGACTTGCAGGCGGTCCATGAAACAATTCTTCAACTTCGCCAGGGCTTCGAGGAAGATGACGGACTGGCTGTCGCGGTTGCCGTAGAACAGGGTGAAGCGGCTGTCCGGCTCGGTCAGCAAGGCGGTCCGGAGAAGCGAAATGACGGGCGTGATCCCGGATCCTCCGGCGAAGCCGACATAATGGTTTGCCGCGTCGGGCGAGAAGTCCCAGGTGAAGCTGCCGTGAGGCGGCATGACCTCGATCGTGTCACCGACGCGCAGATTGTCGTTGGCCCAGTTGGAAAAGAGGCCTCCGGCGATCCTTTTCACCGTCACCATCACCTCGCCGTCCTGGGGAGCGACGCAGAGCGAATAGTTGCGCCGCACTTCCTCTCCGCCGATCCGTGCCTTCAGGGTGAGATGCTGTCCGGGCTTGAAGACGAAAGTCTCGCGAAGCGCGTCGGGCACGGCGAAGCGGATCGATTTCGCCTCGGCGGTCTCGTCGACGATCTCGGCGATCGGGAGCCTGTGAAAACTGACGCTCATCCGTGGCTCAATGGCACTTGAAGAGATCGAACGGCTCGAGACAGGCGCGGCAGCGCCACTGCGCCTTGCAGGGGGTCGATCCGAAGCGGCTGACCTCCTCCGTCTCGGTCGAACCGCATTGGGGGCAGGCCACTTCCTGCTCCCCGGGCATTTTCGGTGGCGCGATTCCGTAAGCGTGAAGCTTGCGCCGTCCCTCCGCGCTGATCCAGTCGGTGGTCCAGGGCGGCGCCAGCGTGGTGACGATCCGCAGGTCGCGGAATCCTGCGTCGTCGAGTGCGGCTCTGATGTCGCGCTCGATCACCTGGGTCGCCGGGCAGCCGGTATAGGTCGGCGTGATCACCACCCGATCGGCACGGACCTCGCGCACGATCCCGAGCTCGACCACGGAAAGGACAGGGATTTCGGGGTCCGGAACCTGTTCGAGGACTTGCCAGACGCGCGCCTCCAGGTCGCTCGCATCGAGCCTTTTCGACGGCCTTTCGGAAAGCTTTACCATGGCCGCTACCATGTCGCGTCCGGATAGGTACGGGGCAGGAACTGCATCACCGCGAGCAGATGCCCGAGATGCTCGCCGTGATGGCCTCGGCGACCGCCCAGGATCGGCCGCTGGTCGGCCGGGGCGTCGAGGGTCGCCTGCGCCAGCACGTCGCCGACGATCCGGTCATAGTCGGCCCGGAACAGGACGACGTCGGTGCCGATGCCGCATTGGGCGGCGCGGGTGGCGAGAGGGTCCATCTCGAACAGCTCGGGAATGAAACGCCACATCCAGTCGAGCCCCTCGGCCATCCGCCGCCGGCTCTCCTCGGTGCCGTCGCCGAGTCGGACTACCCATTCGGCGCTGAGCTCCTGATGATAGGCCACTTCCTTCACCGCCTTGGCCGCGACCGAGGCGAGGAAGTCGTCGCTCGAGCCGGTCAGCCGTTCGAACAGCAATTTCTGCCAGGTCGAAAAAAGGAACTGGCGCGCCATCGTCTGGGCGAAATCGCCGTTCGGCTGCTCGACCAGCCAGCAATTGCGGAAATCGAGCACGTCGCGG
>CAMPIH010000125.1 GCA_946886275.1 uncultured Sphingosinicella sp.
GTGTCGACGATGTTGATGTGGGTGGTCTGGCCCTCATGCTCCCATTCGACGCTGGTGCACTTGGCGAGAATCGTGATCCCGCGCTCCTTTTCGAGGTCGTTCGAATCCATCGCCCGCTCCTCCACGCGCTGATTCTCGCGGAAGGTGCCGGACTGGCGGAACAGCTGGTCGACAAGAGTCGTCTTGCCGTGATCGACGTGGGCGATGATCGCCACGTTACGCAGGCTCATCTCGGTATAACTCATTTGGGCTGGAAAATTGTTCCGCGCCTATACGCAGCATATTGCGGCGCAACAAGGGCAGCCCCGGTCATTTCTGCGACAGCACCGGAAGTCGACGGGCGCGGCCGGCCGCAAACTCGGCGCTGTCAGGGGGCGAGCCACCAGCGCAGGACGAAGGCCACGGCCCCGACGATGGCGATGCTCGCCGCCCACAGGCCGACGAACCAGCCGATCTGCCTCAATCTAATGATAGCCCTGCTCGCCGACCTTGCCCCTGAACACCCAATAGGCCCAGCCGGTATAGGCAAGGATCATCGGCACCAGCACGAGCGCGCCGACGAGCATGAAGAGCTGGCTCTCATAGGGCGCCGCGGCCTGCCAGATCGTGACCCGGCCCGGGATCACGTCCGGCCAGATCGAGACGGCGAGCCCCGCCATCGACAGCAGGAACAGGGCCAGGGTCAGGACGAAGGGCAGCCAGTCGCGGCCGCCGCCGAGGCTGCGCCACAGAGCGAAGGCGATTCCGGCGACGAGCAGTGGCATCGGCACGGCGACGATGAGCCCCGGATAATCGAACCAGCGCTCGAAATAGCGCGGCTCGACGAACGGGGTCGCGAGGCTGACCAGCCCGATCGCGGCGAGAAGCGCCGGAACCAGGAAACGGGCGTGACGGCGGGCGTCGGACTGGATCTGCCCCTCCGTCTTCCAGATCAGCCAGCCGGCACCGAGCAGGGCATAGCCGATGACGAGGGCGGCGCCGGTCAGCAGGCTGAACGGGGTCAGCCATTCCCACCAGCCGCCGGAATAGGCCCGGCCGTCGACGCTGATCCCCTGAAGCAAAGCGCCGAGCGTGATTCCCTGGGCGAAGGTGGCGACCAGCGAGCCGAGACAGAAGCCGGCATCCCAGAATCGGCGATGGCCGGGGTCGCGCCAGCGGAACTCGAAGGCGACGCCGCGGAAGACGAGCCCGAGAAGCATCGCGATCAACGGTGCGTAGAGGGCGGGAAGGATGATCGCATAAGCGAGCGGAAAGGCCGCGAGGAGCCCGCCGCCGCCGAGCACCAGCCAGGTTTCGTTGCCGTCCCAGACGGGCGCGATGCTGTTCATCGCCTGGTCGCGCTCCTTGCCGACTCGGAAGCCGGGAAAGAGGATCCCGATGCCGAGGTCGAAGCCGTCCATGACGACGTAAGCGGCGACGGCGAAGGCGATCAGGAATGCCCAGACGATCGTCAGGTCCATCAGAGCGCCTCCTCGCCGATGGACTCGGGACTGCGCGTTCCCCAGAACAGGACGGCTTCGAACAGGAGAAAGGCGCCGATCACGACGGCCGAGCCGATCGAGCCGGCGACGTCGGCGCCGATCCTGGCCGCGACATAGAGAAGCGCCAGCATCGTCACCAGCATGCCCGGCGCGCCGAGGCCGCGAAGCGCCGCGCTTCGATGATAGCCGATCCAGAAGGCGAAGCGGGCCAGGATCCAGACGATGGTCGTGGCGAGCACGGACCTGATCGAGTCCCCGTCCTCGCTATAGGCGGCAAGCCCGAAGAGCGCGGCGGCGAGGACGATGATCTGCTCGACCGTGTTCTGGAGATAGCGCTGGTTCACCTCAAGCCGGCGGGTCGAATGAGGATCGAGCGGATCGAAAGCCGGCGAGCCCAGCCGTTCGTGGGCGACCGCCTCGACTCCGGTCACCAGGCAGAAAAGCACGGCCAGGCAGAAGCATTTGAGAGTGAAGACCATCCGCCCGGAAAAATCCTCCATGCCGTCGAGCGGCGGCGCGCAGAAGCGGATGGCGAACCAGAGCAGCGAGGCGACCAGGCTTGCCGCGGCGATCGCCGCCATCCCGCTCCTGCGCTGGGCCCGCCAATCGCCCGCCATCAGCGCGCCTCCTCGTCGGGAGAAGGATCCGATTCGCCGCCGCGCCGCTCGACGGCCGGCGCCGGAGTGATACCTGCGCTTCGGATCGGCTGCTCCGCCGGCCGCGGCTCGCCTGCCTTGGGCGCGTGGGCCATGAGCTTCAAGATGTAGATCGTGCCGGCGGCGAAGACCGTGAAATAGACGATGACGAAGGCGATCAGGGATCCGGTGACGCCGGGGGTCGCGATCGGCGACACCGCGTCCTTCGTCCTGAGCAGGCCGTAGATCACCCAGGGCTGGCGGCCGACCTCGGTCGTGACCCAGCCGGCGATGACGGCGACGAAACCGGCCGGCCCCATCACAAGCGCGAACAGGTGGAGCGGGCGCCAGTCGTAGAGGCGGTGGCGGACGCGCGCGACCAGGCTGAACAGGCCGAGCAGGAACATCAAGGTGCCGAGCCCGACCATGATCCGGAACGACCAGAAGACGATCCCCACCGGCGGCCGCTCGTCGCGCGGCCAGGCGTCGAGACCGGTCACCGGCGCGTTCCAGCCATGGTGGAGGATGAGCGAGGACAGGTTCGGGATCTCGACGCTGGCATGGACCGTCTCGGCTTCGGAATCCGGGATTCCGAACAGGATCAAGGGGGCGCCGTCCGGATAGGAACGGAAATGGCCTTCCATCGCCGCGATCTTCTGCGGCTGGTGCTCGAGCGTGTTGAGCCCGTGCAGGTCGCCGACGAAAATCTGCACCGGAGCGACGAGCGCAAGCATCCACATCGCCATCGAGAACATCCGCCTCACCTCGGGCGTGTCCCGGCGGCGAAGCAGGTGCCAGGCGCCGGCGCCGCCGACGACCAAGGCGGTGGTGAGATAGGCGGCGAGCACGGTGTGGACGAGGCGGTAGGGAAAGCTGGGATTGAAGATGATCTCCAGCCATCCTCCCGAAGGGACGAACTGGCCGACCTCGTTGAGCGCCCAGCCGACCGGGGTCTGCATCCAGCTGTTCACGCTCAGGATCCAGAAGGCCGAGATGAAGGTGCCGATGGCGACCATCAGGGTCGCCGCGAAATGAAGCCCCTTCCCCACCCTTTCCATCCCGAACAGCATGACCCCGAGGAAGCCGGCTTCGAGAAAGAAGGCGGTGAGGACCTCATAGGCCATGAGCGGCCCGATGATCGGCCCGGCCCGATCGGAGAAGACCGACCAGTTGGTGCCGAACTGGTAGGACATGACGATCCCGGAGACGACGCCCATCGCGAAGGTCAGCGCGAAGATCTTCAGCCAGTAGCGGAACAGGTTGAGATAGGAGTCCTGGCCGGTCTTGAGCCAGAGCGCCTCGAGCACCGCAAGATAGGAAGCGAGGCCGATCGAGAAGGCCGGAAAGATGAAGTGGAAGGAGATCGTGAACGCGAACTGCGCTCGGGCCAGGATCAATGCGGTTTCGGCATCGGCCACGCGCCGTCCCTAGCTCAGGGCGAAGGAGAGTTCATCCCCCAATCCGCCGGCGGCTCGAGGAGAAATGAAGGCGGCCGCACTTGTGCGAGGCAGGTCGGATCGAGCCGGTTCGGATCGCCATGGTCGAGAAAGGCGATGAGCAAGGGGTCGAGGCAGGTGTCGATTCCGGAAAGCCCGTCGGGAATGTGGCCGCCGCCGGAAAGGATGAAATGGCGGGCCCTGCCCGATCGCTGGGCGACCGCCTCGGCCCAGTCGGGCGGAGTAACGGGATCGAGCTCGCCCGACACGAAGAGGACAGAGGCGCTCGGCCGCGGCGGGTCGAAGAAACTGGCGGCGGTCGCTGCCACGGGCCAGTCCTCGCAAGCCGCGCGCTGGCGGCGGAGGCGATAGTCGCCGAACAGGGTATTCCGCGCGGCGGCGCTGGCCTGTTCGAAGTCCATTCCGGCCATGCCCTCGGCGCAGACGATGGACAGATAGACGCCGTCGCTGTCCAGCGCCGGCTCGGTTCGGCGGGTGGCGGCGAAGAAGGGCCGGAGATCGCCGTCCGCGGCGTAGCGCAGGATCAGGGGGATCATCCGCGCCCGGGCGGGAGCGTACATCAGGCTTCGAAGCCGTTCGAGGAAGACGTCGCGATCGGGAGCGCCGGAAATGCCCGGCAGCAGGGCCAGCGCGCGGTCGAGATCGACTCGGGGGTTTGGGAAGCGCGAGGCACAGACCGGATCGGCGGCGCAGGCGGCGAACAGGCCGGTAAGCGCGCGCTGGCCGGCTGGGGCATGGCCGGAAGGCACTCGCGCCTCCGGGGTCGCCGTGCCGAGCAGGACCATCGCCCTCGCGCGGCCGGGAAAGAGCTGGTCGTAGCGAAGGGCGAGCAGGGTCCCGTAGGACAGGCCGAACAGGTCGATCCTGTCATGGCCAAGCGCCTGCCGGACCGCCTCCAGATCGGCCGCGGCGGCGTCCGTACCGTAATGCTCCAGCCGCGCGCGGCTCGACAGGGAGGTCCGGCAGGCGGCGACCCGCTCGACCGGATAGAAAAGCTCATATTGGCGGTCGGGCGAAGCGAGGTCGGGGCACTGAAGCCCATTGGACCGGCCGGTGCCGCGCTGATCGAGCAGGACGATATCGCGACCCTCGCGATAGGCGCCGCCGAAGCTCAGATAGAATTCGGCAGTCTGGGTCGCGGGAAGGCCGGGTCCGCCCGCGAGATCGTAGAGCGGCAGCAGCCTTTTCTCGCCGGTCGCGGGAAGAATGACGAGATTGAGCGCGATCCGCCGCCCGCCTGGATCGGCCCGGTCCTCCGGCACGCTGACGATCCCGCAGCGTGCCGTCTCGCCGATCCGGCTGTCGGCGCAGGGCCGAGCCTCGAAGACCGGCGCCTGCGCCCAGGCGCTGGCCGCCAGGAAGAAGCCGAGGCCGGCGGCGAGACGCAAGAGCCTCATATGCGCGACGGGTAAGCCGGGCGGATGTCGGTCGGGATATGGGCGGTCGCAGCGAGCGCAGTGCGCGCTTCGTCGTCGAGCCGCGCGTAGCGCTCGAAGAAGGCACGAGTGCCCTCATAATCGCCATTGCCCTGAAGCCGCACCAGCTCGCCGACCAAGTCCCTTATCCCCGCCTCCATTCGCGGATAGTCGATTCGGAAGCGCCGTTGCGAAGAATCCCAGGCGAAGGCGCCCTTCTCCTTCAGATAGGCATATTGGACGGCGGCGCCGCGGCCATGGGCCTCGTCGATGCCGAAGCGGACGGCCCTGAAGATGCCCGCGAAATAGGTGGCGAGCGCCGATTCGCGCTCGGCCGCCGGAAGTTCTCCGCGCTCCATCATGTAGAGGATGTTCCACACCCCCATGACGTCGGCCTTGCACTCCTCGCTCGCCGAATAGACGTCGCGAAGCTCGGCATTCACCGTCGTCTGCCGGCCGTCGACGATGATCGTTCCGGGCCCGAGGCTGTGGGACAGTTCGTGGAACAGGGTTTCCTCGGTCATCCAGCGCCGGCTCACCAGCCGGGCCTGCTCCGGGACGAGGACGAACTGGGCCATCGGCGCCAGGATCCGCTCATATTTGGCGCCCAGGACGTTGGCGAGGATCACCTTCTTGGCGCCCTTGGTCTCGCGCACGCGCTCGTCGTTGGGAAGGTTGAACGCGATCGTCTGCACCCCGGGCACATTGTCGCCGCCGCCATGGACCTGGTCGGCCACGAGGATCGGGGAATCGAAGCGGCGGTTGAAATTCTTGTAGCGTTCCTCGACCGGGAGGTTGCGCTCCATGTCCGGCAGTAGCGCCTTGTAGCGGTCGAGCGCTGCGCTGGCCTCCGGGTCCTTGACGGTGATGAAGGCCTCGAACGCCGTCTTCTGACCGTAGAGCGTGTCGGTATAGACTTCGTAGGGGCCGATCACCGGCTCGATCGGAGTCCCGCTGATGTCCATCCAGGCGAGCTCCGAGGGATAATAATCGTTGGTCCGGAACGCCTCGGCGCGAAGCTGGAGGAAGTTGCGAAGGCTCTGGTTGCTCGTCGTCCTGGCCGCCTCCTCGAGCAGCCGCGCCGCCGGCTCCAGCCATTCGCGATAGGCTTCGCTATAGGGGATCGCGACGAGCCGGTCACCTTGCCGGCGGACGATCGTATAGCCGCTGGTCAGCGCCTCGCGCTGGTCCGGATGGGCAGCGAGATAGGCATCGAACGCTTCCTTCGTCATATCCTCCGGGTAGAAGCCGGCGCCCGGCGGCATCGGCTGGTCGCCCCAGAAGGGATGGTTTTCGGCAAGAGTGTCCCACGGGCCGAAATGAAGGTCGAACATGTCGAGCAAGGCGGCACGATCAGGCGCGTTGCTCGCCGCGATCGCCTGGCGGATCTGCGGATTGCGGGCCGATCGCTGGCGAAGATAGATTTCGCTCATCAACTCGGCGGCCCGGTTGAGGAGGTTCACCACCTGCCGCTCCTCGGCATTGAGGAAGCTGGTGTCGGGATTCATCGCGATGTCGGCGAACTTGGCGCGCTGCGCAGCGAGGTCGTAGCTATCATGGCCGGCGACGGAATCGGCGGTGGCAGCGGCTGGTGGGGGCGGTGCCGGCTGCGGCTCGGCCTGCGGCATGGTGCAGGCCGCCGTCGAGATCATCAAAGCCGCCAGGAACGCCTTGCGCATCACCACTTCCTCCTCGAAACGTTACGAAGCCGGTTTAACGGCGGAGACGGGATTCAGCTAGGGCGGCGGCGAACGGACCGGATCGGCAACCTGGCGACAGCCGCAGCGTTACAGCCTTCTTCCC
>CAMPIH010000126.1 GCA_946886275.1 uncultured Sphingosinicella sp.
ACTATTTGAATGGGCCCGCCGCACCGCCCTTCTCGGCGGGAATCAGGCCGGAGCGAAGCTGCCGCTCGCCTCGTCGCAGACATGGAGGATCCCGTCCGAGATGGCGAAATAGGCGCCATGAAGGGCAAGGCGTCCGTCCGCTTCGCGGTCCCTCACCCAGGGAAAGGTGCGAAGGTTGCGAAGCGATACCCGCACCCCTTCCAGCTCCATCTCGAGGAAAGCCTGCCGGTCGAGCTCGTCGTGCCGCGCCCGGATCTGATCGCGGGCGTCGCGAAGCATGTCGATCCAGTGTGCGATGAAATGGCCGGCGCCATGCCCGGCATGGTCGAACTGGCCCGTCAGCGCAGCCGCGCAGCCGCCGCAGAAGCCATGGCCCATCACCACCAGTTCCTCCACCTCGAGCTGGGTGACGGCAAATTCCAGAGCCGCCGAAACACCGTGATAATTATTGTCCGGCTCGAAGGGCGGAACGAGCGCCGCGACGTTGCGAACCACGAACATCTCGCCGGGGCGGGCATCGAAGATCTGGGCCGGGTCGACCCGGCTGTCGGAACAGGCGATCACCATCACCTTCGGGCTCTGGCCTTCAGCCAGTTCGGCCCATCGGTCGCGCTCCGCCCGCCACTCGCGGTTTCGGAACCGGTGATAGCCGTCGATCAGCGTCTTGAGATAAGCCATGAAGAGCCGATAAGCGGGGAGGGAAGGGGTGGCAAGTCGGCCCCGTCCTCGCTATCTGCCCCCGCATGAGCGAAGCCATCGCCCCCCTCGTCGCGCCCAAGCAGCGCAAGCCCGACTGGATCCGGGTCAAGGCCCCGGTCAGCGCCGGCTTCAACGAAACCCGCAAGCTGATGCGCCGGCTCAACCTGGCGACCGTCTGCGAGGAAGCGGCCTGTCCGAACATCGGCGAGTGCTGGACCAAGAAGCACGCGACCGTGATGATCCTCGGCGATACCTGCACCCGCGCCTGCGCCTTCTGCAACGTGAAGACGGGAATGCCGCGGCCGGTCGATCCGATGGAGCCTGAGCATGTCGCCGTCGCCGCGGCCGAGCTCGGCCTCGAGCATATCGTCGTCACCTCGGTGGACCGCGACGACCTTCCCGACGGCGGCGCGAACCAGTTCGTTCGGGTGATCGAGGCGCTTCGCCGGAACGCGCCTTCGACGACGATCGAGATCCTCACGCCGGACTTCCGCAACAAGTCCGAAGCCGCGGTCGAGAAGATCATCCAGGCGCGCCCGGACGTCTACAATCACAATCTCGAGACGGTGCCGAGGCTCTACCCGACGATCCGGCCCGGCGCCCGCTATTACGCCTCGCTTCGACTGCTCGAGAGCGTCAAGCGGCACGATCCGTCGATCTTCACCAAATCAGGGGTCATGGTCGGTCTCGGCGAGCAGAGGCTTGAGGTCCACCAGGTGATGGACGACATGCGCTCGGCCGACGTCGATTTCCTCACCATGGGCCAGTATCTCCAGCCGACGCCGCGACACGCCAAGGTCGAGGAGTTCGTCACTCCACAGGCCTTCTCCGCTTATGCCGCCATTGCCCGGGCCAAGGGGTTCCTGCTCGTCGCCGCCAGTCCGCTGACTCGTTCGAGCTACCATGCCGGTGACGATTTCGCGAAGATGAGGGCGGCGCGCGAAGCAAAGCTGGCTTCAGCACGTTGACCGCCTATGCCGCGGCATAGCGAAACCCGTAATCTGCCCTACAGTCCCGAGCAGCTGTTCGATCTCGTCGCCGACGTCAAACGCTATCAGGAATTCCTGCCCTGGGTGGCGGCCACGCGGATCCGATCCGACAGCGAAACGGCGATGATCGCGGACCTGGTGGTCGGCTTCCGCGCCCTGAAGGAGACCTTCACCTCGCGGGTCCACAAGAGGCGGCCTCACGAGATCGAGATCGACTATGTCGAGGGGCCGCTCAAATATCTCCACAACAGCTGGAAGTTCGTTCCGGACGGCAAGGGCGGCACCGAAGTCCACTTCTGCGTCGACTTCGCCTTCAAGAGCCGGATCTTCGAAAGCCTGGCCGGACAGATGTTCGATCGGGCCCTGCGCCGGATGATCGGCGCTTTCGAGGAACGCGCGGCGGTCCTTTACGGCGAGGGCAACAGCAATTCGAGGGCGCAGAGCGCCGCCTGAAGCCGAACCCCGCCTCGGCCCAAATCTCCGAAGTCCCTGGTATCGGCAACCATGTCGTGGGGGTCGGCCTTGCGGTCGGCGCGAGCGAAGACCACGGTGCCGACGGGCTTCTTCTCCGAGCCGCCGGCTGGGCCGGCAATGCCGGTAATGGCCACAGCCACATCGGCGCCGCTCCGCGACAGCGCCCCCTGGGCCATCGCCCAGGCGGTGGCGACCGAGACTGCGCCGAACGTCTCCAGCACGTCCGTGCTGACCCCCAGCATATCGGATTTGGCTTCATTCGAGTAGGTTACGAACCCTTCCTCGAAAATCTCCGAACTGCCGGGGATTTCGGTCAGCGCCGCCGAGACGAGTCCGCCGGTGCAGCTTTCCGCGACCGCCACCCGACGGCCCAGTGCCCGATTGGAGTCCACCACTCGGGTGGCAAGCTCGATCAGTTCGGCCGGAAGGGTGAAATCGCGAACCTCGGTCATGCCGGGCAAAGCGGGCTGTCGGATGAATCCGGTCGCGCCGTACCCGCGATGCCGAGCCCGGCACCGGCAAGCCGCGCGATATTTTCCGGCGGCAGCGGCGCAAGCGCCTCGATGAGGTCGTTGGCGTCAGCACAGGCCGCGGTATCGATGCTGTTGATCATCGCTGCCGCCATCACCGTGACGAGGCCGGACATGAGCTCCGGATTGGCGCTCGGATCGAAAGCCGGCATGGCCGGCTCCTCGTCTTCGGACGGAGTTCCCACAGGCTCCATATTCTCGACGGACGCCTTCTCCGCGTCGGTCTCGGTGGCCGTTTCCGCGCCGGACTCGCTTTCCTCCTCGACCTCGCTCTCCGGACCAGGGCGCGACATTCGCGCAAAGGCCGCGAAGGCGGAGTTGCGGCGAGGCTCGGCCGCGGCCCGAAGCCGGGTCAGCATCGCCTCGGCCCCTCCGTTGAGGAAGGCGCTCGCGCCGACATGGGGTCGGCAGCGTTCCGCCAGCGCGCCCAGTCCGACCGAAGCCGCGGTGAGCGCGATATCGCCCGCTTCCTGACGGGTAAGACAGCGCTCCGGCGCCGCCGCCGCCTGCGAAGCCACAAGAGCGGCGATGACGATTGGATTGATCATGGTCTTCCCCCCATTGAGATGCTGGCCACGGCCTGGGCGGCAATGCCCTCGCTGCGGCCGGTGAAACCGAGGCCTTCGGTCGTCGTGGCCTTGATGCTAACCGACTGGATTGGCAGCCGCAACAAGGCCGCGATCCGTTGCCTCATCGCCTGTCGGTGAGGGCCGATCCGCGGCGCCTCGCAGATGATGGTGAGATCGACATGATCGATCCGCGCGCCGACGCGATCGGCGAGGTCGCGGGCATGCTCGACGAACAAGGACGAGGCCGCGCCGCGCCACCTGGCATCGGTCGGTGGGAAATGATCGCCGATGTCGCCTTCGCCGAGGGCCCCGAGAAGGGCGTCGGTCAAGGCATGGAGGACGACGTCGGCGTCGCTATGACCCTTGAGCCCGCGCCGGTGCGGGACATTGATCCCGCCGAGCCAAAGGGACTCTCCCTCGGCGAAGGCATGGACATCGAACCCGAACCCGGTCCGGCTGACGAGCCGCGCGGCCAATTGCTGCTCCGCCCTCCGGAAGTCGCTCTCATAAGTGAGCTTTTCGAGCGACTCGTCGCCCTCGACGGTCGCGACCTCGATTCCGGCGGCGCGGGCGATCTGGGCGTCGTCGGTCGCCTCGTCGCCGCTCCAGGCGGCGTGGGCACGGAATATCTCCTCGAACCGGAAGGCCTGCGGCGTCTGGACTCGCACCAGCCGCTCACGCGGGACGACTGCGCCGAGATGGGCCTCCTGCCTCGCCAGAGTGTCGACGACCGGCAGGACCGGCACCGCACCGGCCCCTCGCGAAAGCGCCTCGAGCAGCCGATCGATCACCCGCCCGGGGAGAAAGGGCCTGGCCGCGTCGTGGATCAGGATCCGGGCCGGCTTGTCGTCGGCGATCGCGGCGAGGCCGTTGCGGACGGACTGCTGCCGGGTCGCTCCGCCGACGATCGGTGGGGGCAGGGGCCGGCCGCCGACCGCCTGGTGGTAGAGGGATTCCTGCCCTTCGCCGATCACGACCCGGACCTCGTCGACGGCAGGGTGAGTCAGCGCCTCGATCGCGTGAGCGAGGAGCGGGCGGCCGCCAATCAGCCGATATTGTTTCGGAAGCTCGCCGCCGGCACGGACGCCGCTGCCGGCCGCGACGACCAAAGCCACCGTCCTGCCGTGCGACTCCATCGGCGATCCCTAGGATGTGCGCCGCCTGGCTGCAATGGCGCCGCAGACGCCGACCGGCCCCAACCTTGCCGGAAACCGCCATTCACCCTATCTCGCCCGCTCAATGAGCCGCCTCAAGCCCATCCAGATCGGTCCGGTTCGGATCGAGACGCCGGTGATCCTGGCGCCGATGACGGGCGTCACCGACATGCCGTTCCGTCGAATCGTGAAGCGCTACGGCGCCGGTCTCACGGTGACCGAGATGATCGCCAGCCAGGCGGCGATCCGCGAAACTCGCCAGTCGCTCCAGAAGGCGGCCTGGGATCCGGTCGAGGAACCGGTCTCGATGCAGCTTGCCGGCTGCTCGCCCAAGGAGATGGCGGAGGCCGCCAAGCTCAACGAGGATCGCGGCGCGGCGATCATCGACATCAACATGGGTTGTCCGGTCAAGAAGGTGGTGAACGGCGAAGCGGGATCGGCGCTGATGCGCGATCTCAAGCTTGCCGCCGCCATCATCGACGCCACCGTCAAGGCGGTGGATGTTCCCGTCACTCTGAAGATGCGGATGGGCTGGGACCATGGCTCGCTCAACGCCCCCGAGCTCGCCCGGATCGCCGAGGATCTCGGAATCCGGATGATCACCGTCCACGGCCGAACCCGCTGCCAGATGTACAAGGGCGAGGCGGACTGGCGCTTCATTCGCCGCGTGAACGAGGCGGTCACCCTCCCGGTCATCGCCAATGGCGACATCAACTCGATCGACGACGCCGATTCCGCGCTCCGGCAATCGGGCGCCGACGGCGTGATGATCGGGCGCGGCGCTTATGGAAAGCCGTGGCTTCTCCGCCAGGTGATGCATTGGCTGAACACAGGCGATCGGCTGGCCGATCCGAGCCTCGACGAGCAGCATTCGGTGATCTGCGAACAATATGAAGCGATGATCGAACTTTATGGTCCGGTCGTCGGCGTCAATTGCGCCCGCAAGCATATTGGCTGGTATACCAAGGGGCTTCACGGATCGGCGGAGTTCCGCAACGCCTTCAACCAGGAAGCCGATCCGGCACGCGCGAGAGCGATGTTGCACGATTTCTACGCGCCCTGGCTGAGCAAAGCGGCCGCCTGAGCGCCGAAACATCCCTTGCGCGCGCCAAGGCGGCGGATGACTGTGTTCTTTGTGCCACATTGTTGTGTTAGAGCCGCGGAGTGAACGCGGAAGCTCCCATAAACGTCGAAATCCGACCGCGCTGGCGCCGACGCTTGTCGGTGCTGATTCGCCGCCGCGGCTTCATTCCCCTGATCGAGATCGGCGCGGTGATCGCGCTGATCGTCACCCTCATCGTCAGCTATTTCATCATCACCGGCCGAAGCGCGCCCGGAGCGCTTCTCACGCCGCCGATGGTGGCGGGATTGCTCGTCGCCAATCTGGTGCCCGCAATGGCCCTGATGGTGCTGGCGGCAAGGCGCATCGCGAAGCGGCGGGCGCTTCGTACCGAATTGGGTGGAAGGGGACGGCTCCACGTCCGCCTCGTCGCTTTGTTCTCGGTCATCGCCAGCGTTCCGACCCTGCTGGTGGTCATCTTCGCGTCGATCCTCTTCCAAAGCGGTCTCCAATTCTGGTTCTCCGACGATGCCGAGACGATCCTTCGCAACGCGGAAAATGTCGCCAGGGTCTATCGCGACGACCACATGAACCGGATCGAGCAGGACGCTCGGGCGATGGGCGAAGACATCGTCCGCGAGATCAACGCCGTCGGAATCGAGGATCCCCGGTTCACCGATTGGGTGCTCATCCAGAAAATCTACCGGACGCTCAGCGAGGCGGCGGTGATCGGAGTCACGGATTCGGGAATCCTCCAGAGCCATGTCGTCGTCGATCTCGACGAAAGGCCGATGGAGCAGCGAGTCTCGCCCGGAGCGCTTCGGCAGCTTCGGGCCGGCGAGGCGCTGGTCGCCACCGACGCCGGCGATCGGGTGGAAGCGGTGATCCGTCTCGACCCGAGCGCCGAAATCTATCTCTACGTGTCGCGTCACCTCAATCCGGAGGCGCTCGAGCTCATCAACGAGGCCGGCCGGGCCGCGAGCGACTATCGCGAGACTCTCCGGCGTTCGCGCAACCTTCAGCTTCGCTTCAACGCCATCCTGTTCGGCATGTCCCTGCTCATCGTCGCCATCTCGATCTGGATCGCCCTCAAGCTCGCCGACCGCCTGGTTCGGCCGGTGGGCCAGCTGGTCGACGCGGCGCGGCGGGTGACGGCGGGCGACCTGTCGGCGCGGGTACCGACCTCCGATCTCAAGGACGAGGTCGGAACGCTCGGCAATGCCTTCAACAGGATGACGAGGCGGCTGGAGGAGCAGACCGGCGCCCTGGTCAGCGCCAATGCCCAGCTCGACAGCCGCCGCG
>CAMPIH010000127.1 GCA_946886275.1 uncultured Sphingosinicella sp.
ACCTCGATCCCGCAGCTGATGGAATATGATTTCCCGCCGGAGGCGCAGACCTGGCTGTGGCTGGCCTTCTTCGCGAGCTTCGCGGTAAAGATGCCGATGTGGCCGGTCCATACCTGGCTTCCCGACGCCCACGTCCAGGCGCCGACCGCCGGATCGGTCATCCTCGCCGGCGTTCTCCTGAAGATGGGCGGATACGGCTTCGTTCGCTTCTCGCTGCCGATGTTCCCCGAAGCCTCGGCGCAGCTGGTCTGGGTCATCTTCGGCCTGTCGATGGTGGCGATCGTCTACACCTCGCTGGTCGCTCTGGTTCAGCAGGACATGAAGAAGCTGATCGCTTATTCGTCGGTCGCTCACATGGCCTTCGTCACGATCGGCCTGTTCGCCTTCAACCGCCAGGGCATCGAAGGCGGGCTCGTCGTCATGCTGAGCCACGGCCTGGTATCGGGCGCGCTCTTCCTTTGCGTCGGCGTGGTCTACGACCGCATGCACACCCGCGACATCGATCGCTATGGCGGCCTTTCGAACAACATGCCGGCCTTCTCGGTCCTGTTCCTCCTCTTCACCATGGCGGCGGTGGCGCTTCCGGGGACGAGCGGCTTCGTCGGCGAGTTCCTGGCCCTGGTCGGCGCCTATGCGGCCAATAGCTGGGTCGGCGCCGTCGCCACCACCGGAATCATCCTCGGCGCCGCCTACATGCTCTGGCTCTACTGGCGGATATCCTATGGCACCGCCCGAACCGCGGAAGCGGCGGCGATGCCGGATCTGTCGAAGCGGGAGCTCGCGATCCTCGCTCCGATCGCCGCCGCCGTGCTGTGGATGGGCGTCTATCCGGAGAGCTTCATGGCGCCGATGCGGCAGGACGTGGACATCCTTCTCGAGCGGATCGAACGGGCGGCGCCGCCCAGCGACGCGAAGGTCACCGAAGGCGCGCCGGCACCCGCGGAACCAGCCCATGACGGCGAGGAGGCCGCGCACTGATGGCCAACAGCTTCCTCCTGGTCCTGCCCGAGCTGATCGTCACCGTCGCCAGCCTTCTCCTGTTGCTGGTCGCGGCATGGGCCGGCGACCGGTCCGGCCCGCTGCTGACCTGGCTTTCGGTGCTGACGCTCGGAATCGCCGCCGTCTTCGTCCCCGGGATCCGCGATTCGGGCGGGGTCGCCTTCGACGGACTCTTCATCGGCGACAGTTTCGCCGCCTTCTCCAAGATCGTCATCTATATCGGCGCCGCGGTGTCGATGCTGGCGGCGATGAGCTGGTTCGGGCGCGATCGCGATTTCCGGGCCGAATATCCCGTTCTCATCCTCTTCTCGGTCATCGGCATGGGAATGATGGTCTCGGCCGGAGACCTGCTGACCCTCTATGTCGGACTGGAGCTGCTCAGCCTCGCCTCCTACGTCCTCGCCTCCTTCCAGCGTACCGACTCGCGCTCGGCCGAAGCCGGTCTCAAATATTTCGTCCTCGGAGCACTCGCCTCAGGGATCCTGCTCTACGGAATCTCGCTTCTTTACGGCTTCACCGGGACGACCCTGTTCAGCGGCGTCGCTTCGGCGCTCGGCACCGACGGCGTCTCGGAGGGCGAGCTGTTCGGACTGGTCTTCGTCCTCGCCGGCCTCGCCTTCAAGGTGTCGGCCGTGCCGTTCCACATGTGGACCCCGGACGTCTACGAAGGCGCGCCGACGCCGGTCAGCGCCTTTTTCTCGGCAGCCCCGAAGGTCGCCGCCATGGCTTTGCTCGTCCGGGTCACCGTCGAGGGGATGGGCCCGGCGCTCGAATCCTGGCGGCAGATCATCATCTTCATGGCGCTTGCCTCGACCATCCTCGGTGGCGTGGCGGCGATCGGCCAGCGCAATATCAAGCGCCTGCTCGCCTACAGCTCGATCAACAATGTCGGCTTCGCTTTGGTCGGGCTCGCCGCCGCGGGTCGCGAAGGCGTGTCGTCGGTGCTGTTCTACATGGCCGTCTATACGGTGATGACGCTCGGCGCCTTCCTCGTCGTGCTGAGGATGCGCGACTCCGAGGATCGGCCGGTCGAGACGATCGCCTCGCTTTCGGGGCTGTCGCGGACTCGCCCGGGACTGGCCCTCGCCATGGCCATCTTCATGTTCAGCCTTGCCGGAGTGCCGCCCTTGTTCGGCTTCTGGCCAAAATTCCTCGTCTTCGACGCGGCCGTCGCGGCCGAGCTCACCTGGCTCGCCGCGGTCGCGATCGCGACCTCGGTGATCAGCGCCTTTTATTACATCATGATCGTCAAGCTGATGTATTTCGACGAGCCGGCACCGGCCTTCGCCGGCACACGTGAGCCGGTCGGGACGGCCTTGATCCTCGTGTCGGCACTGTTCGTCTCGCCGCTCGGCTACCTCGCGATCCCGGCGCTCGAAGGCGTGACCATGAACGCGGCGTCCGCGCTCTTTTGATCCGCTCGGTCGCCGAAACCCGCTCGACCAACGAAGATCTGGCGGCGCTCGCCCGTGCCGGCGCCGAAGAAGGGCTTTGGCTCAGGGCGGAGCGCCAGACCGGAGGGAAGGGGCGGCAGGGCCGTCACTGGGAATCGCCAGTGGGCAATCTCCACGCGAGCACGATCGTTCAGCTCAAGCCCGAGGACCCGCCGGCACCGACCCTCGCTCTGGTGGCGGCGGTCGCGCTTCATGAGTCGGTTTCGAAACATGCCGAGGGCGTGCAGATCAAATGGCCGAACGACCTCGTCGCCGACGGCGCCAAGCTCGCCGGAATCCTGCTCGAAAGGGAAGGGGACGCGGTCGTCGTCGGCGTCGGCGTCAATGTCGCCGCCCAGCCGGAATCAGTGGAACGCCCGGTGACCAGCCTGGCGAGACTGTCCGACGCGGCTCCGACCGCAGCCGCCTTGCTCGAGGGGCTTGCCGTCGGCTTTGCCCAGTGGCTGACCTGCTGGCGCAGGGAGGGGCTCGACAGGATCCGTCTTGCCTGGCTCGATCGGGCCCATCCGCTCGGAACTCCGCTCGCTACCTCCGAAGGAAATGGCCGATTCGACGGGCTCGAACCCGACGGGGCGCTCAGGCTTCGCTTGGCGGACGGCACCAGCCGTGTCATTCACGCCGGCGACGTTTTCCTCATCTGAGGGAAGGGACGGGATGCTTCTCGCCATCGATGCCGGCAATACCAACCTTGTCTTCGCTCTGGTCGAGGACGGAGTCATCCGGGCGCGCTGGCGGATCGCCACCGATCCCCGCCGCACCGCCGATCAATATGCCGTCTGGCTCCACCAGCTCCTCGCGCTCGAGGGCTTTTCGCGCCAGGACGTCTCGGCGGTCATCATCGGCACGGTCGTGCCGCGCGCGCTCCACAATCTCGAAGTCCTCGCCACCAAATATTTCGGCTCTGAGCCGCTCGTGGCCGGCCAGGCACCGGTCGAATGGGGGGTCGAGCTCGACGTCACAGAGCCGCGTTCCGTCGGCGCCGATCGGGTTCTCAACGCCATCGCCGCCCATGCACTGTACGAGGGCGACCTGATCGTCATCGATTTCGGAACCGCGACCACGTTCGACGTCATCGACTTTAGCGGCGCCTACAAGGGCGGGATCATCGCGCCCGGGATCAACCTGTCGCTCGACGCCCTCGTGTCGGCCGCCGCCAAGCTGCCCCGGGTAGGGATCGTGGCGCCGGAGAGCCGAAGCGTCATCGGCCGGACTACCGAGGAACAGATGCATATCGGCATCTACTGGGGCTATGTCGCGATGATGGAAGGCCTGGTCTCGCGGATGAAGACCGAGATCGGTCGCCCCGTCCAGGTCGTCGCGACCGGCGGCCTCGCCACTTTGTTCGATCAGCACACCGACCTGTTCGATGCGATCGAATCCGATCTGACGATTCAGGGACTCGCCATGCTCTACCAGCGAAGCCTTGGCCCGGATCGGTTGAACTAGGTCAGCGGCAGGCCGACCGGCCTGATGGAACCTCAGATCCGCTTTCGGCCTTTTACCCGCATGTTCCGACTCGCAGTCCTGCTGTTGCTGTCCTCGGCTCTCGCGGGTTGCGGGCCTTCGCGCCCGCCCTGGGCGGACGGGGCCGTCATCCGGACCGAAGTCCCCGACGACGGGCGGGCCCAGAATCTCTCCGATCTGCCGCGCCGGCTGCTGGCGCTTCACAACCGGGAAAGGTCCGAAGCGGGCGTTCCGCCATTGTCATGGGACGCTCGGCTCGCCGCCGACTCGGCCGCTTACGGCCCTCAACTGGCGCGGCTTGGACGGCTCGCCCATTCGCCCCGGGAAAGCCGTCCCGGGCAGGGCGAGAACCTCTGGATGGGGACGGCGGGCGCGTTCAGCGTCGAGGAGATGGTCGGCGGCTGGGCCGGGGAGAGACGGCTGTTCCGGCCCGGAATCTTCCCGGACGTCAGCAGCAGCGGCCATTGGGCCGATGTCGCCCATTATACGCAGATGATCTGGCCCGGCACGACGCGCGTCGGTTGCGCACTCCACCGGGCGTCGGGCTCCGATTTCCTCATCTGCCGCTACGCGCCGGCCGGAAACGTCGTCGGACAGCGCGTTCCCTGAAACCTCAGGAGCGGGCGGCCTGCCGCTGCGCGTCGCTCGCCTCGAAGGTTCGCACCACATTTTCAGGCGGCGCTTTGTCGAGCAGGCTGACGATGATGGCGGCAGCCCCGCAGAGGAGGAATCCGGGAACCATCTCGTAGATGATCGTCGTCAGCGCGGCGCCGCCTTCGAGCACCGGCGCATAGATCCAGAACAACACCGTCGCGGCGCCGAGCACCATGCCGGCCAGAGCGCCGTTGCGGGTCATTCGCTTCCAGGTGAGGCTGAGGATGACGATCGGCCCGAAGGCGGCGCCGAAACCGGCCCAGGCATTGGCGACGAGCCCAAGGATGCTGTTGTCGGGATCGTAAGCCAGAAGGATCGCGACCAGCGAGACCAGGATCACCGAGATTCGGCCGACCCGGACCAGCTCGCGCTCGCTCGCCTCGCGGCGGAACCAGCTACGGTAGAAATCCTCGGTCAGCGAGCTCGACGAGACGATGAGCTGGGATGAGATCGTGCTCATGATCGCCGCCAGCAGCGCCGCCAGGAGGAAGCCCGTGATCAGGGGATGGAAGAGCAGGTCGGAAAGGATGATGAAGATGGTCTCCGGATCGGCCACGTCGAGACCGGTCCGGGTCGCGTAAGCGAGTCCGACGAAGCCCGTGGCAAGCGCTCCGAGCAAGGTGACGAGCATCCAGCTCATGCCGATCGCCCGCATCAGCGGCACGTCCCGGACGGAGCGCACGGCCATGAACCGGACGATGATGTGCGGCTGCCCGAAATAGCCCAGGCCCCAGGCCAGGCTGGAGATGATCGCGACGACGCCGAGGTCGCCGAGGATGTTCATGAAGGCGGGGTTGACCCGTGCGACCTCGGCGGCCGCGATCGCCGCGCCACCGATTTCGGTCAATCCGACGATCGGGACGAGGATCAGCGCGACGAACATGATCGCACCCTGGACGAAGTCGGTCAGGCTGACCGCAAGGAAGCCACCGAAGGTCGTGTAGACGATGATCACTCCGGCGGTGAGCCACAGTCCGAAAGCGTAATCGGCGCCGAACGCGCTTTCGAAGAGCTTGCCGCCCGCGACCATACCGCTCGAGGTGTAGAGAGTGAAGAAGATGATGATCACGAGCGCGGAGATCGCCCGAAGCGCGCGGCTCCTGTCCTCGAACCGGTTCTCGAAGAATTGCGGCACGGTGATCGAATCGCCCGCCTGCTCGGTATGGGCGCGAAGCCTCGGCGCAACGACGAGATAATTGGCGAAGGCGCCGGCAAGAAGGCCGATGGCGATCCAGCTCGAGCTGATCCCCGACAGGTACATCGCCCCGGGGAGACCCATGAGCAGCCAGCCGCTCATGTCGGCGGCGCCTGCCGAAAGCGCGGCGACGGCCGGACCGAGATCTCGTCCGCCGAGCAGGAAGCCTTTGATGTCCTGCGTCGACTTCCGCCACGCATAGAAGCCGATGGCGAGCATGCCGACGAAGTAGATGGTCAGCGAAATGATGGCGCCGGCTTCCATGCCTCATACTCCCCCGATGCGGTCCACTTCGCACCGCGCGTCATCGAGCACATTGCACCGCGTGTTTTCAACCGCGAAAAAGCGGTCATGGCTTATCGATTCGTGCTCCTTGCCTTGCTCATCTGCTTCGCCGGACCGCTCTCGGCTCAGCCCGTGCCCACACGGGTCCTTGTCGAGACGAGCGAGGGCAGGATCCTCATCGAGGTCGACGAGGCGCGAGCGCCGGTCACCGCCGCCAACTTCCTCAACTATGTCGACCGCCAGCTCTATGACGGCGCCAATTTCTATCGCGCCATGCCCGGCGGCCCCGATCGAGGGCTCGTCCAGGCCGGCGTCGACCATCAGCGCCGGCTACCACCGATCGCCCACGAGCCGACCAGCAGGACCGGCCTCAGCCATGTCGACGGCGCCGTCTCGATCGCCCGCGATGCGCCCGGGACAGCGACCGCGGACATCACGATCATGATCGGCGACATGACTTATCTCGATGCCGGCGGAGTCGATCCCCATGGTTATGCGGTCTTCGGCCGGGTGGTGGAGGGGATGGACACCGTCCGGCGGATCCATTCGGCCCCGACCTCGCCGACCGAAGGGGAGGGGTCGATGCGCGGGCAGATGCTGTCGCCGCGGATCCGGATCGTCTCGGCGCGCCGGCTGCCCTAGACTATTTGAATGGGCCCGCCGCACCGCCCTTCTCGGCGGGAATCAGGCCGGAGCG
>CAMPIH010000128.1 GCA_946886275.1 uncultured Sphingosinicella sp.
CTAAACACCGGCGCCATGAACAGGACCGAAGCCGCCGCAAGCAAGGCCTCCCACGGCGCCGCCCAGCGCTGGAACGAAATCGCCGAATGGGCGACGACGAACAGCAGCGACATCGCGCTGGCCGTCGCCATCGGGCTCGTCATCGCCGGCTTCCTCTATCTGCTGCGGCGGGTCGGCCATCGCCTGATCCGGGAGCGCGACCCCAATATCAGGTGGCAGACGATCTTCGGCCGGGTGCTCGCCAAAACGAGCCTGTTCTTCATCATCGCCTGCGCCGCCAAGCTGGTGTCGAGCCAGACCGACGCGCCCTACGTGCTCCGCCGGACGATCGACATCGCCTTCACCGTCGCCGCCGCCTTCCAGGCCGCCGTCTGGGCGCGCGAGCTGATCCTCGGCTTCATCCAGCACCGGGTCGGCGACGAGGAATCGAACCGTGCGCTGGGATCGGCGATCGGCATCATCCGGCTGCTCGTCACTGTCGCCTTGTTCGCGATCGCGATCATCCTCATCCTCGACAATCTCGGGGTGAACGTCACCGGCCTCGTCGCCGGCCTCGGAATCGGCGGAATCGCGATCGGCCTCGCCGCCCAGGGCATCTTCTCCGATCTGTTCGCGGCGCTTTCGATCATCTTCGACAAGCCGTTCCGCAAAGGCGACGTGATCACCTTCGGCAATCCGCCGACGACCGGAATCGTCGGGCATATCGGGCTCAAGAGCACCCGCCTTCGCTCGCTCAACGGCGAGGAGGTGGTGATGGCGAACACCAAGCTCCTCGAGCAGCAGCTCCAGAACTGGACCCTGCTCCGGCAGCGCCGCGCGGTGATGACCTTCGGCCTGGTCTACCAGACCCGGCCCGATCTTCTCGCCCAGGTGCCGCTCGAGCTGAAGGAGATCGTCGAGGCCCAGCCGCTCGCCACCTTCGACCGCTGCCACGCCTTCCAGTTCGCCCCCTCCTCGATCGACTTCGAGCTCGTCTTCCACGTCGACAGCAGCGAGATGGACGATTTCATGGCGGTGAGGCAGGCGGTGATGCTGGGCATGATCCGCCGTTTCGCCGAGATCGGCGCCGAATTCGCCTACCCGACCCAGACCACCTTCACCGCCGCGCCGGACGGGAAACTGGTCATGCCCTACGCGCCGCCGAAGCCGGCTTAAGCCGGGTGGACCTGAAGGACGGCGAATAACCGCAAGGCCCTCCACCCGGCCCCACACGTCATGCCAGCGAAGGCTGACATCGAAGCGGCGAGCATTTCACCCAGACGGTCTGGACCCCAACCTTCGCTGGGGTGACGAATTGGGACTGGCGGCGTTTCCGGGCGCTCGGACTTCAGAGCCCCACATCCTCCAGGGAAAGCAGGGTGGCGTTGCCGCCGGAGCTGGTCGTGTCGGTGCTCGTCACTCGCTCGGTGCAGAAGCGCGGCAGATAATGGGGTCCGCCCGCCTTGGGACCGGTGCCGGACAGGCCTTCGCCGCCGAACGGCTGCGAGCCGACGATGGCGCCGATCATCGATCGGTTGACGTAGAGATTGCCCACCGTGCCGGCCTCCTCGACCGTCTCGGCGGCCCGGGCGATCCGGCTGTGAAGGCCCATGGTGAGGCCGAAGCCGGTGGCGTTGATCCGCCGCACCGTCTCGATCAATTCGCCCGATTTCCAGGTGGTGATGTGGAGCAAGGGCCCGAACCATTCCTCCTTCAGATCCTCGATCCGGTCGATGCCGATCAGCGTCGGCGGAACGAACAGCCCGTCCGACGGGGCCGGGATCGATTTCAGGACCCGGTCCTTCATCGCCTCGCGCCGACCCATCAGCTTGGCGAAGCTCGGCTCGTCGATGACCGGGCCGACGTCGGTCGCCGGATCGGCCGGATCGCCGACGATGAGCGAGTCCATCGCCCCCATCAGCATTTCCAGGGTGCGATCGGCGACGTCCTCCTGGAGGACGAGGAGCCGAAGCGCCGAGCAGCGCTGGCCGGCGGAGCGGAAGGCGGAGGTGACGACGTCCTGGACCACCTGCTCGGGCAGAGCGGTGGAATCGACGATCATCGCGTTGATCCCGCCGGTCTCGGCGATGAGCGGGATGATTGGCCGGTCGTCGTCGGCGTTGAGGGTTCGAACGATGGTCTTGGCGGTCGCGGTCGAGCCGGTGAAGGCGACCCCGGCGATCCGCTTATCCTCAATCAATTTCTGGCCCATGTTGCGGTGGCCGGCGGCGAGGATCAGCGCATCCTCGGGAATTCCGGCAGCGTGGGCGAGGCCGACCGCATAAGCGGCGATCTCGGGCGTCTGCGAGGCCGGCTTGGCGACGACGGTGTTGCCGGCCGCCAACGCCGCCGACACCTGGCCGAGGAAGATGGCGAGCGGGAAGTTCCACGGCGCGATGCAGACGAAGACGCCGCGGCCGGCCATCCGAAGCAGGTTCCGTTCCCCGGTCGGACCGGGAAGCTCGACCGGCTGAAGCCCTTTGCGCGCCTGGGCGGCGTAATAACGGCAGAAATCGACCGCCTCGCGGACCTCGGCGAGGGCGTCGGGAATCGTCTTCTTCGCTTCCTGGACGGCGATCCGCATGAGCATGTCGCGGTCGCGCTCGAGCAAATCGGCGAGACGCTCGAGACAGGCCGATCGGTTCTCGACGCTTCGCGACGACCAGCCGGGGAAAGCGGACAAGGCCCGGCCGACCGCCTCTTCGGGAAGGGCGCCGGGCTCGGTCCGGAAGGTGAGCGGCGGAGCGACCGCCTTGGCGATCCGCGCCAGCTCAGGCCGATCGTTGAGATCGAGGCCCCAGCTGTTCGGCCGTTCCGGCCTGAACAGATCGTTCGGGAGCGGGATGGACGGGTGGCGGCTGCCGCCGACGGCGGCGATCTTCGCGACGGGATCGGCGAGGATCTTTTCGTCGGTCATCGTCGCGTCGGCGAGCTGGTGGACGAAGCTGGAATTGGCGCCGTTCTCGAGCAGCCTGCGGACGAGATAGGCGAGGAGATCGCGATGGCCGCCGACCGGCGCATAGATGCGCGTATGATAGCCCTGATCGCGGACCAGGCTTTCGTAGAGGCCCTCGCCCATGCCGTGGAGCCGCTGGAACTCGAAGTCGCGGCTGTCGCCGGCCCATTCGAGAAGGGTGGCGACGGTGAGCGCATTGTGGGTGGCGAAGGCGGGATAGATGTTCTTCGCCCGGAGCATGTCGCGGGCGCAGGCGAGATAGGAGACGTCGGTCGCCGCCTTGCGGGTGAACAAGGGATAATCGGCGAGGCCCTGCTCCTGGGTGCGCTTGATCTCGGTGTCCCAATAGGCGCCCTTGACGAGCCGGACGGCGATCCGCCGGCCGGTCCGGGCGCCCAGGGAATCCGCCCAGGCGACGGTCGGACGGCATCTCTTGCCATAGGCCTGGACCGCCATTCCGAGGCCGTCCCAGCCCTTGAGCGCCGGAAGCCCGGCGACCGCCTCGATGATGTCGAGGCTCATCTCCAGCCGCTCGCTCTCCTCGGCGTCGATGGTGAGCGGGATCCCGGCCGTGGCGGCGAGCGTGGCGAGCGCCTCGACCCGCTCGATCAAAGCGGGGACGCAGCGCCCATATTGGGCGACCTCGTAGCGCGGATGGAGCGCCGACAGCTTGACCGAGATGGAATGGCCCTCGGCCGGCACCCTTCCGACTGCCCGGATCGCGTCTTCATAAGCGGCGAAATAGCGTTCGGCGTCGGGGAAGGTGCGCGCCGCCTCGCCAAGCATGTCGAAGCTGGCGGTGAAGCCGCGATTCTCCGGCTTGCCCATCCGCTCGATCGCCTCGCCGATATTGCGGCCCATGACGAAGATCTCGCCCATCATCCGCATCGCCGCGCCGACGCCCTGGCGGACGAAGGGCTCGCCGGCACGGGCGATGAGCCGGCGAAGAGCGCTGGCCTGCTCGCTGTCGCTGGTCAGAGCGCGGCCGATGACGAGGCCCCAGGTGGCGGTGTTGACGAGGGCCGAATTGGCCTTGCCCTTGTGCGACCGCCAGTCGCCGCCGCCGAGCTTGTCGGCGATCAGGCTGTCCGCTGTCTCCGGGTCCGGAACCCTGAGGAAGGCCTCGGCGAGCGAGAGCAAGGCGACCCCTTCCTGGGTGTTCAGACGATATTCCTGGAGGAACTGGTTGACCCAGCCGCGCGCCTGCGCCTCGCGGAGCAGGCCGAGCATCTTCAGGGCTCTTTTCTCGACCCGCTTGCGCGAATCGGAATCGAGCTCGGAGTCGCGAAGGAGCGGCTTCAGCACCTCCGGCTCGGGCGCCCGGTGGAGCCGCCTGATCTCGTCACGCGCGGTTGCCGTAGCGTCCGCCATAATCACCCTTCTCCAGGTCTTGAGTATCGCCGCGACGCGGCCCTAAAGCGGGCCGTAGCGCCAGAGAAGGGGAGGCTCAATGCCGGTCGCCACGATCGACGAGATCAAGGCCAGAGTAAGCGAGGAAGTCGGCGTCTCCGACTGGATCCTCGTCGACCAGGCGGCGATCAATGCCTTCGCCGAGGTCACCGACGACCACCAGTTCATCCATGTCGATCCGGAAGCCGCGGCCAGGACGCCGTTCGGCGGCACCGTCGCCCACGGCTTCCTCACCTTGTCGCTGTTGAGCCGGATGGCCGCCGACGCCATGCTTCGTCCCGAGCAGGTTCGGATGGGGGTCAATTACGGCTTCGACAAGGTCCGATTCATGGCCCCGGTCCGATCGGGCAAGAGGGTTCGCGGCCACTTCCGCCTCACCCGCTTCGAGGAGAAGAGGCCCGGCCAGTGGCAGTTCGTCCACGAGGTCAAAGTCGAGATCGAAGGGGAGGACAAGCCCGCTCTGGTCGCCGAGTGGATCGGCCTCATCTTCCTGTGAGCCGAACCACCCTCCTGGAACGGCCATGGCCGGACTGGTTCGCCGAGGCGATGGAGCGAACCATGCCTCCGGGAGCGGAGCCCCTGAGCCTGTTTCGAGCCATCGGCCGATCACCGCGCGCCTGGAGCAAGTTCGCCGGCGGCTCACTGCTCGATCGCGGACCCTTGCCGCTTCGCGAACGCGAGATCGTCATCGACCGGACGACGGCGATTTCGGGATGCGGCTATGAATGGGGCATCCATGTCCGCCTTTTCGGTGAGCGTGCCGGCCTGTCGCAACGGCAGATCGACGATATGGCGCTGCCGGGGATCGACAAGGCGCTGTGGACCGAGGCCGAGATCGCCCTGATCGAGACCGTCGACCGCCTGCTCGAGAAGAAGCGCCTCGACGGTCCGGAATATGAGCAGCTGGCCACGCATTATAGCGAGGAGCAGGTCCTCGAGATCATCCAGCTGATCGCGTTCTATCACGGAGTCGCCCTGATCTGCGGCGCCTTCGATCTTGCGCCCGAACCGGGCATGCCCACTTTGCCTTCGTCAGGAGATTGAACATGGCCAGCCGCGACGCCGTCATCGTTTCCACCGCCCGAACCGCGATCGGCCGGGCCTATAAGGGGGCGTTCAACGCCACCCCCTCCCCCACTCTCGCAAGCCACGCGATCAAAGCGGCGGTCGAGCGGGCGAAAGTGGATCCGGCCGAGGTCGACGACGTCATCATGGGCGCGGCGCTCCAGCAGGGCGTCCAGACGACGATCGGCCGGACCGCCGCCCTTCGCGCCGGCCTTCCGGTGACGGTCGCCGGAATGTCGATCGACCGCCAGTGCGCCTCGGGCCTGATGGCGATCGCCACCGCCGCCAAGCAGATCATCGTCGACCGGATGGACGTGATGGTTGCCGGCGGGGTCGAATCGATCAGCCTCGTCCAGACCCCCGAGATGCGGCTTGGGCCGGACCCGGATCTGCTGTCGATGCACAACGGCATCTACATGCCGATGATCTCGACCGCCGAAGTGGTCGGCAAGCGCTACAGCGTCAGCCGCGAACGGCAGGACGAATATGCGCTCCGATCCCAGCAGCGCACCGCCGCCGCCCAGGCCGCCGGCCGGTTCGACGACGAGATCGTCCCGGTCACCGCGAAGATGGCGGTGAAGAACAGGGAGACCGGCGAGACGACGATGCACGAGGTGACGATCGCCAAGGACGAAGGCAACAGGCCCGAGACGACGATCGAGGGCTTGAAGGCGCTCCAGCCGGTGATGGGCCCGGACGCGATGATCACCGCCGGCAATGCAAGCCAGCTCTCCGACGGCGCCTCCGTCTGCGTGCTGATGGAGGCGGCGCTCGCCGAGAAGCGCGGGCTCGAGCCGCTCGGCCGCTATGTCGGAATGGCGGTCGCCGGCACCGAGCCCGACGAGATGGGGATCGGCCCGGTCTTCGCTGTCCCCAAGCTGCTCAAGAGGTTCGGCCTGACGGTCGACGATATCGGCCTGTGGGAGCTGAACGAGGCGTTCGCGGTCCAGGTCCTCTATTGCCAGGACCAGCTTGGAATCCCCGACGACCGGCTCAACGTCGACGGCGGCGCGATCTCGATCGGCCATCCCTACGGCATGTCCGGCGCCCGGCTGACGGGCCATGCCCTGATCGAGGGCAAGAGGCGCGGCGTGAAGCATGTCGTCGTGACGATGTGCGTCGGTGGCGGAATGGGCGCGGCCGGCCTGTTCGAAGTCCTCTAGGAGGTCGAGGCCGCTGACCTCGGCCCTGCCCGCCGCCTGCGATCGCCACCTCGGCGCCTCCACCGGGAGCGCGGCCGGAAAGGCGGAGCATCCGCGGCTGGTGCTCGCGACGACGATCCTCGCCTCGAGCC
>CAMPIH010000129.1 GCA_946886275.1 uncultured Sphingosinicella sp.
CATCGTCGCCATCAACAAGGACGAGGACGCGCCGATCTTCCAGGTCGCCGACATCGGCCTGGTCGGCGATCTGTTCAAGATCGTCCCCGAGCTGACCGAGAAGCTCTAGCGAGATCGCGATTGCCATGGGCCGCCCGGCGCGGCCATGAGCAAGGGATGAAATGGCTTCACCTGATCTTCGCCTCACTTCTCCTTGCGGGCTGCGTCGCCACGAATGTTCCTCAGCCCGCACCGGGCTCGGCACAGCTCGATTCGATCGCCCGCGACTATGTCTCGATGGCATTGGAAATAGGCGAGCACGACGAAGGCTATGTCGACGCTTATTACGGGCCGCCCGAATGGCGTGAATTGGCGCGCGGGAATCCGCGGTCGCCGGAAGAGCTGGCGAGTGTCGCTGAGGCTCTGCACGGACGCCTTGTTGCCGTCGACCCGGCCGGGCTCGAACCGATCGCCCAGCGGCGGCGCGAGTCGCTGATCACGCAGCTGGTCGCTGCCCGGACCCGCCTTCGGATGCTTCGGGGCGAGCGGCTCGGCTTCGTCGAGGAAGCGCAGGGGCTTTACGGAGTCACTCCGCAGCTCCGGCCGCTGAGCGATTATGATCCGGTCGTCGCCAGGATCGAGCGGCTGGTCCCCGGGAGCGGCCCGCTGCCGGATCGGATCGCGGCCTTCCAGAACCGCTTCGTCATTCCAGCGGACCGGCTCGATTCGGTGATGAGGGCGGCGATCGACGAGTGCCGCCGCCGGACCGTGCGCCACATCGCCTTGCCGGAGGGCGAGCGATTCACCCTGGAGTTCGTCACCGGCAAGAGCTGGTCCGGCTATAATTGGTACCAGGGCAATTATCACAGCCTGATCCAGGTCAACACGGATCTGCCGGTGCGGATCGACCGAGCCGTCGATCTCGGTTGCCACGAGGGCTATCCCGGCCACCACGCCTTCAATGCCCTGCTCGAGCAGAAGCTCGCCCGGGGGCGTGGCTGGGTCGAATATATGGTCTACCCGCTTTTCTCGCCGCAAAGCTTCATCGCCGAGGGATCGGCCAATTACGGGATCGAACTCGCCTTTCCGGGCCCGGAGCGGCTCGAGTTCGAGACCCGCACCCTCTATCCGCTCGCCGGCCTTTCGACCGCGGACGCGGCGGAATATCTGGCGCTCGAGCAGGCGCTCGACGCGCTCGAAGGGGCGCGTTTCACGATCGCCCGCGATTATCTGGAACAGAGGATCAGCCGCGACCAGACGATCGAGCTCCTCCAGCGCTACCAGCTGGTCTCCCGGGCCCGCGCCGAGCAGTCGCTCGCCTTCTACGACCAGTATCGCTCCTATGTGATCAATTACGGGCTCGGCCGCGACATGGTGCGCCGCTTCGTCGAGGCCCAGGGTGACGATCCTGAGGCGCGCTGGGCGGCGATGGAGCGGCTGCTGTCCGAGCCGACCGACCCCAGCCACCTTGAAGTGGAGGCGAGGTGATGCGCCTCTTCTTCGACAGGCGCCAGCTGGCCCATGCCCCGGTCCAGGAGCTCCACAACGGGGCCTTCGTCCCTTTTGCGGAGCATGGGGGACGGATCGAATCGATCCTGGCGGCGATCGGCGCGACGGAACCGGTCGTGGATCATGGCGAGGGGCCGCTTCGCGCCGTCCACAGCGAGGCCTATCTCGCCTTCCTCTGGTCGGCCTATCAGGACTGGCGCTCCGAAGGCCGTCCTGGCGACGCCGGCGGCTATGTCTGGCCGGTGGTCGGACGCCGGCCGCTGAAGCTCGACCGGATCGACGCCCGGCTCGGCCTCTACAGCTTCGACGCGTCCAGCCCGATCGCCGCCGGCACCTGGGAAAGCGCCTATTGGTCGGCCCAGACCGCGCTGACCGCGCTCGATTCGGTCCTCGCCGGCGATCGCTCCGCCTTCGCCTTCTGCCGCCCGCCCGGCCATCATTGCGGTCGCGACTATCTCGGCGGCTATTGCTACCTCAACAATGCCGCGATCGCCGCCGAAGCGGCGACATCGGCCGGCAAACGCGTCGCCATCCTCGACGTCGACTATCATCATGGCAACGGCACCCAGGACATCTTCTACGATCGCGGCGACATCCTGGTCGTCTCGATCCACGCCGATCCGGTCCGCGATTATCCCTTCTTCTGGGGCCATGCCGACGAAAAGGGACAGGGAGAGGGCGAAGGCGCGAACCTGAACCTGCCGCTGCCGCGAGGGACCGGGATCGGGGAGTATCGACCGGCGCTCGACGAAGCGCTGGAGCGGATCGCCGGCTTCGGTGCCGACCTTCTCGTCTGCAGCTACGGCGCCGACACGTTCGGCGGCGATCCGATCTCTCATTTCACGCTCGACACGCCGGATTACCCGCTCGTCGCTCGGCAGATCGCGTCGCTCGATCTGCCGACCCTCCTGGTCATGGAGGGCGGCTATGCGGTCGACTCGCTCGGCGCCAACGTGGCCGCTTTCCTCTCGGGCTTCTGAAGCGGACCGATTTCGGCCGGAGTGGAAATAAGCTCCGGCAGTCTTGAAAGCGTTGCTCGCTCCGATCATAGCGGAGTCATGGTTCGCTTTTCGTTCTCCGGCCACGAATTGATGGCGCTGCCGCAGGGAGCCCTGTTCTGGCCCGCTCGGCGCGCCTTGCTGGTGGCCGATCTTCACCTCGAGAAAGCGAGCTGGTTCGCTCGGCTCGGCCAGATGCTCCCGCCTTACGATTCGGAGGCGACGTTGAGCGATCTCGCCGCGATCGTCGCCGGCACCGGCGCCGTCGAGATCTGGTGCCTCGGCGACAGCTTCCATGACCGGCACGGCTGCGACCGGCTGCCGGAGCGGGCGCGATCGGCCCTCACTTCACTCACCGCCGCGACCCGCTGGACCTGGATCATCGGCAATCACGATCCCGGCTTTGCCGACCATTGCGGCGGCACGATCATGGAAGAGGCCGAAGTGGATGGGCTCGTCCTTCGCCACGAGGCCGATCCGGACGAGAGGCGTCCGGAGCTGTCCGGCCACTTCCATCCCAAGCTTCGGATCAGCCGGCGCGGCCGGCAAGTGTCCCGGCGCTGCTTCGTCGCCACAGAGCGCAAGCTCATCCTGCCCGCCTTCGGCGCCCTGACCGGGGGCCTCGATGCCCACCATCCCGAGATCGTCCGCGCCGTCGGCGGCCGGGCCGAAGCGCTGGTGCCGGTGGCCGATCGGCTGCTTCGCTTTCCGATCGCCGCCTGAGCCCGAAGGCTCAGCGCCTGCCCGGTCGCAGCCGAGCGGCGATCAGGCCGCGCACGGAATTTCCCAGCCAGAAACCGCCGGCGAGGTCGGCTTCCTTCAAATCGGCTTCCACCGCCTTGCCATCGTCGATCAGCTGCTGGCGAAGGATTCCGGGCAACAGGCCGCGCGACAGCGGTGGAGTCAGAAGTCGGCCGTCGCGCTCGACGAACAGGTTCGAGAAGCTCCCCTCCGTGAGGAAGCCGTCGTCATCGCGGAAGACGATTTCCCAGGTACCCGCCTCGGCCCGCGCCTCGTCGTAAAAGGCACGATCGGTCGTCTTGTGGAGGAGCCGGAAATCGTCGGGCCGGACCGGGGCCGCGACGATGGCGACCTCGATCGGCTGGGGCGGCAGCGGCTCGAGCGGCCGGAGCTCGATCGCCATCGCGCCGCTCCTCGACAGGAGCAGCCGGACCTTGCTCGGCCCGGCCCGGAAAGTGGCGGCCTGGAGCTCGTTGCGCGCCTCGTGCCGGTCGAACGGGAAGTCGAGCGCCTCGGCGCTCTTCTTCATCCGCGCCAGGTGGGGAGCGAGATCGGCGATTCCGTCATGAGGATCGAAGGCCATCGTCTCGATCAGATCGAAACTATTCGTCGAGGCCACGAACAATCCTTTCGCCAGGCATTCCTGCCATTCGTCGCCCGCTTCGCTGTCGGCCACGATGCCGGAACCGAGGCCGAGCCGGGCGATCGAAGCGCCCTCCTTCAACGTCAGCGTCCGGATGGCAACATTGAACTGCGCCCCGCCATCACGATCGATCGCTCCGATCGACCCGCAATAGACTCCGCGGGGCGCGGATTCGAGCCCGGCGATCAGCTCCATTGCCCGGATCTTCGGCGCGCCGGTGATCGAGCCGCAGGGATAGATGGCGTCGAGGAGGTCCACCGGCCCCAGACCCTCCTCGAGCCGGGCGGTGACCGTCGAGGTCATCTGGAGGACGGTCGGATAGGTTTCGACCGCGAACAGCTCAGGCACCTTCACCGAGCCGGGGCTGGCGACCCGGGACAGATCGTTGCGGAGTAGATCGACAATCATCAGATTTTCCGCGCGCTGCTTCGGATCGTCCCGGAGAGAAGCCGGATCCGAGCCGGCGGGTGCCGTGCCCTTCATCGGCCGGGTCGTCACCTCGCCGTCGGCGAGCGTGAAGAACAGTTCCGGCGAGAGGCTGAGGATCCAGTGGCTGCCGGTGAAGACGAGGGCGCCGTGGCCCGCGCGCGCCCGGCGGCGAAGGCCGGCATAAAGCGCCGCCGGATCGCCGGCCATGGCGACCTCCGCCGGGAAGGTCAGATTGGCCTGGTAGACGTCTCCGGCCATGATGTGGGCCTTCACCTTCGCCAGCGCCTGCTCGTAATCGGCTCGCCGAACCAAGGGCCGAGGCGCGCTTGACCAGGCGCCGTCCGGATCGGGAAGGAAAGACTCGGGGTCGACGGCCTCGGCCTCGTCGAACAGCCCGAACCACAGGAGCGGGGGCGACTCCCCGCCCGCGGGCCGGCGATGGGGCGCCAGCTTCGGCTCGAGCGAATAGCCCGCTTCATAGGCGATGAAGCCGGCCGAATAAGGATGGGGGTTCCGGCGAAGGCGATCGAGGCAGGAGCGGACCTCGTCCGGGTCGCTGGTGGCGACGATCGAGGCCGGACGACGGAACAGGCGCGCGCCGCCGCCGGAGCGGGCGTCGTCGAGCAGGACGAAGGGGTGTTCCGGCCTTGTCACGATGAGCCGCGAGGTCCATCTCGCCCAGGCAGGAGCAGAGCCTTGGTTTGCAGCGTCTTCGACCTCTTCAAGATCGGCGTCGGCCCGTCGAGTTCACACACGATGGGACCGATGACGGCCGCCTGCACCTTCGTCGAGCGGCTTGAGGCCGACGGGCTCCTCGATCGTGTCGCGCGCATCCAGGTCGACCTCTACGGCTCGCTCGCGCTTACCGGCAAGGGCCACGCCACCGATCGCGCGATCCTGCTCGGACTGTCCGGAGAACGGCCCGACGGGATCGATCCCGACGCCGCCGAAGCGCTTGTCGCGAAGATCCGGGACACGGGGCGACTGGCCGTCGCCGGCCAAAGCGAGATCGTGTTCGACGAGGGGCGGGACCTGCGCTTCCTCCAGCGCGAGCGGCTGCCGCATCATTCCAACGGAATGCGCTTCACCGCTTCGGACGAATCCGGCGCGCCGCTCTCGACCTGGGTCGCTTATTCGGTGGGCGGGGGCGCGATCGTCGACGAATCTGCGGTGGCGCGCAACGCGCCGCCGGACGGGCTGGCGGACCTGCCGTTTCGATTCTCCTCGGCCGAGGAACTGCTCGCGATCGCCGAGCGCGAGCGAGTCAGCATCGCCCAGATCGCCCGCTCCAACGAGCGCGCCGTCGCCTCCGACGAGGAGATCGACCGGCGCCTCGACGCCATCGTCCGGGCGATGTCGGCCTGCATCGACCGCGGCATGGCGGCCGACGGCATCCTGCCCGGGGGACTCAAGGTCAGACGGCGGGCGCCGGCGCTCTACGCCCTCCTCACTTCGCGCGCCGAACGGGCGCTGGCCGATCCGCTGACCGTCATCGACTGGGTCAATCTGTGGGCGCTCGCGGTCAACGAGGAGAATGCCGCCGGCGGCAAGGTCGTCACCGCGCCGACCAACGGCGCCGCCGGGATCGTTCCGGCGGTGCTTCGTTATTATCAGCGGTTCACGCCGCAGGCCTCCTACCAGGGGGTCCACGACTTCCTCCTCACCGCGGCCGCAATCGGCTCCCTGTTCAAGGAGAATGCCTCGATATCCGGCGCCGAGGTCGGCTGCCAGGGAGAGGTGGGAGTCGCCTGCTCGATGGCGGCGGGAGGCCTGACCGCGGCGATGGGCGGCACCCCCGGCCAGGTCGAGAATGCCGCCGAGATCGGAATGGAGCATAATCTCGGCCTGACCTGCGATCCCGTCGGCGGCCTCGTCCAGGTGCCCTGCATCGAACGCAATGCGGTCGGCGCGATCAAGGCGATCGAGGCCTCGCGGCTGGCGCTCGTCGGCGACGGCTCCCACCGGGTCAGCCTCGATCAGGTCATCGAGACGATGCGCAAGACCGGGCTCGACATGAACGAGCGATACAAGGAGACCTCGCTCGGCGGACTCGCCGTCAACGTCGTCGAGTGCTGATCGGTCGCGAAGCGATCTACGCCAGCTGGGTCAGCCAGTAGAAGAGGGCGGCGATCACGGCGGAAGCCGGCAAGGTGATGATCCAGGCGACGATGATGTTGCCGGCCACGCCCCAGCGCACCGCCGAGGCCCGCCGGGCGGCGCCGACGCCCATGATGCAGCCGGTGATGGTGTGGGTGGTGGACACCGGGATTCCGAGCCAGGTGGCGGAAAAGAGCATGATCGCGCCGCCCGTCTCGGCGCAGAAGCCCTGGTGCGGGGTCAGCCG
>CAMPIH010000130.1 GCA_946886275.1 uncultured Sphingosinicella sp.
CCGACGCCGATCGACTGGCCTTCGCCGACGACGATGTCCGCGCCCATCTCGCCCGGCGAAGAGATGGCTCCCAGCGCCACCGGCTCGGTCACCACGGCGACGAGAAGCGCCTTGCGGGCATGAGCCGCCTCGGCGAGCCGCGACAGATCGCCGATCCGTCCGAGAATGTCGGGATATTGGACGACGACGCACGACGTATCGTCGTCGATCGCGGCGATGAGGTCGTCGGTGTCGGGATTCGCACCGAGCGTCGGCGGCCCGAATTCGAGCCGGTCGCCGGTGAACCGGGCCATCGTCTTGGCCACCGAAACATAATGGGGGTGGAGCCCGGTCGACAGGATCGCCTTGCCGCGCCGGGTCACCCGCCGGGCCATGACGATCGCCTCCCAGCAGGCGGTCGAGCCGTCATACATCGAGGCGTTGGCGACCTCGCAGCCGTAGAGCCGGGCGACCTGGGTCTGGAATTCGAACAGCATCTGCAGCGTGCCTTGGGCGATTTCCGGCTGATAGGGCGTGTAGCTGGTCAGGAACTCGCCGCGCTGGATGATGTGATCGACGCTCGCCGGGACATGATGCCGATAGGCCCCGCAGCCGAGAAAGAAGGGCACCTGCCCCGCCGCCATGTTGCGCGCGGCGAGCGAGGAGAGCTGCCGTTCGACGGAAAGCTCGCTGGCATGATCGGGAAGCCCGGCGATCGTGCCGCCGAGCCGCGCCGCTTCCGGCACGTCGACGAACAGATCGTCGATCGAGGATGCACCGATCGCCGCCAGCATCTGCTGGCGATCATCGTCTGACAAAGGCAAATAACGCATTGAACCACTCCCCCAACCCTCCCGCCTGGAAGGGCCGCTTCTAACCCGGCTTCCTCATCGAAAAGCGGAGCCGCACATAATCGGCGTAATATTGTCCGTCGTCATGGAGCAGATCGGGAACGAGACGGTCCTCCACCGCTCGAGCGAGCGCGTCACGCTCCCATGCCGGCACCATCGCCACATCGAGAAGCCCGGACCGGAACGTCTTCACCCAGCCCTGGATTCCCGTCGGCAAGGCGGTCGGCCGTTCGATCAGCTCCGCTTGGACGTCGGTGAAGCCGGCGACGCAATAGAGCCGCGCGAACTCCGCCGGCTCCGGATACCAGTGCGGGTCGCTCTCCGGCACTTCATAACCGCGAAGCTGGAGCTCATCGCGAAGCGCCGAGCGGATCACTTCGAGGTTCCCGGCCCCGCCCATCTCGCCGACGAAACGGCCGCCTTCCTTCAGCGATGCGAAGATGCCGCTGGCCACCGCGTCGGGATCGAGCATCCAGTGAAGTGCGGCGTTGGAGAAGACCGCGTCGAACTGGCCGAACCGCTCGGCCTGGGCGGGAAGGTCCAGCAATTCCGCGTCGGCGAGGAAGACGTCGATTCCTCGGGCGCGCGCCGCCTCGACCATCTCCTCCGAGGAATCGAGGCCGATGACCCGGGCCCCCGCTTCGGCGATCCTCGCGGTGAGCGCGCCGTCGCCGCAGCCGACATCGAGGATCAGTTCGCCGGGCTGCGGATCGAGCAGCCGGAGCGCCGCTTCGCCGAGTTCCGGCACGAAGGCCGCATTTTGCGCATAATCGGTCGAAGACCAGCTCGACGCCGCGTTCACCATGGGGACGATTCCTCGTGAAAGGCCATGATGTCGCAACCCACGAGCGGGCCGCCGGCTCCTTGGAACGGCGTCGCAACTAACCTGGATAAGGCGGTTCGCCGAATCACGCCGTCAAAGGCTCGCGATATGCTCTTTGTACTGATCGGCGTTCATCAGATCGTTGAGCTCCTGATTGTCCGCCAGCCGGATCCTGAAGAACCAGCCTTCGCCTTCCGGATCGGTATTGACGAGTGCGGGATCGTCGACGAGCGCCTGATTGCCCTCGGTCACCTCGCCGCCGACCGGCGAATAGACGTCCGAGGCCGCCTTGACCGATTCGACGACCGCGGCCTCGCCGCCGCGGCTCACCTCGCGGCCGGCCTCCGGCACCTCGACGAAGACGACGTCGCCGAGCTGTCCCTGAGCGAAATCGGTGATCCCGACGGTGGCGACGTCGCCGTCGACCCGGACCCACTCATGCTCCTTCGTATAATAGACGGTCATTTTGACGCTCCCTTGCGAACATAGCGGTGCGGGACGAACGGCATCGGCACGATCTTCCCGGTGAAGAGCTTGCCCCGCTGGGCGATCGAGACCTGGCCGCCTTCGGCCGCTGACCCGCCCGGCACATAGGCCATGGCGATCGGCACCTCGAGCGTCGGCGAGAAGCCGCCGCTCGTGACCTTGCCGACCTCGTCGCCGTCGTCATCGACGATGATGGCGCCCTCGCGAACCGGCTGGCGCCCGTCGACGGCGAGCCCGACTCGCTTGCGGATCGGCCCGTCCTCCAATTCCTTCGCGATCCGGTGCCAGCCGGGGAAACCGCCCTCCTCGCGCCGCCGCTTCGACAAGGCGAAGACGAGATCGGCCTCAACCGGCGTCGTCGTCAGATCGAGGTCGTGGCCATAGAGCGGCAGCCCGGCCTCGAGACGGAGCGAATCGCGCGCGCCCAGGCCGATCGGCTTCACTTCGGGCTGATCGATCAACAGGCCGGCGATCCGCTCCACCTGCGCTGAAGGCACCGAAATCTCGAACCCGTCCTCTCCGGTATAGCCGGAGCGGCTGATCCATGCCCTGGTGCCGTCGATGGTGAAGGCGCCGCCGACCATGAAGGTGAGATCGGCCACTTCCGGAACCAGCCGGGCGAGGGCGTCGATCGCTTTGGGACCCTGCAAGGCCAGAAGGGCCTGCTCCTTCAGATGATCGAGGACGGCGCCCTTCGGCAGCCTTTCCTCCAGATGCGCGATGTCGCCCTGCTTGGTGGCGCCGTTGACGACGATGTAGAAATGATCGCCGCGCCGGGTGACCATGAGATCGTCGATGATCCCGCCATCGTCGCTGAGCAGAAGCGAATATTTGGGCCGGCCCTCCTTGAGGAGGCCGAAATCGGTCGGGAGAAGCGATTCGAGCCCCCGCTCCGCCTCGCTTCCGGCGACGATCAGCTGTCCCATGTGGGAGACGTCGAACAGGCCCGCGCTGTCGCGGGTCCAGCGATGCTCGGCGATGATTCCCTCATATTGGATCGGCATCGCATAGCCGGCGAAGGAGACCATGCGAGCACCGAGGCGACGATGCCAGCTGTCGAGGGGAAGCGTCTGTTCGGCGTCACTCATGGCCAGCTCCGGTATGCATCGGGCCGGCCGCAAGCGACCGGACGAAATCCAATGCCCCCTCTGTCACTGAACCTGAGAGCTTTCCCCTTCATCGCCGAAACGAAGAACGGTTACCCCTTCGGTGGCACCTTGCCGCTGTGCCGGCAAAGCGCGCTTTCCAGAGCGTCCGAGCGAAGGCGCGGTCCTTCTGCCTGAGAGATTCCGGGGCGGTTGCTCCTTCGGCGGCGGCGTCCCCGGCCTGAACCGGAACCGCCACGCTCTCCCGCGCGTCCATTGGACGGCGCTCGCTGTGGACAGTCGGGGTTCGCGAGTCAACGACTTAGATGGAGCCTACTACACCGCGGACAGCGGCCCTGCGGAATCAGCTCCGGCCCGTCATCAACGGCCCCTCGGGCGGCGGCGCGAAGTCGAGCGGCGCCACCGTCGCGCCCGGCGTTCCTTCGGTCACTGCCTGATAGATGGAAAGGCCGACCGAGCTGTAGGTCAGGAGCTCGATGAGGAGGAAGGCGGCGATCGTCGCCCCGATCCCCCAGACCCAGGCCGGGTGGACATGACCGGTGCGCCGGGAATCGCTCCAGGCGCCGACGATCGGAAAGAGCATCGCCACGGCGAACGCGATTTCCCAGGCGACCGGCTGGAGCAGCGGCAAGGGAAGCAGCCGGCCGAAGGCGGGCGCGAGCAGGATCGACATTCCGCAAAAGTGAAGGCGCCGGTGCCACTCGGTTCGGCGGCGAAGAAGGATGGCGGCGACGGTGAGCCCGGCGAAGGCGGCGACGCTGAGCGGATCGAAGATCAGGAAATGGAGCGGCCGAAAGAAGAAGGGCACGGTCCCGTTCTGGACCATTGCGGCCGTCACGACGAAGCCTGAGACGACCAGCGGCACGAGCCAGACAGCCGCCGTCCAGCCGAGCCATTTATGAAGAGTCATTCGCCCGGTGGCGACGAAGACGTTCTGAAGCAGATAGATTCCCACCCAGCCCATGAACAGGATGGCGTGGGCATGGACCCGCAAGGGAGAGGCGAAGGTCGATCGCCCCATCGCCAGCTGGAAGGAGAAGCCGGCGACGATGACGATGGTCATGAGGATCGCGGCGCGAAGGAAGAAACGTTCGTCCCCGCCGGCGGTAGAAATCGGCTGTTGAGCGATAGTGGCCATTTCAGCTGCCCCCGAATGCCGAGCGCAGTTTACGCGCGCGCGCACCGGAGTTCAACTGAGACCGGAGGCTCGATCCGGACGGCGGTCCGCGTCAGCTAGCGCCAACTCGCTGGCGGTGACCGCCTCAGCGAGTGGCGTTGTAGCGGAGCTGATCGGCGGTGAGGTCGAAGCCGATCAGAAGCTCGAACCGGGCCCGCTCGACCGCCGCCCGGACCGCCGGGTCGGCCATCGGATCGAGCGCCGCGTCGGCATCGCCCGGACGCCGGTTGCGGGTGATCTGGCGGCGGATGTCCTCGGGCAGGGTCGCCGCCGAGCGGAGAACCTGCGAGGTGGCGGCGCCGGTCGTCGAGGCGCGGAGCTGGCCGTCCTCGAAATGAAGGCCGACATTGGCGACCCTCTTGGCGACGATATTGCCGTTCCCCTGAAGGACGGTGGCGAAATAGGGCAGAACCACGTCGCGGGCGCCGCGCGAATCCCGGCGCTGGGCCTGGACCTCGAAGGTCGCGTTGGTGACGATATGCTCGCCGCTCTCGTCGCAGGTGCTTCGGACGTTGGTGATGAGGGCGACGACGTCGATCGCGTTGGCGTCCCGGCTGGTCGGCGGATTGAACAGGGTGACGTCGCCGGCCGGCGCGACCACCGCGACCGGAGGACAGGCGGTGTAGGTCGTCAGGATGCCGGTCTGCTGGATGTCGCCTTCGCGAGCGCAGCCGGCGAGGGCGAGGGAAAGCAAGGCGACCGCAGCCGCAGGGATTTTGAACAGGCGCAAATCGGGATCCTCGAACTGTGCTGACGACTACCTATATGCCTCCCCTAAGGCAGGCGCGGGATCATAGGAAGCGGGTTTCGCGCAGGCAAGAAGAGCGGCCTCGTCCGGTGGACGGAGCGGCGGGTTCGGCATAAGGGCTTCACGAAATGGCCATCGGCAAGCCTCCCCTCACCCTGTTGATCGCAGCGCCGCGCGGCTTCTGCGCCGGAGTCGATCGCGCCATTCGGATCGTCGAGCTGGCGCTCGAGCGCTACGGCGCGCCGGTCTATGTCCGGCACGAGATCGTCCACAACAAATATGTCGTCGACAGCCTCAAGGCGAAGGGCGCGGTGTTCGTCCCCGAGCTCGATCAGGTCCCGGACGGGGTGCCGGTGGTCTTCTCCGCCCACGGCGTTCCCAAGGCGGTGCCGGCGAAGGCGGCGGAGCGGGGCCTCAATTATCTCGACGCCACCTGTCCGCTCGTTTCCAAGGTCCACCGCCAGGCCGAGCGGCTGATCGAGCACGGCCGGCACATCCTCTTCGTCGGCCATGCCGGCCATCCCGAGGTGATCGGGACGTTCGGACAGGTGCCCGAAGGCCGGATGACCCTGATCGAGACCGCGGCCGAGGCCGAGCAGGTCGAGCCCGGCGATCCCGATCAGCTCGCCTTCCTGACCCAGACGACCCTGTCCGTCGACGATACGGCCGAGATCGTCGCCATCCTGAAACGGCGCTTTCCCGCCATCCAGGGCCCGCGCGGCGAGGACATCTGCTACGCGACGTCCAACCGGCAGGCGGCGGTCAAGTCGATCGCCGGCCGCTGCGACGCGTTGTTCGTCATCGGCTCGCCGAACAGCTCCAACTCGCTCCGGCTGGTCGAGGTGGCGGAGCGCGAGGGAACCCCGGCCCGGCTCATCGGCCGTGGCGCCGAGGTGGATTTCGACTGGCTCGCCGGCGTCAGGACGCTCGGAATCACCGCCGGCGCCTCGGCGCCCGAATTGCTCGTCCGCGAAGTCGTCGACCAGCTCGCCGAACGGTTCGACGTGACCGAGGAGCCCGTCGAGGGCGTCGAGGAGCGGATGGTGTTCAAGCTCCCGGCGGGCCTCCAGGCGGCGTGAGCTTCGTCGAGATTTTCACCGACGGCGCGTGCAAGGGCAATCCCGGCCCGGGCGGCTGGGGCGCCGTGATCCGCTCCGGCGAGCATGAAAAGGAGATCAGCGGCGGCGAGCCGCTGACGACGAACAACCGGATGGAGCTGCTCGCGGCGATCCGTTCGCTCGAGGCGCTGAAGCGCCCGTGCCGGGTGAAGCTCTACACCGACAGCAATTATGTCCGCGACGGGATCACCAAGTGGATCCACGGCTGGAAACGGAACGGGTGGAAGACGGCCGACCGGAAGCCGGTCAAGAATGCCGAGCTTTGGCAGGAGCTGGTCGACGCCGCCTCGCCCCACGAAGTGGAATGGCATTGGGTGAAAGGCCATTCCGGCCATCCCGAGAACGAACG
>CAMPIH010000131.1 GCA_946886275.1 uncultured Sphingosinicella sp.
AATCGAGGAAGGCGAAGGCCTCCTTCTCGCCGCCCTTGAGATAGAGCGAGAAGGTAGATCCGGCGCCGGTGCAGTGGCGCCGATAGATGTCCGCCTGCCGTCCTTCGGTGAGGAAGCCGAGATAGCCGACGCTTTCCACCTTCGGATGGTCGCGGAGGAAGGCGCAGACCCGGGCGGCATTCTCGCCGGCGCGGGTCATCCGAAGCTCCAGGGTCTCCAGGCTTCGAAGAAGCATCCAGGCGGTGTTCGGATCGGTGATCGTGCCGATCGTGTTGCGCATCATCCGGATCATGTTGATCAGGTCGCGCGATCCGGTGATCCCGCCGGCGACGAGGTCGCTGTGACCGCCGGCATATTTGGTCAGCGAATAGACCGAAAGATCGGCGCCATGGCGGAGCGGATGGTGCCAGAGCGGGCCGAGGAAGGTGTTGTCGATCGCGATCGGCGGCTTTTCCTCGCCGAACAAGGCGTCGCGAGCGGCGGCGACGGCCTGGACGTCGACCAGGGCGTTGGTCGGGTTGGCCGGGCTCTCGAGGTAGATGAGCGGCACCCGGCCCATGCCCTTGGCTTGTTCCAGCACCTTTTCGATCTCTTCGCGCGTGGCTCCGGCGGGGAAATCGAGCCAGCGAATGCCGAAGCGGCCGAAGATCCGGCCGATCAGGGTCTCGGTCGCCGCGTAGAGCGGACCGGAATGGACGACGATGTCGCCCGGCTGGACGAAGGTCATCAGCAGGGTCGTGATCGCCGACATTCCGGACGAGAAGGACAAGGCGTCGTCGGCATCTTCCCAGACGCTCAGCCGGTCTTCGAGTATCTCCTGGTTCGGGCCGTTGAAGCGGGAATAGACCAGGCCGTCGGCGCCGCCGGGCCGCTTTCCGGTGACTCCTTCGAAGTGGCGCTTTCCGGCTGCCGCGCTCTCGAACACGAAGGTCGAGGTGAGGAAGACCGGCGGCTTGAGCGAGCCTTCGGACAAAGCCGGGTCGAAACCGTGCCCCATCATCAAGGTGGCGGGTTTCAGCCGCCTGCCGTCGATCTCGAGAATGTCGGGCTTGGGGCGCCGGCGCGGAGTCGCACCCGTCAGTTCGGCTTCGTCTTCCATCATTGTCTCCTTTTCAACCGTCGCAATCGCTGCGTGGGAGACCGAGCCCGCCGGAGAAGGCGGCTCACGGGCCGCTGATGCGGCCGGGGGTGAGGTCCGTTGCCCGAGCGGTCCTCTAGAGCCTGTCCGGCTCAAGTGGAAGTATCGACCGCTTGATGCCGGTTCGCTTTGGAGCCCGGATGCGCCGGGCGGTGCCGTCCACCAGCCTGCTCGCCCCCTAGCGGGGGAAATTGCGCTCCATCACCGGCGCGATCCGCGGCAGCGAATCCGCGGCGACCGCGATTGCGTGAAGCACCGGGCAATGCTCGGCCAGCCAGGCGCGGCCGGGCCGCCAGTGGGACATGATCGCGACGTAAAGATCGAGCGCCGACGGTCGTTCGCCGAGAACGAACGGACCGCCCCCGACCTCGGCCTCGAATTGCCGCCAGAGCGAGCGGCGGAATGCGTCGATCCGTTCGACCAGCTCCGCTTTCGCCGAAGGCGCCCAGCGCTCGGGATAATCGCGATAGGAGAAGGTCGGATAGAGTGTGGAGACGAACCAGATCAGCCGGTTGAGGAAGCGTGCCCGGTCGGGATGATCAGGCTCGGGCGCCAGGCCGGCGGAAGGCATTCGCTCGGCAAGGTGGAGCAAGATCGCCGCGCTCTCGGTCAATATCGTACCGTCCGGCGCGACCAGGGTCGGCACCCGAGCGAGCGGGTTCACGGCGAGAAGTCGGTCACGGGCCGGTCCGGGACGGTCGAAACCGTCGACGTCTATCCAGTCGAACGGCTGGCCGACCCAGGCGAGCGCCCCCTCGGCGAGAGTCGATCCCCACCCGGCGACTCCATAGAGCGTCCAGTTCATCGACTCTGCCCCGTTCCAGGAAGCGCGATCAGCGAGATCTGCCGGCCGTAATCGGGCTCGCCGCGATGGGTCGAGCGGCGGTAGCTGTAGAAGCGGTCAGGATCGGAATAGGTGTCGAGGCCGAGGGCCTCGACCCGGCGAACGCCCGCGTCGGCGAGGCGCGCGAGGACATAGGCTTCGAGATCGAACTGGAACCGGCCGGGCCGGCCGGCCGAGAAGAAACGGTCGTTGGCCGGTTCGGCCTCAGTGAATCGGCGATGGAAATCCTCGTCCACCTCGTAGGATCGGCGGCCGATGACGGGACCGACGGCAGCCCGGATCCGGCCCCGGTCGGCGCCGATCTTCTCCATCGCGGACAGAGTCGATTCGATCACGCCGAGGAAGGCGCCTCGCCAGCCGGCATGGGCCGCGCCGATCACTCCGGCCTCGAGGTCGGCGAACAGGACCGGCGTGCAGTCGGCGGTGAGGATCCCCAGAGCGAGGCCGGGGCGATCGGTGACGATCGCGTCGGCACGAGGCCGGCCTTCGTCCGGCCATGGCGCCGTCGCCGCGATCGCATCGGCCGAATGGACCTGGTGGACGGTGACGAGGCTCGCTCCCGGCGCGACCGCCGCCACGGCCAAGCGGCGATTTTCGGCGATCGCGGAACGATCGTCGCCCGAGCCCCGGCCGACGTTGAGGCCGGCGCAGACGCCCGTGGAGACTCCGCCGCGGCGGCCGAGAAAGCCATGGGGAATTTCGCCGAGCAGGCCGGATCGGAATGTCTCGACGGTCACGGGTCGAGTCTCAGCCGCATGATGATGTCCTCGTCGACATGATTGCCGACCTTGAAGTCGAATCGGCCGACCGCCTCGAAGCCGCGGCGCTCGTAGAATCGCCGTGCCCGGTGATTGTCGATGAAGACGGAGAGGAAGAGGTCTTTCGCGCCCCTTCGCCGCGCTTCCTCCAGGACCCAGTTCATCATCTCCGCGGCGGCGCCGGAACCGTGCCACGGCGCGCGGACATAGAATTGCTTCAGCTCGGCCGCAGGCGCGCTCGTCTCGATCGGAAGCGTCGGCGGCCCGACCGTCGCATAGGCCGCCGCCCCGTCGGCGCCGCCGTCGGCTTCACCGATTCTCACCGTATAGCGTTCGTCCTCCAGCTGCTTGCGCCACTTTTCCTCCGAGTGGCCGGCGAGGAAGGCGGCAAGGTCCTTCGGCGCGTAAAGGTGGCCGAACGTCTCGGCGAATGTCTGTCGCGCCAGCTCCGACAGAGCGGCGGCATCGTCCAGGCGGGCGTCGCGGAAACGGATCGGCGCGCTCATCGGAACCCCTCCGGAGCGGGCCAGTCGGGGGCGGTGAGCGCCAGCACCTTGAACATCTCCCCCATGCCGGTGGCGGCGGTCAGCCGGTCGCGCGCCATGGCGATTTCCCCCGCTTTGCCCGGCGACGCCCTGGCCAGCCTCTCCGATCGAAGCCCGATCCCCATCGCCTCAAGCCATTCTCCCTGGCTCGTCGGCCCATGGACGAGAGCGCCGGCCGAGCGCGCCGCGGAGGCGAGGGCATGAAAATCGACATGGGCGGTGAGATCGCGGGCCCCAGGCTCCTGCCAGGGATCGGCATATTGGTGGCGCGACACCGCCTGGAGCGTATCGCCCGTGCCTGGGCGATCATGGCCGTAATCGATGATGAGAGCAGCACCGCCCTGAGCTGCCAGTCTCGCTGCGAGGGCGTGGACGATCTCGACGGAATCCGGGGAATGTTCCTGGTGGACCTCGCCGTCGCGGACGAAGCGGCCGCCCTCCCAGCCGATCCTGAGCTCTCGGCCCGAGCGATCATATTGCCGCATCGGCAGCGCATCGAAAAATTCGTTGGCGACGATCAGAAGCGGCTTTTCGTCCGGAAGCGAGGCGATATCGTCGTGCCAGCGCGCGTCGGGAACCCGCTCGGCCTGGCGGAACCGAAGGATCGGGCTGGTCTCCACCAGCTCCACCTCGGGCTTCAGGCCGGCGGCCGCCATCGCCCGAAGCGAATCCTGGGCCAAAGTGCCTCGGCCCGGGCCGAGCTCGACATAATGGGCGGCCGGCGGCCGACCGGCACGAAGCCACAGATCGGCCAGCCAGATTCCGATCAGCTCGCCGAACACCTGGCTGATCTCCGGGGAGGTGATGAAGTCTCCGGAAGCGCCGATCGAATCGTGATTCGCGTAATAATGCGCGTTGGCCACGGCCATGTAGTCGGCGACCGGGATCGGCCCTCGCTCCGCGATCAGCCGCCTGAGCTGGCCGGCCACGCCCGGATCAGCCGGCGGCTTCATGGCCGGCGACCGGCACGACCCGCTGCGCTCGGCGCGGGGCGGTGACGACGAGGTAAAGCCCGCCCAGGATCATCGGCAGCGACAGCGTCTGCCCCATGCTGAGCCCCCAGGAGAGATTCTCCAGTCCGACATCCGGCTGCCTCACCAGCTCGACGAGGAAGCGGCTGATTCCGTAGACGAGGATGAAGGCGCCGACGAGCCGACCGGGCTGCCACCGGGCGCGGGTCTTCCAGAACAGGGCCCAGAGGATGACGAAAAGGACGATTCCTTCCAGCGCCGCTTCGTAAAGCTGGCTCGGGTGACGAGCGACTCCGCCGGCATTTGGGAAGACGATTCCCCAGGGCAGATCGGTCTGGCGTCCCCACAGCTCGGCGTTCACGAAATTGGCGAGGCGGCCGAGGAACAAGCCGAACGGGATGCAGCAGGCGACATAATCGTGGATCCTGAGCCAATCGAGCTTGTGCTTGCGGGCCATCCACAGGATGCCGAGGCTGACCCCGATGACTCCGCCATGGAACGACATTCCGCCATCCCAGAGCTGAACGATCTCGAGCGGGTTCTCGAGATAATAACCAGGGCGGTAGAACAGGACATAGCCGAGCCGGCCGCCGAGGATGATCCCCAGGGTGGCGTAGAAGACCATGTCGTCGGCGTGGCGTTTCGCCATCGGCGCGCCCGGCTCGCGGAGCAGCTTCAGCAGATACCACCAGCCGATGATGATCCCGAAAAGATAAGCGAGGCTGTACCAGCGCAGCTGGAAGAAGCCGAGGTCGAGCGCGATCTTGCTGTGCTCGGTGAGGCCGAGATCCTCGAACCTGATCGCATCGCCGGCTGTTGCCATCAATGTCAGTAAGGCGTCGATCAAGGCTTCCCCCTTCAGGTTCGCGCCTTCATAGTGAGGGCATAGGAAAAGGCAAAGCAGGAGAGACGAGGGCATGCCGAGCGAGCTGGACCGCAAGTATGACGCTGTGCTTGCGGCCGTCACCGGCGAAGGCGGGCGGATCCAGATCGGCCGCGACGAGCAAGGCCGGGCCATCGTCGCCAATTTGCCGCCGACCCTGCCCATCTTCTTCGACGCGTTCTGCGCCCTCAACGGAGCCACCGAAGCGGTCGTCGCCGACGGCGAGCGGCTGACCTTCGCCGAGCTGAACGAACAGGCGACCCGGCTCGCCCGGGTGCTCGCCGGAAGCTGGAACGTGGCGAAGGGCGATCGGGTCGCGATCGCGATGCGCAACTGCCCGAGCTGGATCGTCAGCTACATGGCCGTCCTCAAGGCAGGCGCCATCGTCACCCTGATCAACGGCTGGTGGCAATCGGACGAGATGCGCCACGCTCTGTCCCTGGCCGAGCCGGAGCTCATCATCGCCGACGAGCCCCGGGCCAAGCGCCTCGGCGCCGGCGGCTGTGCTATTCCCATCGTCACGCTTCAGGTCCAGCGCCCTCTGGGCGAGGCGCTTTCGCCTCTCCTGGAACGTGGCGGCGAGGCGGATCTGCCTTCGGTGTCGCCGGAAGACGACGCGACGATCCTGTTCACCTCGGGCTCAACCGGCCTCGCCAAGGGCGCCCTTTCCACCCACCGCGCCGTCACCACCGGGGTCTATGCCTATACGATCGGCTTGCTCACCCTGCTCGGGATCAAGGAGAGCCTCGGCGAGCCGCCGGTCAATCCGCCCAAGACCCTCGTCAACGTCCCGCTCTTCCACGTCACCGGCGAGGTGCCGGTTCTGCTCAACAGCTTCGTCATCGGCCGGACCATGGTGCTCATGCCGAAATGGGATCCGGGTGAGGCGCTCCGGCTGATCGAAGCCGAGAAGATCACCTATTTCGTCGGAGTGCCGACGATGAGCCTCGAGCTCATGCAGCATCCGGATCGCGACAAATATGATCTTTCGACGCTGACCGACATCGCCGCCGGCGGCGCGCCGCGCCCGGTCGCGCATGTCAGGCGACTGGAGGAAAGCTTCCGCGGCGCCCAGCCGGCGCTCGGCTATGGCCTCACCGAGACGAATGCCGTCGGCTGCGGCAATTTCTGGTCCAATTATCACGACAAGCCGGAATCGACCGGCCGGCCCCACCATCCGATCGTCGAGATGGCGATCCTGGGCGAGGGCGATCGCCATCTTCCCGCCGGCGAACGGGGCGAGATCGCGATAAGATCGGCGGCCAATATCCGCGGCTACTGGCGGGACGAGGCGGCGACCAAGGCGGCGTTCACGGCCGACGGCTATTTGCGAACCGGCGACGTCGGCTATCTGGACGAGGACGGCTACCTGTTCATCGTCGACCGGAAGAAGGACATCATCATCCGCGGCGGCGAGAATATCAGCTCGGCCGAGGTCGAGG
>CAMPIH010000132.1 GCA_946886275.1 uncultured Sphingosinicella sp.
TAGACCTGGGCGATACGGATGCTTTCGGCCTGGTTGCCATGACTTGCGGCGGCGGCGATGAACGGCGCCGGGGTCATGGTCGCGGCGATCCGCTCGAGCCGCCGCTCGAGGATCATCTCGCCGATCCGGCGAACGAAGGCTTCCGAACGCTTCTGGCGCGTATCGGGTCTGAGATCGGGTGGGCTCGCCCAGGACAGGGAAATGCGCTCCGGGACACCGGATTCCACGAAGATCCGCGCCTCCGGCTCGCGCCCGGCCACGCTTCCGAGGTCGGGCTCGGGGCCCGCCTCGCCCTCGCCTTGCCAGCTTCCGAACCGATTGCGGATCTTCGCTTCCATCGCGTCGACATCGAAGTCGCCGACGACGATAAGCGTCGCCCGCTCCGGCCGATAATAAGCTTCGTAAAACTCCACGAAACGCTCGCGCGGCGCGGTTCTGATCACTTCCGTGCTTCCGATCGGAAGGCGATTGGGCGCCAGCTGGCCCGGCATGTTGAAGGCGAGGGAATCGACGAGCATTCGAAAAGATGGCGTCGACCGGGTCCGTTCCTCGGAGAGAATGATCCCGCGCTCGCTATCGATGGCGGAAGCGGCAAGCGTCGCCTCGTCTGCGACTTCGCGCATCAGGAACAAGGCGGTATCCACCGTTTCCGAGTCGGTCTCGGGCAAATCGAGCTTGTAGACGGTCTGAGTGAAGCCGGTGGACGCGTTGGTATCGGGACCGAAGCGGAGCCCGTGTCGCTCGAGCCGGCGGACGAACTCGCCTTCGGGCACGTTGGTCGTGCCGTTCAGGACCATATGCTCGAGGAAGTGAGCGACCCCGCGCTGGTTCTCCGCCTCGTAAAGCGAGCCGGCGTCGATCCTGAGCCGCAACGACGCTTCTCCCGGAGGGGTCGCATTCCGGCGGATGGCGTAACGCATCCCGTTGGCAAGCACGCCATAACGGACGGCGGGATCAGCGGTCAGATCGCTTTCCTGGTGTGGCCAGACCGTTTCGGCCGGGGCTGCGGCGGAAGCTTCGGCGACCGAGGAAGGACTCGCTCTCTCGGTGGACGCCATGGTCGGGGCGCAGGCAGCCAGGCCCGCGGCAAGCGCGAGCGCGGAAACGAAAGTGCGATTCATTCGATACTCCTGGAACTCAAAAAAGGCTGCGCAGCCGGTCAGAACCGGACCCGGGCTCCCGCCGTGAACGTCCTGCCCCCGTTGAACTGGAACGTATTCGGGAAGAAGAATCCGTCTTCGCGTCCCGGAGTGCTCGCCGTCGCCGATCGGATGTCGGGATCGCTCGCGTCATGGAGCAAATCGTCGCCCTCCAGGAACAAGGTCACCAGCCCGCCCCATGGCCCGTTGAAATTGTAGCTCAGGCGAAGGTCGAGCGTGGAATAAGAGGGGATCACCGTGTTGAGATCGTGGATCTCGTAGCTCGTGACCGTGACGTCCTGGTGGGTGTAGATCAGCCGTCCTTCGAACCCGCCCCCGGCATAGGTCAGCGCGGCGTTATAGACCCAGGCCGCCTGGTCCTCGAGCGGACGATCGAGCGTGAAGTTGGTCAGGACGCCGGCGTCGTTGCGGCCAGAAACGAGAGTCGGGAAATCGCCCTTCGTATAGGTGACGTTCCCGATCACGCCGAAACCGCCGAGGAAGCCGGGCAGGAAATCGAAGCGCCGGATGACTTCCGCCTCGAGTCCCCAGATCACGCCCCCTTCGCCGTTGACCGGACGGGACAGGAGAAACTCCGTGTCTTCGTCGAAAGCGAGGAGATCGGGTCGGCTTGCGGCGAGCGGCTGCAGATAATCGACCAGGCGCTGGCGGACGTCGGCGGGCTGATCCTGGATCAGCAGGTTGGTGAAATTGTTGTTGGTCTTCTTGTAGAAGGCGCCGACGCGGACGAGCCCCGGCGTGTCGCGGAAATAATAAGCGAGATCGAGATCGAAATTGTCGGTCGTCGTCGGCTTAAGGTCAGGATTGCCTTCGCGCAGGATCATCCGGTTGGTCCTGAAGTTCAGGATATACTGGGTCTGGCGGCGAAGCTGCTGAAGGCTCGGATTGACGGTGGACCGGAAGTAGCCGAGCCGGGCGACGATGTTGCTCTGCGGCCGGTAATTGATGAGCAGGCTCGGCGTGAGCGTCGTATCGACGGCGGTCGTGTCGACGAAATCGATCAGGCCGGCATCGATGAACGTCTCACGCGGCTCCGTGCCGACGGGCAATGTCACGCTCGGAACGGTGATCGCCGTCCCGGTCCTGGTCGTCCTTTCCATCCGCAGGCCGCTGATGACGTCGAAATCACCGAATTCGACATGAGTCTCGAGGTAGCCCGCGAGCCGGTCCTCGACGGATTCGGCAGGACTCAGCGCGCTCGGACTGGAAATCGGGTCCAGCGCACTGAAATCGTTGAACCTGAACCGCTCCTCGTTGAACGGTGTCGAAGGATCGTCGGCGGTAAGCCCGGCGAGCGCGTCGAAAATGGTCGCTGCGCCACCCGCGTCGAGACTCGGAATGGCGAAATTCAGGCCGATCGGGGACAGCGACGTGGCCATCAGAAGCGCAGGATCGATCTGGTCGAGGAACGTGTCCCGCCCGGCGATCGAGATGAACGTGTTGAGGCTGCTCAACGCCGACGTCGTCACCGCGAAGGTGTCGTCGAGAGCGGAACGCTCGCTGCGATCATATTTGAAGCCGACCTCGACATAATCGAGCCAGGTTTCGGGCGAATAGCGGGCGCTGCCCTCGGCGATCCACGCATCGGTCGGGCTGTCGGTGATCGACCGGATCACGTTGTTTATCCGGTAGGAAGAGGGGTTCAAATAGGCGTCGATGCCCGCCTGCGAGAAGGCCGGGACCGGTACTCCGTTCGGGAGGCTGACGAAGCCGCCGTCGATCACCCGGATCGTGCGCGCCGCATCATCGTCGGGCGCCAGGACGATAGCAGCCGGATCAATCAGATCGCGGATATTGGTGAAGGTCCGGCCGAGCAGGTTGATCGCGTAATTCTCGGACTGGGAGCGAGCGCCGGTATAGCCCGCCTTGTAGCGAAACTGCCAGCGGCCGACATTGGTGTCACCGCGAAGGCTGACGACGTTGGTGGTGAGATCGAGGTCCGTCTCGGCCAAAGCGATGATCGGACGGAAGCTGTTCAATACCGTCCGGCGGCGGACTTCACCGCCCAGCTCGGGAATCGGCATGTCGACCCCAAGGGTCAGGAAGCTCGCGCCGGACCGGGTCGTGAGCGTCGTCGCCTGGCGCTGGTTGCGCTGCAGATCGAGCCTCAGGCGGGTATGATCGCCAATGTCCCAGGCGAGGTTCACCGAGGCGGCGAGAGTCGTCTCGTCGCGATCGCGAGCCGTATAATTGCCGGTGTTGATCAGCCGGCTGTTAATCTCCTCGTCGAACGGAAATTGCTGGCTCGCGGGGATGAAGGTGACGCTGGTGAAGCCGGCAGGCATGACGGCGGGGAGGAAGTCCAGGACGCTGACGTCGAAATTGCGGCGATTGGTATCGCGGTAGGAAAGGCTCCCGACGATGCCGAGATTCGGGGTGATCTTGCCGCCGATCGTGCCGCTGGCCTGCCACTCGTGGCCGAAGCCGTCGTCCAGGGCGCGTTCGCCTTCGACGCTCGCGCTGAAATGGAAATCGCCATAATCGAGGCCCGACCGGGTCTCGATCTCGACGAGGCCGCCGGAGCCGGTCGCCTCGTGGCTCGGGAGCAGCGACTTGTGGATGGTGATCGTCTGGATATTGTCGGCGAGATAGCCGGACAGGTCGATCGTCCGCTCGAAATTGGTCCCCTGAAGCTCGAGCCCGTTGACCTGGACGTTGATCGCCTCTGAGCTGAATCCGCGGACGGTGATCTTCGATCCTTCGCCGCTGTCCTCGGCCCGGCCGAAGGCGACCCCGGGAACACGCCGAAGCGCCTCCGACACGGTTTCGGCCGGGAAGCCGCCGAGCAGATCTTCCGACACCACCGTCGAGTTGTTCGGGGCGGTGCGCTGCTGGTTCAGCCCGGCCTGGATGGCGCTGTTAAAGCCAAGGACGACGATCGTATCCTGGTCGGCCACGCCCCGGACGAAATCGGCCGTCGTCGAAGCGCCCGAAGCGACGGTGACCGACTGCCGCTGTGGAGCGTCGCCGAGATAGTCGAGGACGACGACATGCTCGCCGGCGCCGATCCCGGGGAAGCGATAGACGCCTCGCGAGTCGGTCACCGCAGAACGGTCCGTGCCCTCGATCGTCACTCTAGCGCCGGCGATCGGCGTGCCGGTGGTCTCGTCGAACACCGTCCCGCTCAGCATAGCGTCGCCGATCGCGGCTCCAGCCGAGGCGGTCGGCCGGGCCGACATCGGGGTCTGGAGCGAGGCGGCCGTCGTCCGGGCCATGGCCGGCCCGTTGCCGCGTTCGAGCACGAACAGGCCCGGCGAGGTCCGGCGAAAACTGATCTCGGTTCCGCTCAGCAGCCGGCGGAGCGCCTCTTCCGGAGTGAACGTGCCGACCACGCCGGGTGACCGGCGGTCGGCGACGAGCGCCGGTGAATAGAGTATCTCGCGATTGCTGGTCAGCGCGAATTGCTGAAGCGCGCCATCGAGGTCGCGGGCGGGAATGTCGAAAGCGATCGACTGGGCGAAGGCCGGGGCCGGAGCAACGATGGCAATGGCGACGCCGGACAGCATCGCGGACCTGAACAAACCCGAGAAACTCATTCTTCCTCCCCACTGGCGCACGGCGCCGTTCAACCCGTCATGGTGAGTAAGACGCGCCGGGTTCCAAACCCCTCAAAAAATAAATTGTGCTGGGGCGGTCGGCAGTGTGATCATCGGGAGGAGCCGAAAATGGGAGCCTATTCCCAGCTCAGCACGATCTCGTTGCCGCGGCTTTCCGCGGAAACGGGGAAGGCCGTTTCCATCGCCGTGGCGAAGCTGCCGACGGATCCGGCGCGGAAGGCGCCGCTGACCCGCAATTCGGCAAGACTCGGATCGGCGAGAACGACCTTGCGGTTCGAATAACGATTGATCTCCTCGATCACCTCGCCGAGCGGTTCGTCCGAAAAGGCCAGTCGCCCGGTGCGCCAGCTCACCGCCTGCCGGACGTCGGCAGGCAGCACCACGATCGGCTGATCCGCACGGGCAACGAGCTGCTCGCCCGGGACGAGCGTCCTTGTGGCGCGAACGCCGTGGGGCGTGTCGCCGACCGGCTCGACCGAGACTCGACCCTCGATCAGGGTGACTCGCATTCCGTCGGAATCGACGCGCACGTCGAACGCCGTCCCAAGCGCGACGATACGCTGTCCCGCGGCTTCGACGACGAACGGCCGTGCGGAGTCATGGGCCACCTCGAACATCGCCTGGCCGCGGATCAGTCGGACCGCTCGGACGCGGTCGCCATAATCGACGACGAGCTGGCTGTCGGTGTTGAGCTCGACGACGGAGCCGTCATCGAGCGTCACCGCGGAACGTTCGCCGACGGCGGTTCGAAGCATTCGGGGCGCGTCGGACTGGGCGATCTGCCGTTCCGGCGCCGGCCCCCCAATCTCTCCCCTCGACATCAGCAGGACGCCGACCAGCAGAAAGACGGCAAGAGTCGCCGCGACGGCACCCATCGCGCGCCAGCCGAGAATTGCCCGTCGAGGCGCGGCGGCCAGTGCCTCGGTTCGCATCGCGACGATCGCCGGGTCGCCGGCGACCGCGCCGATGCTGGTCCACAATGATTCATATTCCGAATAAGCGGCCTGATGAGCGGGATCCTGGTTGAGCCAGCGAAGAAAGCGCGCTTGTTCCGAGCGGCTGACGGAGTCCGAGCGCCGCTTGGCGAACCAATAGGCCGCCGCTGCCTCGATCGAATGCTCCGTATCCTTCACTTGCTTCCGTTCCACCTTATTCGTGCCGCGACATGCCGAATCGCATCCATCATATGTTTTTCGACGCTACTGACGGAAATATCGAGCCGCCGCGCAATCTCCGAATATTTCAGTTCTTCGAACCTGTGCAGCACGAAGATTATCCGAGTCCTTGCCGGCAGTTCCGTCAGTGCCCGATCGAGATCGGCCAGTCCCTGCTTTCCCTGTAAGACGCGCTCCGGCGAAAGTTCCTCAACGAAATCTTCGGTGCGGTGCCCGATTTCGCGCATCGCCGAAGACCGGGTGCTCTCACGGCGGGCCCGGTCCCGAAGCAGATTGGCCGCGATCTGGAAGATATAGGCCTCGGGATTCTCCATCCGATCGGCGTCGCCCTGGGCCGCAATCCGGCAGAAGACGTCCTGGACGAGATCCTCGGCCTCCTCCGCGCCGTAGACCCGCTTCCTGAAATAGCTCTTCAGTGGCCCGCGGAATCGATCGACGATCGCGCGCATGCGCGCGTCGCTGGCGAAATCTCGATTCGGCGGTGTGGGGTTCACGGGAGCGCGATCAGACACCTTATGCCGGCAAGATCAACCCCCGATCGCCGAGCGCGCCTCGATGTGACGGCAGCGTCAACTTAGGTCTGGCCCCCTTGCCGGGCCTTTGCTAAGCGCCCATCTCTCTGGCTCTGGCACCCATAGCTCAGCTGGATAGAGCGCTGCCCTCCGAAGGCAGAGGTCAGAGGT
>CAMPIH010000133.1 GCA_946886275.1 uncultured Sphingosinicella sp.
ATGGGGCAGTGGGTGGCGGCGCAACCGTCCCGGTCCCCCGCCCGCCGTTCGTTCGGCAGTGTCGTGCCGCGCTGCCTCTGCAGTTCACCCCCAGAGCTTCGCGCCAAATATAGTTTAGGCTTAAAGCAACCCGAGTGCGCGGAGGCTCGAATGACCGTTCGCGCCAATGATTACATGATCATGGACGGTGACCTTGAGATGGCGTCCCGCTTCGACGAGGTCTCGCGTCAGGCGGATGTCTTGCTGGCTCGGGCTCGGATCGCCGCTCGGATGATTGTGGACGATGATGACCGCGGTCGCCTCCAGCTGGAGCGCCCTTTTCATGATCTCGCGGATATGGACCGCCGATTCGTCGACCGATCCGTCCCACATCTTCTCGTTGGCGATGAGCATGTTCTTCGTGTTGAGGAACAGCACCCGGACCCGCTCGATCGGCTCGTGCGCCATGTCCGCCCGCAGATAGTCCATCAGCGCCTGCCAGGAGCCGAGCACCGGCCGCTGCATCATGTTCTTCTCGAGCAGCCGAAGCGCCGAAGCCTGGACGATCTTCACCGCCGCGGCGGCGCTCTCGCTGATCGCGCCGACCCGCCTGATCGTCTCCGGATCGGCGGAGAATAATCGCCCGAAGCCGCCGAACTCGGCGATGAGCCGCTTCGCCAGCGACTTGGTGTCGCGGCGCGGAATGGCCAGGCCGAGCAGATATTCGACCAGCTCGTGATCGAGCAAAGCGTCGGGGCCGCCATCGAGCAGACGCTGCCGAAGCCTGGCGCGGTGACCTTCGCCTGCCTTGGGCGCGGACGGGGCGCCGGGCGGACCGGGCTCGACCAGCTGCAGATGCGGAATCCGGCCGCTCCCCGCGATCGATCGGGATAATTCACGCTCGAGGAGGAGCGCGAGCTCGTTCACCTTGTCCTCGGGTGGCGCCATGTCGCGTTCCTCCACGGGGAACAAATATGGAACACACCACCGGCTCGTCAACCCTTATCTGCCGTCCGCCGCTCCGTTCTTCGCCGCTCATTGCGGGTACAGGACAACGTCCCTAGGCGAACGTGACGGCAGCGGAACGCCCGCCCCGATCGTGGGTTGACCGCTGGCGCGGCCGGCGAACCTATGCTCAGGCGGGAGCGAGTGGACGACGAAGTGATCGAGATCGTGAGGCGCCGGCGCTGGCCGCGCAGGCTGAGGCTTACTCTCGGCCTGCTGCTCCTGCTGTTGCTCGTCGCGCTCGTCATCATCTGGTTCATGCGCTTCACCCTCGCGACCGGCTATATCGACCGCGAGCTCGCCCGCCGCGGGGTCCAGGCCAGCTACGAGGTCAAGCGGATCGGCTTCGGCACCCAGATCCTCGAAAATCTGGTGATCGGCGATCCACGCCGCCCGGACCTCACCGCGCGCGAGGTGCGGGTTCAGATCCTGATCGGCCTCACCGGGCCGAGGGTCGGGCTGATCACCGCTCGCGGGGTTCGGATGCGCGGGCGAATCGTCGACGGACGATTGACCCTGGGGCAGATCGATCGGCTCTTGCCGCCGCCGAGCGGGCTTCCGTTCCGGCTGCCCGATCAGAGGGTCGACCTCGCCGACGTCGCCATCTTTTTGGACACGCCGAACGGGCCGCTCGCTTTGGGACTCTCCGGACGGGGCAATCTGTCCGACGGATTCCGGGGCCGCCTCGCCTTGGCCAGCCGCCGGCTTCTCGTCGGCGAATGCGCCATCACCCGGCCGCGCGGCGACGTCGCCGTCACGGTCGACGATCTTCGGCCTTCGATCAGCGGCCCGCTGGCGATCGACAGCCTGAGTTGCGGCGACGATCTCGCGATCCGTTCCGCCCGAGCCGATGTCGATGCCCTGTTCGCTCCAGCGATCGATTCCTGGCGCGGTGGCGCCAGGCTCGTTCTGGCCGGTCTCGCCGCCGGCCCCCACCGGATGGCCGGGGTGGGTGGACGGTTCACCTTCGCCGGCGACGCCACGCGCACGATTGGTCAGGTCGCGCTCGAAGCGCGGCAGACGGCGGTCGACATGTTCCGGGCAGCGACGACGCGCTTCGCCGGCGAGTACAGCCTTTCGCCGCGCCATGGCGATCTCCAGCTCGACGGTGACGTCAGCGCCCGCGGCCTCGTCCTTCGCGACGACTCGATCGCCGAATGGGCCGGCGCGCTTCGATCGGCGGAGGACACGCCGCTCGGCCCGATCGGCGCCCGGCTCGCCGATGCCCTGGTCCGCGCCGGCCGCGGTGGCGGCGAGGCGACCGCCGCCTTGAGTCTCGCCAACAGCCGCGGCCGCGGCGGGATCAAGCTGGAACGATTGCGCTACGCAAGCCGAAGCGGCGCCCAGTTGAGCCTCACCGGGGGCGAGGGCGTGACCTATAGCTGGCCGGCCGGTGGGTTGCGGCTCGACGGCGCTCTCGCTCTGTCCGGCGGCGGCTTCCCCGACGCGCGTTTCGCACTGAGCCAGTCGAGGATCGGGGCACCGATCGAAGGGCGGGGCCGGATCGCCCCGATCGCGGCCGGCGGAGCCCGGCTCGCGCTGGGCGAGATCGGCTTCACCGCCGGCGCCGACGGAAGGACCACGTTCCGCACGACTCTCCAGCTCGACGGGCCGTTCAGCGGCGGCCGGGTGACCGGTCTGTCCATGCCGCTGGCCGGCCGCTTCGGCCGCGGCGCCTTCGCGATCGGCCAGGGCTGCGTCACCGCCAGCTTCCGTTCGCTCCAGGTCGGCGATCTTCGGATCGGACCGAGCCGGCTTCCGCTTTGCCCGGTCGGTCCTGGCCTCGTCTGGAGCCAAAGTGGCGACGTTCGCGCCGGTGCGGATCTCCGCTCGCCGCGCCTTGCCGGCCGCCTCGGGGGATCGCCGATCACTCTCGCCGCCGATCGTCTTCGGGCTACTCTTGAAGGGTTCGACGCCGCTGGCGTTGAAACGCGGCTGGGATCGGGCGCCTCCATCACCGCGTTCGATTTCGCTTCGATTCGCGGCCGCTTCGGCGGGGGCGGTGTCAGCGGACAATTTGCCGGCCTGTCCGGCGCGATCGCCGCCGTTCCGTTCGACTATGACGAGGGCAGCGGCGAGTGGCGATATGACGGCGATCGGCTGACGATGGCGGGGCGGCTTCGAGTGGCCGACCGCCAGGATCCGCCGCGCTTCTACCCGCTCGTCAGCGAGGATTTCAGGCTGAGTCTCGCCGGCAACCGGATCGACGCGGGGGGCTGGCTGTCCGACCCCGAAACCGGCATCCGGGTGACCCGAGCCACGATCGAGCACGATCTCGGCACCGGCGCCGGCTCGGCCCTGCTCGATGTTCCCGGGATCAGCTTCACCGAGAATTTCCAGCCACAGGCTTTGACTCCGCTGACGGTCGGAGTCGTCGCCCTCGTCGACGGCACGTTGAGCGGGCAGGGGCGGATCAGCTGGGATTCACAAGGGACGAGAAGCTCGGGGACCTTCTCGACCGCCGGGATGAACCTTGCCGCGCCATTCGGTCCGGTCGAGGGCCTCACCACGACGATCGAGTTCACCGATCTGCTCGGCCTCACCAGCGCCCCGGGTCAGGTCGCCCGAATCGACCTGATCAGGGCCGGGATCGACGTCCATGACGGAATCGTCCGTTTCCAGCTCCGCCCGGACTATCATGTCGCGATCGAAAGCGGCCGATGGCCGTTCGCCGGCGGCGAGCTCGTGCTTCAGCCGACCCTTCTCGATTTCGGCCAGGAATCGACCAAATATCTGACTTTCCAGGTCATCGGCCTCGATGCCGCGCGATTCATCCAGCAGATGGAGTTCGCGAACATCGCGGCGACCGGCACCTTCGACGGCATCATCCCGATGCGGTTCGACCAGTCAGGCGGCCGAATCGTCGACGGACGCCTCTCCGCACGGCCCGAGGGCGGGACCCTTTCCTATGTCGGCGAGCTCAGCGACCGCGACCTCGGCCCCTACGGGATCCTCGCCTTCAACGCTCTGAAGTCGCTTCGCTACAGCAAGTTCGATCTGAGCCTGAACGGCGCTCTGGCCGGCGAGTTCATCACCGTCATCGACCTCGACGGGATTGCCCGCGATCCGGCCGGAACGACGCTGCCGTCGGGCGGCGGGATCACCGAGTTGATCGCCGGCCGGATCTTCCGCCAGATCGCCGCCATTCCGTTCGAGTTCAATATCAGGATCCAGGGCCAGTTCCGGTCCCTGATCGCCACCGCGCGCTCGTTCAGCGATCCGACCGACCTCATCCAGTCGGTGCTCCCGGAAATGCTGCGCGACCGTTCCACCCCCTCAACAGACGTTCAGGATGAAGAAAGCGAGCCTGTGCAATGATGGCGACCAACTTGACGAAGAAGGGAACCGATGCGAGCCGGGAGTCGATGGCAGGATTGGCAAGGGCGCTGCTTGTCGCTGCGGCTTTTGCGGGCCTCGGCGGTTGTGTCCAGGTGAGCGCCCCGGAGCGCCCGATCGAGATAAACCTCAACATCAACATCCGCCAGGAAGTGGTGGTCCGGCTCCAGGAGGATGTTCGGGAGTTGATCGAGAATAATCCAGGAGTGTTCTGATGAACCGCCGAATGAAATTGATGGTCGCCGCCGGACTGGCGGTCGCCGCTCTGGCCGGAACCGCGGCCTTCGCCTTCGTCCAGAACGACGCCTCGGCCGAGTTGCGCGCCAGCGGCGTGGTCGGCGAGCAGGCCGACGGCTATCTCGGCCTCGCCGGCTCGGCTTCGGCCGACATCCGCGCCCGGATGGACTCCGTGAACATCCAGCGCCGGGCTTATTATACCGATCTGGCGGCGCGTCGCGGCGCGACGATCGAGGAGGTGGCGGCAACGACCGCCTGCGCTCTGTTCAGGACCAAGGTCGGTCCCGGCCAATATTATCGTCTGCCCGACGGGGTCTGGCGCCGCCGCAACGGCAGCGAACCGGTGCCTTTGCCCTCCTATTGCGGCTGATCGCTTCGCTCTGATCGACGTCTGAATTGCCGGCTCCTTCGGCCGTCCCTTCGGTCGGCTTGCTGCACTGCGGCAACGTGTTGACTTGGGGTCGGCCCCTTCCTAAAGGAACCGCGCCTCGGCGGGTTCGTTCGCCGGCATGTCCCTCGCCCGATGAGTCACTGATTTGCGGCGGCTTGTTCCACGGGAGTTTGGCATGCAGGAAGACGAACCCCGGCAGGACCCTGGACTCACGGAAGATGCGCGGCTGACATCGCTCGACAGGCGATTGAAGGACGCTCAGGCCGAGGAGGCCAGGCGGGGCGGTGGGCATCGTGTCGCGGCGGACTATTACAAGTCGCCGGGATATCGCGTGCTTTCGGTCCTGATCGGCTACCCGCTCGGCAGCGCGCTGATCGGCTACGGCATCGACAGGTTCGCCGGCACTCGCGGCGTCTGGGTGGTGATGCTGTTCGTCGGTTTCGGCATCGCGATGTGGGAAGTCTGGAAGATTTCTAAGCAAAGCTCCCCGCGGAGCTGAGGGAACGAGACAAAGTGGCGGCCGAACAAGCGACCATCGATCCGATGCACCAGTTCCAGATCGATTCCCTGGCGGGCGATCTGGCCGGCAATCCGTTCGCTTTCACCAACAGCGCCCTGTGGATGATGATCGTGCTCGGCGCGATCCTCCTCTTCATGGTCGGCGGAATGAAGCGCCAGCTGGTGCCGACCCGCTGGCAGCTTGCGGTCGAGGGGATCACCAATTTCGTCCTGTCGATGATCGACACCAGCATCGGGCCGGAAGGGCGCAAATATGTGCCTTGGGTGTTCACCGTCTTCATCTTCATCCTGTTCGCCAATCTGATGGGAATGATGCCGTTCGGGGTGATTCCGGGGATCCACCCGTTCACCGTGACCAGCCATTTCTCGATCACCGGCGTGCTCGCCGTGATCAGCTTCTCGATCGTCCTCATCGTCGGCTTCTGGCGCCACGGCTTTCATTTCTTCTCGCTCTTCATCCCGCACGGCACGCCGAAGGTGCTGCTCCCGCTCATCTTCGTGATCGAGCTGCTCTCCTTCCTGGTCCGGCCGTTCAGCCTTGCGCTCCGACTGTTCGTCGCGATGATCGCCGGCCACATCCTCATCAAGGTGTTCGGAAGCTTCGTCGTCTCCGGCCTCAATGCGGAAGGCGTGATGGGACCGATGATCGCGATCCTCAGCTTCCTGTTCATCGCCGGAGTCAGCGCGCTCGAGCTGCTGGTTGCCGCGATCCAGGCCTATGTCTTCGCACTGCTGACGGCGCTTTACATCAATGACGCGGTCAACCTGCACTAAACTGCTGTAATTCTTATCTTTTAAGCAAGGAGCTAATCATGGACTTCGCATCTGCTCAGGTCATCGGCGCCGGTCTCGCCGCCATTGGCGTCGGTGCCGCCGCTGCCGGCGTCGGCAACGTCTTCGGCTCGTTCCTCACCGGCGCGCTTCGCAATCCGGCCGCGGCCGACAGCCAGCAGGGCCGCCTCTTCATCGGCTTCGCGGCCGCCGAGCTGCTCGGCCTGATCGCGTTCGCCGTCGCGA
>CAMPIH010000134.1 GCA_946886275.1 uncultured Sphingosinicella sp.
TCTTCGGCAACACGCGCGACCTCGTCGTCATCGGCCTCGGCAAGTCGGAGCTGGAAGATTATTTCCGGCGAGCGGCGGCTCGGCGGAACCTCGTTGTCCGCAATGAGCCGAGCCCCCAGGCGGGCTATTATTATCGCTCCGACCATTTCAGCCTCGCCAAGTTCGGAGTGCCGATGCTCTATGCCGAAAGCGGCGAGGAGCTGGTCAATGGCGGTGCCGCGGCGGGCCGGGCGGCTGCCGACGATTATCGGGCCAACCGCTATCATCAGCCGAGCGACGAATATGATCCCAGCTGGGACTGGAGCGGCGCCATCCGCGATCTCGAAATCTATTACGAGATCGGCCGCGAGCTTGCCGACGGCGACGAATGGCCGAACTGGTATGCGGGCGACGAATTCCGCGCGATCCGCGACCGCTCGCGCGCCGGAAATTAGGAGCCGCCGGACGTGACGGCACGCCAGCCGCCCGAATGGGCGCCGCACGATCATGTCTGGATCGGCTTTCCAAGCCATGGCGAGCTCTGGGAAGACGATCTCGAAACGGCCCGCGAGCAGGTCGTCGCCTTTGCCCGCGCCGTATATTCCGAGGGTCGCGGCGAGGAAGTCCGGCTGGTGGCGGCGGATTCCCAAAGCGGCGAGATCGCGCGACGGATGGCGCCATTCGCGACGATCATCGAGTCCCCTTTCGGCGATATCTGGCTTCGCGATACCGGCCCGATCGTCCTCGGATATGGTGGCGCCAAAGCGGCCCTGTTCCGGTTCAACGGCTGGGGCGGCAAGTACGTCCTCGAATATGACGACCGGATCGGACGAGCGCTCGCCGACAGCGACGGCTTCGAGATTGCGAGCCACGACTGGATCCTCGAAGGCGGAGCGATCGACGTGGACGGCACAGGTCTCGCCGTCACCACCGAGCAATGCCTGCTCAACCCGAACCGCAACCCGGGCCTCACCCAGGCCGAGGTCGAGGCCCGGCTCAAGTCCGATCTCGGGCTCGATCGGATCTTCTGGCTCGGCGAAGGACTGGTCAACGACCATACTGACGGCCATGTCGACAATCTTGCCCGCTTCGTTGCCGAAGGCACGCTTGCGATCCCGGTCCCGACCGGTGTCGATGATCCCAACCAGCAGGTCTATGCCGACGCCCGCTACCGGGCAGAAGCCTTCGGGTTGAAGGTCGTGCCGGTGCCGTCGGTCGGCCGTCTCGAGCGCGACGGCGAGATCGTCCCGGCTTCCTACATGAATTTCTATATCGGCAATGAAGCGGTGGTCGTCCCGACCTATGGTGCCGCCAATGACGAGGCGGCGGTCGAGCTGATCGGCGCCCTTTTCCCCGGCCGTCGCGCGGTCGGACTGCGCGCCGATCATCTGCTTACCGGCGGCGGCAGCTTCCACTGCATCAGCCAGCAGGTGCCAGCATGATCCCTGGAGCGGCTCGGCTGCAATCCGCAGCGCGGGGTTGAAATTCGCCTCGCTCGTCCTGACTAGGGATTGAGCCTGATCGAAGGCCGATATCGAAGGACCCCTCGGATGACCCGCCTGACCGTCGCCGCGCTTCAGCTCGCCTTTTCCGAGGACATTGACGAGAATATCCGCAACGTCTCGGAGCTCGTCCGGGACGCGGCCGCCAAGGGCGCGAAGGTGGTCCTTCCGCCGGAGCTCTTCGAAGGCCTGTATTTCTGCCGAACCCAGGACGAGGCCCTGTTCGCCAACGCCCGGCCGACTGCGGAGCATCCGGCCGTCCTGGCGATGCAGAAGCTCGCCGCCGAGCTGGAAATCTACATTCCCACCAGCTTCTTCGAGGCCGATGGGCCGCATCATTATAACAGCCTGGCGATGATCGACGACAAGGGCGCGATCATGGGCGTCTACCGCAAGAGCCACATACCCGACGGCCCCGGCTACACAGAGAAATTCTATTTCCGTCCGGGCAATACCGGCTTCAAGGTGTGGAAGACGAAGCCGGCCACGCTCGGCGTCGGGATCTGCTGGGACCAATGGTATCCCGAGACGGCGCGATCTCTGATGCTGATGGGGGCGGAGATATTATTCTACCCGACGGCGATCGGCACCGAGCCTCACGACCCCGATCTCGACACCAGCCGGCTTTGGCGGCGGGCGATGATCGGCCATGCCGTGTCGAACGTCGTCCCGGTCGTCGCCGCCAACCGGATCGGCAATGAATGCGGCCAGATCTTCTACGGCCACAGCTTCATCTGCGACGAGCGCGGTGACATCCTCGCCGAGTTCGGGAGCCAGGAAAGCGGCGTTCTGACCGCCGAGCTCGATCTGGCGGCAGTGAAGCGGCACCGCGCCGCCTTCGGCTTCTTCCGCGACCGGAGGCCCGAGCTCTACGGCCGTCTCACCGAGGATCTTTGAGCTCGATCGCCCGGGCGAACACCGCTTCGAACATGTCGGCGGTGAGCCGGCCGGTATTCTGATTATAGCGGGAGCAATGATAGCTATCGATCAGGATCCGGCCGTCCGGCAGGACATGCTCCGCCAGATGAGCGAATTTATGGGCTGATTGCCGGGCGCCGGCGGATCGGACGGCGTTGCAATGGGCGATCTGCCCGAGCGCGACGAGGATTCTCACCTTGGGCAGGAGCGCCAGCGAGGCCTCATAGTAACGGCGGCAATTGGCGACTTCGTCGGGCAGAGGCTTGTTCTGCGGCGGCAGGCATTTGACGCTGTTGAGGATGACGCAGCCGGTCAGCTTCAGGCCGTCGTCGATCCGTTCCTGATAGTCGCCCTCGGCGAGGCCGTATTTCAACAAAGTGCGATAGAGGAGGATACCGGCATAATCGCCGGTGAACGGCCGTCCCGTCCGGTTGGCGCCCCACATCCCCGGCGCGAGACCGACGAGGGCGAGCCAGGCGTCCGGATCGCCGAAGGCCGGCACCGGCGCGTTCCACCATTCCGGATGTTGCGCGCGCAGATCGTGGCGAAAGGCCACCAGCCGCGGGCAGAGCGGGCAGTCGCGCGGCGCTTCGACCTCGGGAACCGGACTTTCGAGCAGCATTGGAAGCGTCTAGGCGGGCAAGGATGCCGTCGACAAGCTATGCCATCGCCTTGGGCTCGAACCGGCGGCACGGCCGCCATGGGAGCCCGGCCGCCGTCGTCCGGGCCGCGATGGACTCGCTGGCCACGATCGGCAGCGTTGAAGGCGCTTCCAGGGTAAGAGCCACCCCGGCTTTGGGGCCCGCTGGCCGCGGCTTCGCCAATGCCGTCGTCCTGTTGACGACGGACCTGATGCCCGACGAGCTGCTCGGCGAGCTGAAGCGGATCGAACGGCGGTTCGGGCGCCGGGGCGGCCGCCGCTGGGGCCCTCGAGTGCTCGACCTCGACATCATCCTCTGGTCGGAGGGCTTCTGGGGCGGTCCTGGACCGACGATTCCCCATCCCGAGATGCGCCGGCGACGCTTCGTCCTCGAGCCGCTCGCCGAAGTGGCAGGCGAGTGGCGCGACCCTCTCGGCGGCGCCAGCGTCCGCCACCTTCTCTACCGTCTCGCCAAGCCCGCTCCAGTTGACCCGGACCCCGGCCCCTCCTACGGGGCAAATCGGTCGGGCCCATAGCTCAGTCGGTAGAGCAACTGACTTTTAATCAGTAGGTCGCTGGTTCGAATCCAGCTGGGCTCACCATTCGCGCCGGCGCATCGTTCAGCGGATGCTCACTTTTTCTGCTATAGCTGCCCCGTCGTGATCCGCGCTCTCGCCCTCCTCTTCGCTCTTCTGCCGGCAGTCGCTGTGGCCCAGACGCCCGATTCCGGCTCGCTTTCGGCCCGCGGTCTCTGGTCCGATTGGCGAAGCGTCAACGACGCCAGCCTCTCCGCCGAAGCCCGCCGCCAGGCCAATGCCGAGCGCAGCGCCGCCGAGGCGCGAAGCCTCGGCGACCGGGTCGGCCAGCTGGTCGCCGGCGGCGATTGCGAAGGCGGCGAGCGGATGGCGCGCGAGGCCGGCGATTTCCCGCTGGTCGACGCGGTCCGGGACTATTGCCGCACGCGTCCTGGAGCCCCTTCCTAGCGGCGGCGCGATCCCCGGTATTCGATCGCCGAAATCAGAGATGTACGGCTCGCCCACGACACAATTCGAGACATTCTAGTGCTGGCGCCGCTCGGGCTGCGACAGGTAAGAGCGCGCCATGGCCGACGAACCGCATATCCTGCTGGTCGACGATGAGCGGGACATCAGGGATCCCCTCGCTTCCTATCTGTCCAGGAACGGCCTGCGCGTGTCCAAGGCCGCCGACGCCGCCAAGGCGCGACAGATCCTTTCCGCTTATGCGATCGATCTGGTCCTCCTCGACGTCATGATGCCAGGCGAGGACGGGCTCGCTCTGACCGGCCACATCCGAGCCACCTCGCAAATCCCCGTCATCCTGCTCACCGCCAGGACGGAGGAGACCGACCGGATCGTCGGCCTCGAGATCGGCGCCGACGATTATGTCACGAAGCCGTTCAGCCCGCGCGAGCTACTGGCCCGGATCAAGGCAGTGCTTCGCCGGGCGAATGAAGGCGTCGGCCGGGTGCGGGCGCCGGACGCCGATTCCTATGCCTTCGGCCCCTGGGTACTTCGATCGGGAGAGCGCGAGCTGGTCGACCGGGACGGGGTCGCCATCCCGCTCTCGACCGGCGAGTTCAATCTCCTCCACGCGCTCGTCACTCGACCCCGCCGGGTGCTCAGCCGCGACCAGCTGCTCGATCTCAGCCAGGGCCGGGAACTGGCCGCCTTCGAACGCAGCATCGACAATCATGTCAGCCGCCTGAGGAAGAAGATCGAGGAAGATCCGTCAAATCCCAAGCTCATCAAGACGGTCTGGGGCGGCGGCTACATGCTCGCCGCCGAGGTCCGGAAGTTGTGATCCGGTGAGAAGGTTGCTGCCGAGGAGCCTCATCGGCCAGATCGCGCTGCTGATGGCGGTCGCCCTGCTGGTCGCTCAGGCGATCAATTTCAGCCTCGTCTTCACCGAGCGGCAAAGGGCGACCCGGGCCCAGGTCGAAGGGCCGGCGATCAGCCGATTCATCACGGTCGCTCAGAGGCTGGCGGCCAGTGAACCCGGGCAGCGCGAGGATCTGCTCCCCAGATGGGGGCGCCGTTCCCGTTACTCGCTCGATATGGTGAGCCTGCTCGCGCCACATCAGAGCCAGGAAAGGATCACGGCGCGCCTTCGTGAGACGGCCAGCGAGAATGGAGTCGTCCTCCGTGACGCCCGGGGCACGGTGACCGAACATCATCCCCGGAACAGGCGGCGAGAGCGAAGCCGTCCGCTTCAGACGCTGTTGCTCTCGGTCCAGTTCGATGACGGAACCTGGCTCAATGCGCGGATGATCACCCAGCGCCCCAACCCCTGGCTCGCCGTCCGGGTGGCCGCTTCAACCCTGCTCATCTACCTGATCGTGCTCGGGGCGATGATCTGGATGGCGACCCGGCTGGCTCGGCCGCTTCGCGATCTCACCCTGGCCGCCGAACGCTTCCAGCGGCCGGGCGAGGCGCCGCGGGTGGAGCCGCGAGGGCCCGCCGACGTCAAGCGCGCGATCGAGGCGTTCAACGCGATGAGCGGACGGGTCGGGGCCATGCTCGACGAGAAGGACCGGATGCTCGGCGCGATCGGCCATGACCTTCGCACTCCCCTCGCCTCGCTGCGGATCCGAGCCGAGAGCGTCGAGCCGGAAGACGAACGCCTGAAGATGATCGCCACCATCGAGGAAATGACGGCGATGCTCGACGACACGCTGGCGCTGGCGCGGTCCGGGCGGACGATGGAGCCGGCCCGAATCGTCGATCTGAACGCTCTGGTCGACACGATCGTCGAGGAATTCCGGGCACTCGGTCACGATGTCGAGCTCGAGCCTGGCGGCCGCGAGACCGCGTCCATTCAGCCCAACCTGCTCCGCCCGGCGATCCGAAACCTGATCGAGAATGCCGTCAAATATGGCGGCTCGGCGCGCGCCGGAGTCCGCGGATCGGGAGACGATGTCGTCATCGAAATTGCGGACAAGGGGCCGGGCATAGCCGAAGCGGACCTCGCACAGGTCCAGGAGCCGTTCGTCCGGCTCGAAAGCTCACGAAGCCGGGAAACGGGCGGGAGCGGCCTCGGTCTCACCCTCGCCCGGGCTGCTGCCCAGGCCCATGGCGGTTCGCTGGAACTGGAAAACCAGGCCGAGGGCGGCCTTCTGGCGCGGATAAGGCTGCCGAGGAGCGTCTCCGGACGCTAGAGCCTGTCCTGTCCAGTGCTGTGCTAGGCTTCGGCCGCCGAGGACCTGGCAGGAAAGCTCTTCACCTTGCGCTTGCCGCACCACAATTCCAGCGGCTGTGAGCCACAATGCTCCAAGGCCAGATGGACCGCCTCGACATCGTCGGGCGCCTCGATCTCCTCGAAGCCGATGAACCGGCCATTGGCCGGGTTCAGCAGGTAGAGTCTGTAATAGACCACAGCTGTTCCCCCCGGTGCCCTTCCGCTTCCCGACTCGGAAGGGCTG
>CAMPIH010000135.1 GCA_946886275.1 uncultured Sphingosinicella sp.
ACCCGCGGCGCGGTGCGCGAGGTCGGCAAGGCGCTCGGCCTTTCGGAGGATCTGACGGCGACCCTGTCGAGCCAGGTATGGGGCTGGTCCAACGAAGGCGTCGCCGAACGGCATGTCGACGAGCTCGGCCTCGATCGAAAGGATCCGCGGCTGGCGCTGACCCTGGAGCTGAGCCGCCAGCTGATCGGCACGCCCCGCCATCTCAGCCAGCATCCCGGCGGTTTCGTTCTCACCCAGGACCGGCTCGATTCGCTCGTTCCGATCGAGCCGGCGGCAATGGCGGATCGCCGGGTGATCGAATGGGAGAAGGACGATCTCGAAGAGCTGAAGATCATGAAGCTGGACGTGCTCGGCCTCGGCATGCTCGGCTGCATGCGCCGGGCCTTCGATCTTCTCCGGGCGCACAAGGGGATCGACATGAACCTCTGGTCGGAGTCGCTCCAGGAAGACGATCCGGCGGTCTACGACATGATCTGCAACGCCGACACGATCGGCGTCTTCCAGATCGAAAGCCGCGCCCAGATGTCGATGCTGCCGCGGCTGAAGCCGAGGGAGTTTTACGACATCGTCATCCAGGTGGCGATCGTCCGGCCGGGGCCGATCCAGGGCGACATGGTCCATCCCTATCTTCGGCGGCGGGAGAATAAGGAAATTCCCGAATATCCCCGGCCCGAGCTCGAGGCCGTGCTCAGGAAGACGCTCGGCGTGCCCTTGTTCCAGGAGCAGGCGATGAACGTGGCGATCGTCGGTGCCGGCTTCACTCCGGCCGAGGCCGACGCGCTTCGCCGGTCGATGGCGACGTTCAAGTCGACCGGGGGCGTGAGCCGGTTCCGCGAGCCGATGATCAACGGCATGCTCGAACGCGGCTACAGCCTCGACTTCGCCGAGCGGACCTTCAGGCAGATCGAGGGCTTCGGAAGCTACGGATTCCCGGAAAGCCATGCGGCGAGCTTCGCCAAGATCGCCTACGCCTCCTCCTGGATGAAATTCCATCATCCGGACATCTTCTGTGCCGCCTTGCTCAATGCCCAGCCGATGGGTTTCTATGCTCCGGCCCAGCTCGTCGGCGACGCCCGCAATCATGAGGTCGAAATCCGCCCGGTCTGCGTCAACGCCAGCCGCTGGGACTGCATTCTGGAAGCCGGCGACAGGCCCCTGCTTCCGGTCCGCCTCGGGCTTCGAATGGTGAAGGGGCTCGCCAACGACCATGGCGCGAGGATCGCCGCGGCCGCCGCCGATTCGCCCTTCACCAGCATCGAGGACGTCTGGCGGCGTTCCGGAGTGCCGGTGGCGGCGCTCGAGAAGCTTGCCGATGCCGACGCCTTCCGATCGCTCGGTCTGGATCGTCGTCAGGCCCTGTGGCGCCTTCGCGGCCTCGGCCAGGCGCCGCTGCCGCTCTTCGCGGCGGCCGAAGCGCGCGAGAACGAGCCGGCGGTGCTTCTCAACGCGATGACCGAAGGACGCGAGGTGGTGGAGGATTATCGTTCGGTCCAGCTCTCGCTGCGCGATCACCCGCTCGCCTTCCTCCGGCCGGAGCTTGACCGGCAGGGGGCGATGCCGGCGAAACGGCTCGGCACCTTGAGGGACGGTGCCCGGATCTACATTGCCGGGATCGTCCTGATCCGGCAGCGTCCGGGCAAGGGCAATGTCACCTTCATGACCCTTGAGGACGAAAGCGGGATCGCCAACGCGATCGTCTGGCAACGATTGTTCGACCGCTATCGCCGGACCATCCTGTCCTCGGCGATGGTCGGGATCAAGGGCCGGCTCCAGCGTGAAGGCCAGGTGATCCACGTCATCGCCGATTCGATCGAGGACCTCACGCCGCTCCTCGGAGAGGTCGGCAATCGCGACTTCCCCTATCGCCCCGGTCCCGGCGACGGCGCCCGCAACGGCAGCCATGATCCGCGCCACAAGAACCGCCTTCCGCCGCCGCCGGTCGCGGCATTGCCCCCCGGCCGGGACGGCGGCATGCGCATCAAGTCGCGCGATTTTCACTGATTTGTCAGGCGCTTCGCCGAAAGCGCCGAAGAAGCCGGCTTGTGCGGAGCCGATTCCCGCCCCTAGATGCATGGAAAGGAGTTTGAAGATGCCTTTCCTGTTCCGCTTTCCGGCCCCCGCCGCTGTCGCCCTTCTCGCCGTCGCCCTGCTCGCCGTTCCAGCCCACGCCCAGCGGCTCGGCGCTCGAACCGTCTCGGCCGAAGCCATGGTGGCGCAGTTGAGCCCCGGCTCGCCGGAAGAGGAAATGCAGGCCCTCGCCGCCGCCGCCGACGCCCATCCGCTCGGAAGCCTCGAAAACCCGATCCGGGTCGGCGGTCCGGAAGGCGAGCGCGCCTATCTGTCGAGGCTTCGCTGCAGTGGCGGATCGACTCCGCAGATCGGCGGCCGAGGCGACGGCGGAGTCGGTGCCTTCGGTTCGGTGGTCGACGCCGTCGCCTTGAGCTGCGGCGGTTCGAGAGTTCGGCTCATGTTCGACATCTACCACGAGGAGCATGTCGAGACCCGAGCACCCGCCGGCTTCACCCTGGCCTCCTGAATCGCCGCTTGCCCGTCCGTGCCGGAAGCATGAAGCGGCCGATGGGGGCCGTGCTTCGGGGTCTCGGGGTCCTGATCCTGTTCCTGCTCGTCGCGCTCTGCTTCGCGCCGACCCTGATTCCGCCTTTCCTGGACCGGATCTACTATCGCGGCGCCGCCACCGATCATTTTGACGGCGAGCGATTCTTCAACCCCGACTCCGAGCCGCCACGCAGGCGAGGCAATTTCTTCGGCCGCTGGGCCGGATCGAGCGAGCGGGCGCGATGGCCGGCCCAGGTGCCAGTCACGCCTTCGGTTCCGCCGCAGCGCGTGGACGGCGCCGAGATGCGGGTCACCTGGATCGGTCATGCCACCGTTCTGATCCAGACCCAGGGCCTTGCTATCCTCACGGATCCGATCTGGTCGGACCGAGCCTCGCCTTTCTCCTTCGTCGGGCCGCGCCGGGTGAGGGCGCCCGGAGTCCGCTTCGAGGACCTGCCGAAGATCGACCTGATCGTCGTCAGTCATAATCATTATGATCATCTGGACCTGCCGACGCTGAAGCGGCTGTGGCAGCGGGACCGGCCGAGAATCGTCACCAGCCTCGGCAACGACTCGATCCTTGCCAGCCAGGAGATCGTCTCAACCGCCCTCGACTGGGGCGGCCGAACGACGATCGGGCCGGGCGTCGAGGTGGTCGTCGAGCGCAACCATCACTGGAGCTCGCGCTGGTTCACCGACCGCAACCGCGCCTTGTGGTCCGCCTTCACGATCGTCACTCCAGGCGGCAACATCTTCTTCGCCGGCGACACCGGCTGGGGGGACGGATCCTGGGTCGCCGAAGCGGCGCGGCGCGGCCCGTTCCGTCTCGCGATCATCCCGATCGGCGCCTACGAGCCGCGCGATTTCATGCGCAACCATCATGTCGACCCGGACGAGGCGGTGCGGATCTTCGAAGCGCTCAATCCGGTCCGGGCGCTTGGCGTGCACTGGGGAACGTTCCAGCTCACCTTCGAGCCGATCGACGATCCCCGCCGGCGCCTTGCGGCGCTTCGCCGTCAGCGCAGCATCGCTCCGGACTGGTTCGTCGCTACCGAAGTGGGACAGACCTTCAGCCTGCCGCCGCTGGATTCGGCGGCATCGCCTCGGCGGCCGATCGAGGCTCTGCCGGCCCGACCCTGAACGCGCAGAACTTATTGCCTTCGGGATCGCGGAAATAGGCGCCGTAAAAGGCGCGTTCGCCCTCCGGGCTTCGAAGCCCGGGCGCCCCTTCGTCGCTTCCGCCGAGTTCCAGCGCTTTGGCATGGAAGGCGTCGACCTTGTCCCGGCTGTCCATCGCGATCGCGACCATGCTGCCATTGCCGACGGTGGCCTTGGCGCCGTCATAAGGCGGGGTGACGGCGACTCCCGGCCGTCCCCAGCCGGTGCCGTAGAGGGTGAAGCCCTCCGGAAACTCCATCAGCCGCGAGGCGCCGATCGACTCGAACAGAGCGTCGTAATAAGCACGCGCCTTCGCCAGATCGTTGGTGCCGATCGTCACATAGCCGATCATCGCTCGCTTTCTCCTTCCGAAGGGCAGTCGCCGACCCGCCGGCCGCTCGCCCGGGTCTCGATCGTCATCGTCGAATCGGCGGGACCGGCCATCTCCATCCGCATCCGCATGTCATAGCTTTGCGGTCCATATTCGCCGCTCATCGTCGCGGTCGCTTCCCCGGGCATGTCGCCGCCGCTGCAGACCATCCTCCCCTGCATCCGGCCGTTCCGCATCGAAAAATCGCGATAGGCGCAATTGTCCCCGCGGGTGGCGAGGAAATTGGCGTCGGGGCGCGACGCCTGTTGCGGAGTGATGCAGTGCCGGCTCGTCCGGGAAGGGCCCTTCATCCGGTTCTGCAGCTCGCGCGGCAGATTGGGGGCGGTGACGTTCAACACCTCGCTGGTCGATTCCCACAGCCCCGGCGCGATCTCGATATTGGCCAGCTCCGCGGCCACTTCGTTGACGCTCATGTCGCGGGCCTCCGGCTGCGGATCGCTGCAGCCGGAGAGGCAGAACGAGGCGGCCAGGATCAGGCCGCCGCCTCTCATTCGCCCTCCGTCGCGTTCCCCTGCGCCGAATTGCCCTGCGCATCCGCCTGCGGCGCGCACTCGCCGGTCCGGCGGCCGCTGACCCGATGGTCGACGAGGACATCGCCGTCCGACGCGAGGATCGTTCGGATATTGCGGTCGTAGCTCAGCTGTCCGCTCTCGAAGCTTCCATCGACGGTCATGGCGATGTCACCCTGGAGGCCCTCGCGGGTACAGCTCAGCAAGGCGTTGATCCGCCCGTTTCGGACATAATAATTGTTGTAGCTGCACTCATAGCCTTCGCCGGAGAAGAGCTCGGTGGGCACCCGCCCGCTGGAGCCGACGCAGACGCTCCCGGTCGCCCGGGTGCCGACCGGCGTATCGAGAGCGGCCTCGCCTTCGTCGACATTGGTCAGGCGGGTGACTTCGGAGCTGAGCTCATATTGGCCGGGATCGAGGCTCGCCAGGCGCGCCTTCTTTTCCTCGGTGGCGGCCTCGCCGCCGCAGCCGGCGACGATCAACAGTGGAACGACCAGCATCATGCGCATTTCGGATCCCCCCTCTTTTTCAGGGAAGCTAGCGGCCGCCGGTGCGATTGGCCATATGCAAGCGACGGCGCCGCCCAACCCGGCGACGCCGTCGAGCCGGCATGGTCAATCGAGGGTCAGGTCGCCGGGCAATCGCCGGTCCGGCGCGAGGAGAGCGTGCCGGACATGCGGATCGTCTGCGGTCCGCCTTCGGTTCCCGGCGGCGCCTGGACCTCGGCGGTGATCGCCCCTTCCATCGTCGTCGCGGTATAGGAGCCTTCCCAGGACATGGTCGCGGTTCCCGCCCCGGCCGGCCCGGGGCAGGTGCCGCGAACCCTTATGACTCCGCCCGAGAAGGTGGAATCGGAGAAGGTGCAGCCCTGGGCGTCCTCGCCCTGGCTGAGCATGCTTCCGGCGGGGTTGGCCGCCTGCTCTGGGGTGATGCACTGCGACTGGGTCTGGGTCTGGTTCGCCATCTGGGCCTTCATCTGCTCGGCCATTGCGGGCGGCATTCCGGGCACCTCGACGTCGGTCATTCGGCTGGTCGTTTCCCACATGCCGGGCTGGATCTGGTCGGAGCCGCCGCCCGAACAAGCGGCAAGCAGCGCCAGCGAGGGCGCCCAAAGGACGAGTCGTTTCATCAATTTTCCCCTGTTGTTGATGGCCGGATGAAGCGTGCCTTTTGCCGGACTTGTGACGCATTCGAACCGGCTCGGCAATCGCACCCTTTCAAGCCGAGTTGCAGGGCAGGCAGCCGACCGCCATATCCGACCCATGTCGATCGCCATTCGAACGAGCCTGGAAGAACCGGAGACCGGCCAGGCCTTCGTTCCGCATCGCCCTCAGCGGCCCGAAAAAGCGGAAGCCGGCCGCCCGTTCCGGGTCGTTTCCGAATATCAGCCGTCCGGCGATCAGCCCCGGGCGATCGGCGAGCTCGTCGACGAGCTTCAGGGCGGGGAGAGGACCCAGGTCCTTCTCGGCGTCACCGGCTCGGGCAAGACCTTCACCATGGCCAAGGTGATCGAGGCGCTTCAGCGGCCGGCGCTGGTGCTCGCCCCGAACAAGATTCTCGCCGCCCAGCTCTATGGCGAGTTCAAGAGCTTCTTTCCCGACAATGCGGTCGAATATTTCGTCAGCTATTACGATTATTACCAGCCCGAGGCCTATGTGCCCCGCTCCGACACCTACATCGAGAAGGAAAGCTCGGTGAACGAGGCGATCGACCGGATGCGCCATTCGGCGACCCGCTCGCTCCTCGAGCGCGACGACGTCATCATCGTCGCCTCGGTGTCCTGCCTCT
>CAMPIH010000136.1 GCA_946886275.1 uncultured Sphingosinicella sp.
ATGATCACGGCCGGGTGGACGAAGCTTTCGAACTGGGCGGCCAAGAGGAGGTAGACGACGAGGATGGTGAGAAGGAAGACGAGGTAGATCGAGCCGCCGGTCTCGCGGAAGGCCTGGCTTTCGCCGCGATAGCCGATGGCGAGCACTTCCGGCGACGCCGCCGCCTCGGCCTCGAGGAATTCGAGCGCCTCACCCAGCGAGTAGCCGGGGGCGAGTCCGGCCGAGAGGGTGATGGCGCGAAGCTTGTTGTAGCGGCCGAGATCGCGGGCGCCTGCCGATTCGCGGACGGTGACGAGGTTGGACAAGGGCACGAGCGTGCCGGTGCGGCTCCGGACATGGATCGAGGCGAGGTTGGACTGGGTCGCTCGCGCCGATTCCTCGGCCTGGACGATCACCCGATATTCCTCGCCGCGGTCGACATAGGTCGAGACCCGGCGCGAGCCCAGCAGGCTCTGCAGCGCCTGGCTGACGTCGGCGACCGAGACTCCGAGATCGCCGGCGCGTCCGGTGTCGACGTCGATCCGAAGCTGAGGCTTGGTCTCCTTATAATCGCTGTCGAGATTGACGAGGCCGGGATTGGAGGCGCCGGCGGCGAGGATCCGGTCGCGCGCCTGAGCGAGCTCCTCATAGGTGGCGCCGGCGATGACGAAATTGACCGGCTGGCCGCGGCCGCGTCCGATCGAGGAGCGGACCTGGGCGTTGCCGCGGACGGCGGGGACCTGAGCCAGGATCCGGTTGACCTCGCCGACGACGTCGGCGGTGGTGACGTCGCGATCCTCCCAGGGCTTCAGGAAGATGGTGACGGCGCCGCTGTTGAAATCGTCGCTCGCGCCGAAGCCGCCGGGGGTGCGGGTGATGATGGTCCGGACGGCGCCGCCGCCCTCTTCGCCGTCGCCGAGGAGCTGGAGCATGCGCGCCTGGACGTCGAGCATGTAGCGGTCCATTTCGGCGAAGCCGGTGCCTTCGGGCGCGGAGACGTTGGCGCTGAGGATCCCGACATCCTCGGCCGGGACGAGCTCTGAGCGGAGGGTCGAGAAGAGGAAGCCCGCGCCGGCGAGGAAAAGGGCGACGGCGACGAGCGGAACGAGCGGCTTCGTCAGCACCCGGTCGAGCATCCGCGCATAGACGGATTCGACCCGTTTGAAGTGGCGGTCGACCCAGGCGGCGAGGCCCTTTCTCTCCTCGTGCCTGAGCAATTTCGAGCAGAGCATCGGCGCCAGGCTCAGGGCGAAGAAGCCGGAGAAAGCGAGCGCCCCGATCATCGCCACGGCGAGCTCCCGGAACAGCAGGCCGGTCTGGCCGGCGATGAACATGATCGGCACGAAGACGGCGCAGACGACGAGCGTGGTCGAAACGATTGCGAAGGCGACCTGGCGGGTGCCGTTGAACGCGGCGGCGAGCGGCGGCTCGCCCTCCTCGATCCGGTGATAGGCATTTTCGAGGACGACGATGGCGTCGTCGACGACGATCCCGATCGACAGGACCAGAGCGAGCAGAGTGAGGAGGTTGATCGAGAAGCCGAACATCCACAGCAAGGCGAAGCTCGCCAGCATGCACAAGGGCACGGTGACCGCCGGGATGAGGGTCGCCCGCCAGCTTCCGAGGAAGAGGTAGATGACGAGGACGACGAGAATTGCCGCCTCGGCGAGGGTGACCCAGACCTTGTCGATCGCGCGGTCGATGAACAGGCTATCGTCGGACCCGACGGTGATCTCCATCCCCTCGGGCAGGGTCGGCCGGACCTGGTCGACGGCAGCCTTGGCCGATTGGGCGACGGCCAAGGTGTTCGCGCCGGACTGGCGGATGATGGCGAGGCCCGCGGCCGGATTGCCGTTCATCCGGAAGGCGGAATAGGGATTTTCCGGGCCCTGCTCGATTCGGGCGACGTCGCCCAATTTGACGAGATAGCCGTCGGCGCCGCGGCCGACGACCAACTGGGCGAATTGCTCGGCGGTCGCGAACGGCCGGTCGACCCTCAGGGTGACGTTCTGCTGGGCCGATTCGAGGCGGCCGGCGGGAAGCTCGACATTCTGGGTTCGGAGCGCATTTTCGAGATCGGCCGGGGTCAGGCCGAAGGCGGCGAGCCGTTCGGGCCGCATCCAGACCCGCATCGCGGGACGCGCCTCGCCGGCGACGAACACCCGGGCGACCCCGTCGAGCGATGAGAAGCGGTCGACGAGGTTGCGATCGACCCAGTCGGACAGCTCGAGCCTCGACCAGTTCGGCTTGGAGACGACGAGGAACATGATCGGCGAGGCGTCGGCGTCGACCTTTCGGACGACCGGCGGCTCGACCTCGGCCGGAAGGTTGCGCGCCGCCGCGCCGACCCGGTCGCGGACGTCGTTGGCGGCGGCGTCGACGTCGCGGCCGGCGGCGAACTCGATCGAGATCTGCGACTGGCCGTCCTGAGAGCGCGAGGTGATCGTCTGGAGCCCCTCGAGGCCGGCCAGTTGCTCCTCGAGCACCTGGGTGATCCGGGTCTCGATGACGTTGGCGGCGGCGCCGACATAGCGGGTGTCGACCGAGACGATCGGAGGATCGACGTCGGGATATTCGCGGACCGACAGGCTGAGGAAACCGACCGCCCCGATCACCGCGATGAGCATCGACAGGACCGCCGCGAAGACCGGGCGGGTGACCGAGATGTCGGACAGCTTCATGTCGTCAGCCGCCCTGGCGGGCCGGCGCCGGCGCCTTCCGGGCCCTTCCCTGCTGTCCCTGCCCCTGCCGCTGTCCCTGTCGCTGTCCCTGGCCTTGGGCGTTGCGGGCCGGCGAGCCGGACAGGCATGTCGTCGGCGACCTTGACGACGCCCTCCGTGATCACCCGCTGGCCGGGCCGGAGCCCTTCGACGATCTCGACCCGGCCGGCGAGCCGGGCGCCGGTGCGGACCGGTACCCGCTGGGCCCGGCCCCGGTCGTCGACGATGTAGACGAAGCGGCTCTCGCCCTCGCCGATCACGGCCAGCTCGGGCACGGACAGAGCGAGACGCGGCTGGTTCTCGATGACGACGTTCATCATCATTCCGGGGCGGAGCAGCCGGTCGGGATTGGGCAATCGCGCGCGGACGGTGACGGCGCGGGTGTTGGGATCGACGACCGGATCGATGGTGTGGATCGTGCCTCGGAACGGCCGGTCGGGATAAGCGGCGGAGCGGGCCTCGATCGGAAGGCCGGGGCGGATCGCTCCGAGCATCGTCTCGGGAATGGTGAAATCGACCTTGATCGTGCTGACGTCGCTGATCGTCGCGATCTCGGTGCCCTGGTTGGCGATCGCGCCGACCGAGATGTTGCGAAGCGAGACCCAGCCGGAGAAAGGCGCCCGGACGACTCGCTCGCCGATCTGGGCATTGGCCTGGGCGGACTGGGCGCGGGCGGCGGCGGCGGCGGCGACCTGGGTGTCGAGCGCGGACTGGGTGGCGAAGCCGCGCTGCTTGAGCTCCGAGATTCGGGCGAGCTGCTGCTGGGCCTCGCGGGCGCGGGCCTGGGCCTCGTTCAGCTGGGCGTATTGCTGGGCCTGCTGGAGCACGGCGACGATCTGGCCGGCGCGGACGAAGCTGCCGTCGTCGAAATTCAAGCGGACGATCCGCTCGGTCACCGGCGCCGAGACCGTCACCTGCTCGTTGGCGCGGGCGGTGCCGATCGCCTCCATCCGGTCGGCGAAGCGAAAGCTGGTCGCGGCCTCCGCCTTGACCAAAGGCGCGGGCCTGTTCTTGCCCTTCTCGGCCTCGGCACCGCCACAGGCGGCCAAGGCGAGCGAAAGGACCGGGAGGAGGAAAAAAGCTCTGATCATGGGATGATCGGTCAATGCGCAAATTTTCGGCTTTGTCGATACGGCCTTTGTATCAAAACGTCTCATCCTTCGACGAGCGGGGGTTTGGGGGCCGTTGCGAGTGGTTCCCCACCGAGCGGATGATCGGTGGCGAGCCCCTATTTTCACGCGAAGGCGCGAAGGACGCGAAGGCGCAAAGGGGCCGAGGAATTCATCGCGGGCGGCGAATGGTCGAAGGGGGTGGATTGGGTTCGCGCGGAGGCGCCGAGGACGCGGAGAGGAAGAGAGGTATTGGGCTTCCTTTCCACTTCGCGCCTTCTCTTCTTCTTCGCGCCTTCGCGTGAATGATTGGGCGCCAGCCCTGAGCGAGGCGCTGGAGGTCAGTCCCGGGAATCTTCCCGCACCGCGGCGAGGAGGAATTCGACATTGCCTTCGGGGCCGGTGATCGGGCTGGGCGTGATTCCTTCGACCCGCCAGCCGCGCGAGACGAGCCAGTCGGCGGCGGCGGCGCAGACCCGGTCGTGGACTTGCGCGTCGCGGACGACTCCGCTCTTGCCGATCTCGCTCCGCTCGGCCTCGAACTGGGGCTTGACGAGGGCAACCAGGCGGCCGCCGGGTCGGGCGAAATCCAGGGCACTGTCGAGCACCTTCGCCAGGCCGATGAAGCTGGCGTCGCAGACGATGAGGTCGACGGGCTCGGTGACGACCGCATCGGTCAGATAGCGGGCGTTGGTCTGCTCGTGGACCACCACCCGGGGGTCCTGGCGAAGCTTCCAGGCGAGCTGGTTGGTGCCGACGTCGACGGCGAAGACCTTCCTCGCCCCGCGCTGGAGAAGCACGTCGGTGAAGCCGCCGGTCGACGCGCCGACATCGAGCGCCACCGCGTCGGTGACGTCCCAGCCGAAATGTTCGAGCGCATGAGCGAGCTTGATCCCGCCACGCGAGACCCAGGGATGGTCCTTGCCGCGGACCTCCAGTTCCGAGTCCGGGGCGAGCGGCTGCCCCGCCTTGTCGATCCTCCGTTCGCCGGAGAAGACCAGGCCCGCGAGGATCAAAGCCTGAGCCTTGGACCGGCTGTCCGCCAGCCCGCGATCGACGAGCAGCTGGTCGGCCCGGGTCTTCATTCCTCGATACGGGTCACTTGGATCGGTGAAGATTGGTTCACGCGAAGGCGCGAAGGACGCGAAGGCGCTAAGGGGCCGTGATTGTTGACGACCCGCTTGATGCCTTCTCGAAAGGTCTCGCAGCCAAAATTCATGAGCAGCCCGAGGGGCTGCCTGGCAAGCCGAAGATAAGTCAGAAGCTGCTTGGGGTGGACCGGTGCAAGCCGTTCGAGTGATTTCACCTCGATGATCAGCCTTTGCTCGACCAGCAGATCGACTCGAAAACCCTCCGCCAAAGCGACGCCGTCAAATTCTATGGGGAGCGGCTTTTGCCGCTCGACTCGAAGGCCTCGCCGTTCCAGGCTCGACGCGAGCAAGGCCTCGTAAACGGATTCAAGCAGACCTGGTCCAAGCTCCTTGTGGATCCGGAAGCCGCTATCCACCGCCTGCTCGGCAAGCTCTTCGATATCCATCTTCACCGACCCCTTTGCGCCTTCGCGTTCTTCGCGCCTTCGCGTGAAAAATCTATCATCGAAGCCGCGCCGATGCACAATGTTGGCCCCGGCGCCGGTGAAGGCCAGGATTTGATCGTAGTCCCAACAGCTTAGCGGCGGAGCGATCTTGAAAAGGGGGTTTGATTACCCACATAGATCAAGCTCGGAGAGTCGGGGGCGCAAATTCGAGCGGGCCCTGCCGCTTTCCCCCTTTCGCGGTGGGGCCCACCTCTTTCCCCGACCCCGAGCTTCCCCTTCAGGCGCGAGCCCCCTCGATCACTCCGGCGCTGTTGTGGCGGAGCGCCTTCAGCACCGTCTCGACGATCGAGTCGGCGTCGAGGCCGGCATCGGCATATTGCTTGTCAGGCTTGTCATGGTCCTGGAAGACGTCCGGAAGGCGCATCGTCCTCAGCTTCAGGCCGTTGTCGATCAGGCCCTGGTCGCTCGCCATCGTCAAGACATGGGCGCCGAAGCCGCCGATCGCCGCTTCCTCGATCGTCACCGCGACATCGTGGCTGGTGAGGAGCCGGCGGATCAAAGCCTCGTCGAGCGGCTTGGCGAAGCGAAGATCGGCGACTGTGGTCGACAGGCCCTTGCCGTCGAGCACGTCCGCCGCCTTGAGCGCCTCGGCGAGGCGGGTGCCGAGCGACAGGATCGCGACCTTCTTGCCTTCGCGGACGACCCGCCCCTTGCCGATCTCGAGCCGTTCAGGGACTGAAGGAAGGGCCACGCCGGTGCCGTTGCCGCGCGGGTAGCGGACGGCGATCGGGCCGCTGTCGTGAAGCGCGGCGGTGTGGACCATGTGGACCAGCTCCGCCTCGTCCGACGCGGCCATCACGACGAAATTCGGCAAGGTGCAGAGATAAGCGAGGTCGAAGCTTCCGGCGTGGGTCGCGCCGTCGGCGCCGACGAGGCCGGCGCGGTCCATCGCGAAGCGGACCGGCAGATTCTGGATGGCGACGTCGTGGACGACCTGGTCGTAGGCGCGCTGAAGGAAGGTCG
>CAMPIH010000137.1 GCA_946886275.1 uncultured Sphingosinicella sp.
GAGGACCGGGCCCGGCAGCTGGAATGGCGAGGCCGCTACGCCGAGTTCAACCTGATCTACGATCGAGGCACATTGTTCGGGCTGAGGACGGGCGGAAATGTCGACGCCATCCTGATGAGCCTGCCGCCGCTCGCGACATGGTCGTGAAACTCATCCGCCGCGGGGAGGATTAGGATGGGCCTCCATTCGATTCCCCCGCGGCATGTCGGCGCCGTCGTCACTTACCTCGAAATGACGGAGCGGCCGCGCCTTCCGCCTGTCGCCGATTCGCCGCTGACGCTGAAGCGCTGGGACGAGGTCGCCCCCGAGGCCTACCGATCCCTGTTTCGGAAGGTCGGCGGACGCTGGCTCTGGTTTTCAAGGCTGACGATGGACGATTCCACCCTTCTCGCCAACGTCGCCGAGGTCCACCTCGTCGTCGACGCTGAAGGCGCGCAAGCGGGTATGGTCGAGCTCGATTTCGCCAAGCCGGGCGAATGCCTGATCCGGTTCCTCGGGCTTGTCCCCGAGCTTGCCGGACAGGGTCATGGCCGCTGGCTTTTCGCCCAGACCCTGGCTCTCGCCTGGCGGAGCGGAATCGAGCGGGTTCGAGTCAACACCTGCACGCTCGATCATCCGGCCGCCCTGCCTTCCTATCTCAAGGCCGGCTTCACCGCTTATTCGCGGGCCTTCGAAAGCTTTCCGGACCCCAGGCTCGGCGGCCTCCTGCCGATCGACGTCGCGCCCCAGATTCCGATCGTCGACTAGGCGCCGGCGCTCGATCTAATTTCGGTCGGCACCGAACCCGACAATTGCGCATAGACCCTCGCCAGCAAGGTGACGAAGACGGCGCTGAAGATGGCGGAAAGGACCGACGAGAGGATCGTCATCAGGATGAAGGAGGTGCTGCCCGGCTCGGGCGGGCCGGCAATCATGAAGACGAAAATGCCGACGATCGCGGAAACGGCGATGATCACCACCATCGCCACCGCCACCACCAGCAGGACGAGGGCGAGCAGTTTCCAGAAATGGCCTTTGGTCAGGGCCCAGCTCCGGCGGATGAGCGCGATCGGCCCGACATTCTCCACCGCTGCCACCGCTGTCATCAGCATCAGCCGGACCCAGAAGGCGATTCCGATGACGATCGCAAGCAGGCCGAAAAGCAGGATCGAACCGCCCGCTGCGCTCGGGTTGCCGCTCGCAATCGCTCCGCCCATGATGAGGATCGCCAGCGGGATCATGATGATGATCGCGACGATCCCGATCAGCAGCGAGGCCAGGAAGACCGGAAGGAAGCGCTTCAGGCCGACCTGGAGCGCTTCGCCGACCGAGGTGCCGGGCCTGAGCGCAAGATAGGAGATCGCGACCGTCGCGACGATGCTGGCGAACATGACGACCGGCAGCAGGAGCAGCCACGCGCCGACCTCGGGCGTCTGACCCGGCGCCGGCGGAGTCGGCATGGCGAGCTGCATCGCCGCCCCGGGAACCGCGAGCAGGAGAAGGGCGATCGGAAGGAGCAACCCCGCTTCCCTTTTCACGAAGGCCGCGGTCTCGTTCCACGCCTGACTGACCGATAAACTCACCATCGCATTTCCTCCCCTGTCCCGAAGCGTTATGCGCACGGACGATGACCGACGCAACGTGGACAAGGCCGGCCGAGGCGCAATCAGCGCCCGAAACGGCGCCCGAATGGCGCGAATCGCCGGGCCTGACCCCCTATCCGGAGGCGCTCGCCGAGATGGAGGCGCGCGCCGCCGCGATCCGCGGCGGGGAAGCGGCCGAGCTCGTCTGGCTGCTCCAGCATCCGCCGCTCTTCACCGCCGGAACGAGCGCCGATCCGGCCGAATTGTTCAATCCGCTGGATTTCCCGGTCTATTCTGCCGGCCGAGGCGGCCGATACACCTATCACGGCCCCGGTCAGCGCGTCGTGTACGTGCTCCTCGATCTCGACCGCCGCGGCCGCGACGTCCGGCGATTCGTCCATTCGCTTGAAGGCTGGGTGATCGACGCTCTCGCCGAGCTCGGCGTTGCGGCGCGCCGGGCACCGGACCGGATCGGAATCTGGGTCGATCACCAGGGACGAGAGGCGAAGGTCGGAGCGATCGGAGTCAGGGTGAGGCGCTGGGTGACGATGCACGGATTCGCGGTGAACCTGGATCCGGACCTTTCCCATTTTTCCGGCATCGTGCCCTGCGGCCTCGCCGAATATCCGGTGACCAGTCTTGCCGAAATGGGACTGACCGACGTGGAGCAGCGCTTCGATCAGGCCCTCCGGCAGCGGCTCGACCCATTCCTTCTCTCGCTCGACGATTGAGAAGGAAGGCTTGAGAGCCGATACCTTTCCGTATAAGTGTGCTCGCCGATTTGGACAAAAAAGGGGCCTACCCGACCAAATCATCAATCTAGGGAGACCTTTGAATGCGTAAGATCCTCACTTCTGCGATGGTTGCCGGTGCGGCCCTCATGGTTGCGGCCTGTGGTGGCGATACCGAAGTCAACAACACCGCGGCGACGGACCTGGGCAACGACATGTCGATGGACGCCAACATGACCGATATGGGCATGGACGCCAACATGACCGACATGAACATGACGGACGCCAACATGACGACCACCGACACGAACGTGTCGATGGACGGCAACACCGTCACCACGACCACGACCACCGAGACGAGCACCACCAACGGTATGTGATCTCTCGATCGTTCGCGATCTACGAAGGCCGCCGGGAAACCGGCGGCCTTCACTTTTTGGGGAGCTCGCGGTCACGCCCCAGGTTGCTCGCGCCGGCGCGAATCCCGATAAGGGCCCGCCACAGACGCCAGGAGCGACCCCAATGCGCGCCCACTTGCCTTTGCTCTTCAAGTCCAGCTTCATCGTCCCGGCGGCGATCGCCCTCGCCTCCTGCGGCGGCGGCGCAGAGGAAGCCAATGAGGCGGCCTCCACCATCGACTCGAACGTGATGTTCGAGCGGATCGGCAATGATGCGAGCGCGCTCGAAGCCGCGGCCAATGCGACGCCGGTCCTGCCCGCGAGCGAACCGGCCAATGAAAGCGGCGCGACCGAAGACGACGACGCCCCAAGCCAAGGCGCCTCAGAGCCCCGCGACCAACCGGTCCTCGGCGAGACGAGCGGCGGCGATACGGGCGGCAACACCGTCGAGGGCAATGTCACCGGGACCTAGACTCGAATTCACCGGTCGAGCGGATTCCGCCCCGCCGAAGCGTGTTTCCGACGCGACAGGCGATTCCCAATGGGATAGGCATGGGGCAAGTGTTTGTTACAGTTGGCGAACGGACGGGAGGAATTTCCAGAAATGCGGCACGGCTTTCGAGCGGGACTGAGGCTGGCGATCGCGGCCGCAATGGGCTTCCTCCTTGTGTCGCCGGCGCAGGCGCAGCTTTTCCATTATGATCCGGTCTTCCCGTCGGGACCGATCGAGCCGAACGATCCACTGGTCGGGATCAACCTGCCCGACGCGACCCCCGCGGAATCGCGCGCCCACCTGCTCTGGAATCTGCGTTCGGGACTCAACGTCGCCGCCCTTCAATGCCAGTTCTCGCCTTCGCTGAGGGCGGTCGACAATTACAACGCCTTGCTTGCCCACCATTCGCGCGAGCTCGCCAGCGCCTACCAGGCGCTCGAAGGCTATTTCCGGCGGGTCCATGGCCGAACGGGACCCCGGATGTTCGACGAATATTCGACGCAGACCTACAATAATTTCTCGACGCTCCAGGCCCAGCTCGGCTTTTGCCAGACGGCGTCGAGGATCGCCCGAGATGCGCTTTCGCGGCGCAAGGGCGAGCTCCATCTGGTCGCTTCGTCGCGGATGCGGGAGCTTCGCGGAAGCCTGGTCCCGGCCTATGACAATTATGCTTTCATGCGCATGCCGATCCGGCTGACCCCGCCCGTTTTGGTGCGCAATTGCGAAGGCCTTTCCCGCCGCGAGCGTCGCGCCTGCCGGAGGCCGTAGACCCGCACGGGGCCCGCGTTCAGGGCAGACCGAGCAGCTTGTGGGTCTGAAGGCTGAGCTTCCAACCCGGATTGGACATGACGAAGTGGATCGCGGCGGCGAGCGCCTGCTCCTTGTCCGCGCAGTCCTTGGGCTGGATCAGGAAATGATCGAAGGCCCAGCCGGCGAAACCGGCCGGATCCAAATCTTCCTGCGGCCATACCAGCTTCAGCTCATCGCCTCGCTTCTGAACGATCCGGCTTCGGCCCTTCGGGCTCACGCACAGCCAGTCGATGCCCTCGGGAGCGGCGATCGTCCCGTTGGTTTCCACAGCGATCCTGAAGCCGCGATCGTGGAGCGCCTCGATCAGAGTCGAATCCAGCTGAAGGAGCGGCTCGCCGCCGGTGATCACCACCAGCCTGTCCGGCCCGTCGCCCCAGAGCGACTCGACCCGGTCCGCGAGACCGGCGGCGTCGTAGCGCCCGCCATTTTCGCCATCCAGGCCGACGAAGTCGGTATCGCAGAAGCGGCACTGCGCGGCCGCCCGGTCCCGCTCCAGGCCCGACCAGAGGTTGCAGCCGGCGAAGCGAAGGAAGACGGCCCGGCGGCCGGCCTGCATCCCCTCCCCCTGCAGGGTCAGGAAGATCTCCTTGACCGCGTAGCTCATGGCCGTTCCGCGTAAACAGTGGGATCGGCGATCCCGGCCTCCGCGAAGCCGCGCGAACGGAGGCGGCAGGAATCGCACAGTCCGCAATGAAGGCCGTCCGGCGTGGGATCGTAACAGGACCAGCTCATCGCCGGGTCGAGGCCGAGCCGGAGCGCCTCCCGGGCAATGTCGGCCTTGGTCATGTCCAGCAACGGCGCGTGGATCGTGAACCGATCGCCCTCCACCCCCGCTTTGGTCGCGAGGTTGGCGAGGGCCTCGAAGCTTCGGATGAAGTCGGGACGGCAATCGGGATAGCCCGAATAATCGAGCGCATTGACGCCGATGAACAGATCGCGCCCGCCCGCCGCCTCGGCCCATCCGAGGCAGAGCGAAAGGAAGATCGTGTTTCGGGCTGGGACGTAGGTGATGGGGATCGGGCCGTCCTCGCCCTGGGCCGGGGCCGCCGACCGATCGTCGAGCCCGGCGCCCTGTTTCGGCACGTCGAGCGCCTCGGTCAGGGCCGAGCCGCCGAAGCGGCGGAGATCGAGCGGAAGGACGATATGGCGCTCGGCGCCGAGAAAAGCGGCGATCCTTGCCGCCGATTCCAACTCGATCCGGTGACGCTGGTTGTAATCCACGGTCAAAGCGAGGAGGCGAAATCCGGCCTCGCGCGCAAGTCCGGCCACGACCATGGAATCCAGGCCACCCGAGAGGAGTATGACGGCTTTTCGCTCGAGGTTCATGGCGGCGTTCATGGCGGCGATATAGAGAGAGGCGGAGAAAAAAGAACGGGCCGCCCCGGTTTGCCCGACGCGGCCCAGTTCAGGCTACAAGCCTGCTAGGGAGGAAAGCGTGCCGATCCCGGCACTCTCCCGCGATATCCGACCCATGGTAAATGTGGACTTAACGGCCGGTTGCGTTCCGTTCAGGGGCGGTCTCAGCAGCCGCCGGTGCGCCGCGCTTCGGCCCGGACGGCGAAGGGCGCGCCCCGGTCGACGCCCTGGCTGTCGATCTGGACCAGCCTCGGCGTCTCGAACCTGATCATCGTCCGACCGAAACCGATTCCTGGGCAGCTATAGCGCACCGTCACCGAACGCGGATCGGAAGCGACGACGTCGCGGGCGCAGGCGGCGGCGCGATGCTTGGGCTGGGTGAGGATGTAGCGATCGCCGAGGCAGATCGAGCCAAGACCGGCGCCGCCCGTGCCGCGCAGCTCCCAGAGACCCGATTCCAGACGATCCAGAACATTGCCGCCGGGCCGGGCCTGGGTGAAGGCCGGCACGGCAAGCAAGGCGAGCGAAAGGATCGCAGCGACTCGGCAAGAGTGAATCATCGACATGATCAAGCCACTCCGATGGTGGCCGAGATCGCCCCCGCATCCCCGGCCCGGCCATCATAAACCATGTCGGACGCCGAATCGATAAAGACGGCGAAGCTTTTGGTTAGCCGTCCAGATCGCTGAGCTTGATCGGAAAAACCCGCGAGCAGAACTCGCAGTCGACGCTGATGAAGCCATCGTCGTCAACCATGTCGCTCCGCTCGTCAGGACCGAATCGGGCGATGACGTCGCGCACATAGTCGAAGCTGCAGCGGCAGCCCTTGCTCAACGCAACGGTGGCAAGGACCCGGACCTCCTCCTCTTCGTGGAACAGCCGCCAGAGCAGGGTCTCGAGCGGCAGTTCCTGATCGAAAAGCTCGTTCGCCCGGATCGTCTCGGCAAGGACCCG
>CAMPIH010000138.1 GCA_946886275.1 uncultured Sphingosinicella sp.
CGAGCGCCCCCCATTGTCGAAGGATTATCTCGCCGGCGAGAAGGCCTATGAGCGCTTGCTCATCCGGCCCGCCGCCTTTTGGGAGGAGCGCGGAATCGCGCTTCTGCTCGGACAAAAGGTCACGGCCGTCGATCCCGACGCCCGCAGGGTCCGGCTCGAGGATGGAAGCGCCCTCGCTCATCGCCAGCTGATCTGGGCGGCGGGCGGGATCGCGCGGCGGCTGAGCTGCCCAGGCCATGACCTGGCCGGAGTCCATGTGATCAGAAGCCGGGCCGGGGTCGACGCCCTGATCGGCCAATTGCCGGGCGTTCGGGACGTGGCCGTGATCGGCGGCGGCTATATCGGCCTCGAAGCCGCCGCCGTGCTGTCGAAGCTCGGCAAGAAGGTAGTCGTGCTCGAGATGCTCGATCGCGTTCTCTCGCGGGTCGCGGCGGAGCCGATCTCGCGCTTCTTCGAGGCCGAGCACCGAGCCCACGGCGTCGACATCAGGACCGGGGCCGCCGTCCAGTGTATCGAAGAAAAGGACGGCGCCGCCTCCGCGGTGAAGCTCGGCGACGGCTCGTCGGTCCGGGCGGACCTGGTGATCGTCGGAATCGGGATCGATGCCGCGGTGGAGCCTCTCATCGAAGCCGGCGCCGAGGGCGGCAACGGCGTTCATGTCGATGAATATTGCCGGACCAGCCTGAACGGGATCTTCGCGATCGGCGACTGCGCCGCGCACCGGAACCTTTTCGCCGGCGGCGCTCGCGTCCGCCTGGAATCGGTCCAGAACGCCCACGATCAGGCCGTGGTCGCCGCTTCGGCGATCCTCGGCGATCCGCAGCCTTATTCCGCGATCCCCTGGTTCTGGTCGAACCAGTACGACCTCAAGCTGCAGACGGTCGGGCTCGCCCACGGTCATGACGAGATCGTCGTCCGGGGCGACCCGGCAACCCGAAGCTTCTCAATCGTCTATCTTCGCCAGGGACGAGTCGCCGCGCTCGACTGCGTCAATATGGTCAAAGATTATGTCCAGGGCCGAAGGCTGGTGACCGAAGGGGCGGCGCCGCCTCGGTACAAGCTCGCCGACATCGAGATCCCGCTCAGGGCGCTCTAGGCGCCCCCGTCCCGTACCCATCGACGTTGCTCTCGCCGCTCTCGTCGTCGGCCTCGTCGCCGAGGCGCGGAGTCGCCGGCGCGAAGCGGAGGACGAGATAGCCGGTGACGGCCGACAGGAAGGATCCGAGCAGGACTCCGATCTTCGCTTCGTCGATCAGGAGCGGCCGCTCCGGAAAGGCGAGCGCGCCGATGAACAGGCTCATCGTGAAGCCGATCCCGCACAGCAGCGAAACGCCGTAGACCTGGAGCCAGGTCGCGCCCTGAAGCCTCCCGGCCAGTCCCAAGCGGACGAGGAGCCAGACCGCGCCGAAGATGCCGACCTGCTTGCCGAGGAACAGGCCGGCGGCGATTCCGAGCGGCAGCGGCGCGAATATCTCGGCCAGGCCGATGCCCTGAAGCGACACGCCGGCATTGGCGAAGCCGAACAAGGGAACGATGAGGAAGGCCACCCAGGGCGCGATCCCGTGCTCGAGCCGGTGAAGCGGCGATTCGGCCGAATCCGGCGCTCCGGGAGTCCGCACGACCGGGATGGTGGATGCGGCGAGAACCCCGGCGACCGTCGCATGGACACCGGACAGGAGCACCGCATACCAGAGCAGGACGGCGAGGATCAGATAGACCCAGAGCCGCTGAACGCCGCTCTTGCCGATCGCGTACATGGTGAAGAGGATGAAGGCGGAGGCTCCGAGCGCGAGGCTGTCGAGGGAATCGGTATAGGCCAGAGCGATGACGGCGACGGCGCCGAGATCGTCGGCGATCGCGACCGTGGTGAGGAACAGCTTGAGCGACGTCGGCGCCCTGCTTCCCAGGAGAGCGAGAACTCCGATCGCGAAGGCGATGTCGGTCGCCGCCGGGATCGCCCAGCCGCGGGCGAGCCCCGACACGCTCGAAGTGAGGCCGAGATAGAAGAAAGCTGGAACGACCATGCCGACGGCGGCGGCAATGACCGGCAGCCGGCGGCGGTCCCAGGTCGAGAGCTGGCCGTCGAGGAACTCGCGCTTGATCTCGAGCCCGACGAGAAGGAAGAAGATCGCCATCAGCCCGTCATTGATCCACAGATGGACGGTCATCGGGCCGAGCTTCGGCGTGAGCTCGGGTCCGATCTCGGCGTGAAGCATGTCGTGATAGGCCTCGGCGAGGCCGCTATTGGCGACGATCAAGGCGAGAGCGGCGGCGCCCATCAACAGGAGGCCGCCGGCGGCCTCGCTGTCGAGAAAATGGCGCAGCGCCGATCGGGCGCCGGCGCGTCGGAAGGGTAAGGCCATTGTCGCTCCGCAGGTTCGCGGCATCCCTACGGGCTGGTGACGGAAGCGAAAAGGGCGCTTGCAAAAATGGCCGCGCTGCCTAGGTCTATCGTCGCCGGCTGGCCCAGCGGGCGGGTATAGCTCAATGGTAGAGCACTAGCCTTCCAAGCTTGTGACGCGGGTTCGATTCCCGCTACCCGCTCCAGCCCTCGCCTGGCCGGCCTTCGCTCTTGCCAGCCTTCAGGACCGCTTCAGCCAGTCGATCAGCTCGCCGAACGGGATCAGCTGGTTGAACTCGACCCCGCAGATCGATCCGTCCTGCCAGCGGACGACGCCGGCGATCGGGCCGAGATGCTCGAGGGTGACGACGACGGCGCTTCCGATCTCGAGCGGCTGATCGACCTCGATCTTGACGCCGCTCTGCGAAATGTCGCGGGTCCGCCCCCAGCGGGTTCGCGAGCCGGCGCGGAGAGTCGCCGCCCGATCGACCTCGACCCGAGGCGAACGAGGCCGCCAGCCATTGTCGAGAACCGGCGGATTGGCGAGCAGCTCGACGATGTCGACCGCGTCGTCGAACGCGATTCCGGCATCGGATCCCTCGACCCACGCGACCGCGCCGGTCACCTGCTGGTTGGTCTTCAATTCGACGGTGACCCGGTCGCTAGGCGCGACCTTGCTGTAGACATGAGCGACGAGACCGCCCGACGAGATGTTGCGGATCAGGCAGAGCTCGCGGCGGCCGTCGAAGAAGAGCAGGCCGACACGAAGGATTCGGATATGCCGTTCCTCGCGCCGCCGTTCGGGCGGAGCCGGAGCCTGTTCGGAAAAGGAGAAGCTGGTCTCCTCGATCTGGCGCGCTGCGTACATTCACTCCCCTCACTCGGGCGAGATCCCTTGCCGCCCGTTTCCACTATGAATTCGAACAGCTTTAAGAAGTGCTTACTCGCGTACTCGGTTTAGCCGCAGCCGAGACGCCAGGGATCGGCAAGGGTTGGAATTCCAGCGGCCCCTGATTAAGCGCAGCACCAGACCCAGAACAGGACCTGCCATGACCGAAAATGCCCCGCCCGATCGCCTGTCGAACGACCCCAGGAGCCCCTATTTCGACGCCGACGCGCTTCGCCGCGGCGTCGGCATCCGATTCAAGGACCGCGAGCGCGAGGACGTCGAGGAATATTGCGCCTCGGAAGGCTGGATCAGGGTCCAGGCGGGCAAGTCAGTCGACCGCCACGGCTATCCGGTGACGGTGAAGCTGTCGGGAGAGGTCGAGACCTGGTGGCGCGAAGACGGCGAAGCGAGCGAATAGAGGTCGCGTAGACCGTACGGGTTCTAGGTGAGCGGCAACTCGCGCTGCTCGGGATCGAAACGATGCCAGCCGGCCGGCCCAAGCTTCTCAAGCGGGCGGAAGCGCGACTTGTAGGCCATCCGCTTCGATTCCTCGACCCAATAGCCGAGATAGACATAAGGCAGGCCGCCGCGCCCGGCGCGGACGATATGATCGAGGATGATGAAGGTGCCGAGGCCCGAGCGCCGGTCGTCGTCCGGCTCGAAGAAGCTGTAGATCATCGACAGGCCGTCGGCCTGCTGGTCGGTCAGGCAGGCACCGACCAGTCGTCCTGGCTGCCCGTCGGTGGAAGGCTCCCGATATTCGATCATGAAGGTGCGGACCGGGCTCTGCTCGACCATGTCGGAGAAGTCCTGCTCGTCCATCTCGACCATTCCGCCATCGGGGTGGCGGGCGCGAAGATAGCGGCGGAGCAGCTCATATTGCTCCTCGGTAGCCCACGGCTTGCAAGCGGTGACCTCGAGGTCGGCGTTGCGGCGGAGCACCCGCCGATGCGTGGCGCTGGGCTGGAAATCGGCGGCGATGACCCGGACCGAGATGCAGGCGGTGCAGTCGAGGCAGCTCGGCCGATAGGCGACGTTCTGGCTCCGGCGGAAGCCGATCCGGCCGAGAGCGTCGTTCAGCTCGCCGGAATGGGGGCCTGACAGCTCGGTGAACACCTTCCGCTCCGTCTTGCCCGCCAGATAGGGACACGGCGCCGGCGTGGTCACGAAGAAACGTGGGAAGCGAAAAGGTGCGCTCAAGACGACTCCACCAACAACGTGGTTGCCTGAATCTTTATGAGCCGATGCCGCCCGGTTGGGAAGCGTGGGTTCGACGACATGACGCGCATTGCGGCGACCCGTTCCATCGCGGGACGCAAGCGCCGGTACTTGTTACGCCATCGCTGGGCCCGAGCTATTCGATAGCGACCGGATGGACGGCGAAGCCCTGCTCGTGAAGCGTGTCGACCAGCCGTCGGATCGCCGCCGCGTCGCGAGCCTCGCATTCGACGTCGATCGCCGCATCCTTGGCCGGAAGGCTTGTGAAGATTCGCTGGTGATGGACCTCGACGATGTTCACCTGATGCTCGCTGAACTGCGCCATGACGGCGGCCAGCGCCCCCGGCCGATCCTGGAGCTGGATCCGAAGCCGGGTCATCCGGCCGGACCGGGCAAGGTCCCTCAAAAGGACGTTGGCGAGGAGATGGGTGTCGATATTTCCGCCCGACAAGATGAGGCCGACCTTGCGCCCCCGGAACCGATCCTGATCGGCGATCAAGGCGGCGAGGCCGACCGCTGCGGCGCCCTCGACGACGGTCCGCTGGGTTCGGGCGAGAAGCCCGATCGAATGTTCGATGTCGCGCTCGGCGACGAGCAATATGTCGTCGACGATGTGGTTGATGATGCCCGAGGTGAGCATGCCCGGCGCCTTGACCGCGATACCCTCGGCGATCGTGTCGCCGGCGCAGGGCAGATCCTGGCGAGCGAACTTGGCGTACATGCTGGGATAGAGCTCGGCCTGGACGCCGATGATCTGGATTTCGGGGCGAAGCGCCTTGGCGGCGATCCCGATCCCGGAGACGAGCCCACCGCCGCCGATCGGGACGAACAGGGTGTCGAGTTCAGGCGCGTCGGCAAGCAGCTCGAGCGCCACCGTGCCCTGGCCGGCGATCACCTCGAGATCGTCGAACGGGTGGACGAAGGTGAGGCCGCGGCTGTCCGCAAGCCGGAGGGCCTCGGCATAGGCCTCGTCGAAGATCTCGCCGTGAAGGACGACTTCGGCGCCATGGCTCTCGGTCTGGCTCACCTTCACGATCGGGGTCGATTCCGGCATGACGATGACCACCGGAACGCCGAGCCGGCGGGCATGATAAGCGACCGCCTGGCTGTGATTGCCGGCGGAGGCGGCGATGACCCCGCGAGCCCTCGTCGACTCGTCCATCAGGAGCAATTTGTTGAGCGCTCCGCGCTCCTTGTAGGCGCCGGTATGCTGGAGATTTTCGAATTTCAGCCAGACGCCTGCGCCGACAAGGTCGGACAAGGCCCGGCTCGGCAGGGTCGGGGTTCGAAGCACCGCACCGGCGATCCGATCCGCGGCGGCTTCGATCTCGGGAAGGCCGATCGGCAGGCTCATCGGCGGCGGTCTAGAGCCTGGTCTGCGCAATTGGAAGCATCGTGATCGCCCGAGCAGGACCGGCTCTCGACTCTGGCGCAGCCGGCAAACAGGCCCTATCGCCGGGCCGATGAAGAAGCTTCTCCTGTTGCTGGCCGTCCTGTTCCTCGGCGCCAGCCCCGCTTTCGCCGACCTGCTCGTCGACAATGTCAACGGCTACACGCTTCGCGACGACGGGCGGCTGGTCCAGTTCAACGGCATGCTCGTCGGCGAGGACGGCCGGGTGAAGCAGCTCTATAGCGGCCGCGAGCGGCGGCCGGAGCGGCCGCGTTACCGGCTCGACGGACGCGGCCGGACCCTGATCCCCGGCCTGATCGACGCTCACGGCCACGTCCTCGGACTCGGCTTCAACGCGATCCTTCTCGACCTGTCAGACACCAACTCGCTTCAGGAGGCGCAACGGCGAATCGCCGAATATGCCGCCGCCAATCCGACGCCGCGCTGGATCGTCGGCCGCGGCT
>CAMPIH010000139.1 GCA_946886275.1 uncultured Sphingosinicella sp.
CGGCTGATGCTCTTCAGCCGGTCGTAGAAATCGAACACGACCTCGTTCAGCGGAAGCTCGTAGGTGAGCTGCGCCCGGCCGGCGACATAGGTCAGGTTCTTCTGGATGCCGCGCCGGTCCTGGCAGAGCTTGAGGATCGGCCCGAGATGCTCGTCGGGAACGTAGATCACCGCCTCGATCCAGGGCTCCTCGATCGTCACGATCTGGTTCGGATCGGGCCAGTCGGACGGATTGTGGATCTCGACGATGTTCAAGCCGGCCTCGTCGACGCCGACCTTGCGCGACGAGCCGGTCGAGGTCGTTTCCTTGCCCTTGGTCAGGTGGACCCGATAGACGACGCTCGGCGCGGTGGTGATGAGATCGAGGTCATATTCGCGGGTCAGCCGCTCCTGGATGATCTCGAGGTGGAGAAGGCCGAGGAAGCCGCAGCGGAAGCCGAAGCCGAGAGCGGCGCTCGTCTCCATCTCGAACGAGAAGCTGGCGTCGTTCAATCGAAGCTTCGAGAGCGAATCGCGAAGCTTCTCGAAGTCGTTGGCGTCGGTCGGGAACAGGCCGCAGAAGACGACCGGCTGGACCTGCTTGAAGCCCGGGAGGGCGGCGGCGGTCGGCTTTCGGGCGTCGGTGATCGTGTCGCCGACCCGGGTCTCGGCGACGTCCTTGATCTGGGCGGTGATGAAGCCGATCTCGCCCGGCCCCAATTCGCCGAACTGCTCGATCTTCGGCCGGAAGACGCCGACCCGGTCGACCAAGTGGGTCGTGCCGGCGGCCATGAACTTGACCTGCTGGCCCTTGCGGATCGTTCCGTCGATGACCCGGATGAGGATGACGACGCCGAGATAGGGATCGTACCAGCTGTCGACGAGCATCGCCTTCAGCGGCGCCGACGGATCGCCCTTCGGCGGCGGAATCCGCTCGACCAGCGCCTCGAGCACCTCGCCGATTCCGATCCCGGTCTTGGCCGAGGTCAGGACGGCGTCGTCGGCGGGGAGGCCGACAATGTCCTCGATCTCCTTCTTCACCTTGTCGACGTCGGCGGCGGGAAGATCGATCTTGTTGATCACCGGAATGATCTCGTGATCGTGCTCGATCGACTGGTAGACATTGGCCAGGGTCTGAGCCTCGACGCCCTGGGCGGCGTCGACGACGAGCAGGGCGCCTTCGCAGGCGGCGAGGCTCCGGCTCACCTCGTAGGCGAAATCGACGTGGCCGGGCGTGTCCATCAGGTTGAGGACATAATTCTGGCCGTCGGCGGCGCGGTAATCGAGGCGCACCGTCTGCGCCTTGATGGTGATGCCGCGCTCCTGCTCGATGTCCATATTGTCGAGCACCTGGCTGGTCATTTCGCGCTCGGTCAGGCCGCCGGTGGCGAGGATCAGCCGGTCGGCCAGGGTCGATTTGCCATGGTCGATATGGGCGATGATGGAAAAGTTTCGGATCTTGGAAAGGTCGGTCATCGGGTTTTTCTGGAAAGAGTTGCGGGGCCACTAGCAGGGGCCGGGAGAAAAGCAAAAGCGGGCGCCGTTCGGGCGCCGGCGCGTTGATGGCGTCATGACGTCCATCGAGAACGACCTGTTCGGAGCGCCGCCGGACCAGCCGGAAGGGCTGGCCTATGCGGCCGAGCTGGTCTCGCCGGACGAGGAAGCGGGGCTGATCGAACGGCTCGAGACCTTGAACTTCAAGCCGTTCGAGTTCCAGGGCTTCGTCGGCAAGCGCGAGACGGTCTCGTTCGGCTGGTCCTATCGCTTCGACGGCAGCGGCCTCGGCGAGGCCGAGCCGATCCCTGACTGGCTCCTCCCGGTGAGAGCCAAGGCGGCGAGATTCGCCGGAATCCGCCCGGACTCGCTCGAGCATGCGCTCCTCATCCGCTACGGCAAGGGCGCTGGCCTGGGCTGGCACCGCGACCGGCCGGTGTTCGGCGACGTCCTCGGCATCTCGCTCCTGTCGCCGGTCCCGCTTCGGTTCCGGCGGCGGCGGGGAGAGAAATGGCAGCGATTCACGATTCAAGCCGAGCCACGCTCCGTCTATCTCCTGCGCGGACCCGCCCGCGACGAATGGGAGCACAGCCTCGCCCCGGTCGAGACGCTCCGTTACTCGATCACCTTCCGAACGATGCGGCGATAGGCGCTCCGTCCGGCGAAGCCGGCCCTCCTCCTCCGTGCCTCAAATTGAACTCGATGATTATCAGCGTGTGGGAGAGTCCGATTCGGCACGCAAAGGCGCGAAGAACGCGAAGGCGCAAAGGCACCGAGCAGGTGATCAGGCCGTGCCTGCATTCAAATTTTCTTCTTCGCGCCTTTGCGTCCTTCGCGCCTTTGCGTGAACCTATCTGTCTCTAGAGCTGCACCAGCGCATGCCGGACAGATCGCGCTGTCGCGCCGGAAGCGAGTGACGGGAGCCGCAACGAAAAACGCCCCGGCCGATGGCCGAGGCGTTCCAGGATCAGGCGCTGGCTGTGCCCCCGCGCAGCAGCAGCCGTCCTAGCTGTAGAAGATGTGGAGGCCGATCTTGGCGTTGCGGGCGAGGCGTCGGCCCCAGCTCGGAGCGACATAATCGGCATGGTACCAGAGCACGTCGCGAGGAAGCAGCCGGCTTGCGCCGCGCTCGGCGATTCGGGCGACGGCGACGGCCTTGCGCCACGCCTCCGAGCTTCGGTTGGCATCTGGGATCCGGCCGGTCGCGTTGACGAATGAGAATTGCCAGGGCTGGGTGACGACCTCGCAGATCGTCTCCGGATACTGGCCCGAGGAGGCGCGGTTGAGCACGACCTCGGCGACCGCGAGCTGGCCTTCGATCGGCTCGCCGCGCGCTTCGAAATAGACGGCGCTGGCAAGGCAATCCTGCTGGCGGCTGTCGGTGTCGTAACCGGCATAGGCCTCGACCAGCTCGGGAAGCGCACGAGGCCTGGGAAGGACGGCGTCGGCGAGGCCGACGAGGTGATTGGCAAGCTGGACATAGCGCGACTCGGCGAACTCGGCCGCGGGGGCCCCGGTCTCCGTCGCCGGCGCGTTGAGTCCGAGATCGCTGACCCCGGAATCGGCGGCCATGTGGTCGAAATAAGAGGAGGTGCTCGGCGCTACCGGACCCTGACCCGCCTGCAGTGGACCGCCCCAGCCCGCAACCGCGGCGACAAGGAAGGCAGCCGCGGCAAAGCCGGCGGCGCGTACCGTCTTGATCATTCGTTCCCGTTTACAATTGCGGTTGGCTGGCCCGGCGGATGCAGGATGCATCCAGGGTCGCTCGCCTCCCCGTCTTGCCCGGCCGCCGGCTCAGTGGCTCGGCGGCTCTCGCTCGCTATCAGTGATTGGCAGATGATGGATGCGACCCGGTAAATCAACTCGTCGCAGAAGATCGGACGATGGATAGGGTGGAGTCCGCGATGAGCTGCGGAACCTTTTCAATTCGTCGTTGATATCAATCGCTTGGCGGAGTCCCCGAAGGCAGGGGATCAGGAACGTTGGAAACCATCCGCACCGAGCTGCTCGTCACCCACCCCGCTGCGCAGGGCCCGGAATAGGGCCGGCGGTCGGGCACCGACGCCGAAACGCCGCAGCGTTCGGTGGCCTGTCCGCCCTCGTCATAGATGATCCCGAACCAGCGCTGGTCGTGGGTCCGCGAGCAGATGAAGAAGCGGGCGCCGATCGGCAGCTCGTCGATGGCCTGCGCCTGGTCGAACGGGGCGGCGCGGACCGGCACCGGTCCGGTCGCGACCCGATCGCGGACGGCGCCGCGGGCGCTGCAGGCTGGGAAGCCGGAGCCGAGCTCGCCGATCCTGACCGGGGTCTGGGCGTCGTTGAACAAGGGCTCGTTCTCCGCCCGCTCATAAGCGGGTGTGGTCGAGCCCTGGGCGTTGAGGTCGGGCGGCGCCCGCTCGCCGCATCCCGCCAGGGAAAGGAGCAGACAAATCAAAAGCGCGCGTTGAGCCTTCATCAGGCATCATTTAGGGGCGTTGGCGAGCAAAGGCGAGAGGAGCGCGAATGGCCTATTGGCTGATGAAGTCGGAGCCGCACGTCTACAGCTGGGCGGATCTCGTCCGCGACGGCGGGACCGACTGGGACGGCGTTCGCAACAACGCCGCCCGGCTCCATCTGCGGGCGATGAAGCCGGGCGACGAGGCCTTCTTCTATCATAGCGGCGAGGAACGGGCCGTCGTCGGGATCATGCGCATCGCGGGCCCAGGCAAGCCCGACGGGGAAGACGGCGCCTGGGTGAAAGTGCCGGTCGAGCCGGTGAAGGCGATCGGGCCGGTCACCCTGAAGGCGATCAAGGCCGAGCCGAAGCTCACCGGGATCGAGCTGGTCCGCCAGTCCCGGCTGTCGGTCTCGCCGGTCCGCCCGGAGGAATGGAAGCAGATCCTGAAGATGGCGGGCTGAGCCCGCTTCGGGGGAATCACGCCCGAGAGGGATCAGCGAACGCTACTGGCCGTTGCCCGCCTGAGGCATGGCCGACGCCTCGTTCGCGACATTGCCCTCGGCACCTGAAGGCACGACCGTGCCGGGCGACGGCGCCGCCGGCTGGACGTCGTTGGCGAGCGCCTCCTCGGCCTCGGTCGCTTCGGTCTGGCCGCCGCCGCCGCAGGCGCTGACGAGCAAGCCGGCCGCAAGGACCGCCGCAAAACCGGTGCGCATGACTTTTCCTCCTCGTGACCCCCACCGCGAACGGCGGAAGAGACAAGGCGTTCCCGTTCAGTGCGAACTATCGCGACTCCCGGCGGACCGCCGCTGCTGGGCGCGCCGAGACAAGATGTTCAGGCCTTCGACGAGCACCGAGAAGCTCATCGCCGCATAGATATAGCCCTTGGGGACATGGACTCCGAAGCCGTCGGCGATGAGCACCGCGCCGATCATCAGAAGGAAGCCCAGGGCCAGCATGACGACGGTGGGATTGTTGGCGATGAACCGGGCGAGCGGATCGGCGGCGAGAAGCATCATCGCGATCGCGGCGAGAACCGCGATCACCATCACCGCGAGATTGTCGGTCATGCCGACCGCGGTGAGGATCGAATCGATCGAGAAGACCATGTCGAGAAGGATGATCTGGACGATCGCCGAGCCGAAGGTCAGGGCGCCGAGCCTCTTCTTGTCGAGTAGATCGTCGGTCGCGACATTGTCGACATTGTGATGGATCTCCTTGGTCGCCTTCCAGATCAGGAAGAGACCGCCCGCGATGAGGATCAGGTCGCGCCAGGAGAAGGCGGTCTCGAACGTCGGTTCGCCATGGCTGAGCGGGCCGGTGAGGCCGAGATCGACGACCGTAGCGGTGAGCCCGACCAGCCAGGCGATCATCGACAGCAGGATGAGCCTCATCACCAGAGCGAGAAGGATCCCGGTCCGCCGGGCGCGCTGCCTTTGCGCCTCGGGAAGCTTGTTCGACAGGATCGAGATGAAGATCAGATTGTCGATTCCGAGCACGACCTCCATCACCACCAGAGCGAGGAGAGCGGCCCAGACCGCGGGATCGGAGAACAGGACGAGGAGGCTTTCCATGGGCTCGCCCTAAGCGGAGCGAGGCCTGCCGCGCAATCCGCCTTGGCCTCCGATTAACGTCGAATCGATCAAGCGCTAGTGCAATTCAAGGCTGCCCTGTACCTCGTCGCCCGGTTCGAGCCCCTCGGCGCGGCAGATCGTCTTCTTCATGGGAAGGAACCAACCGCCGGACTTTTGCGGGAAGACCGACGTCGACCAGCGGCTGCCGCCGACCATCACCTCGACCTTGACGGAGCCGAAGCCGCGCCGGCGCCCGAATTCGAGCCTCCGGACGAGCTCGTGCTCCTTTATGGCTTCGGCGGCGGCGCCGGTGATGACGACATAGGCCATGTCGCCATATTTGTCGGTTCGCCAGACGAGCAGGGGCGCGCTGAACTCGACCTTCGGCGGCTCTTGGGAATAGTCCATCGGCGGACCTTGCAGCGCCGCCGGACGCTCCGCAATCGCCGAGGCGGTTAGGCGGCTTCGGCCTTGCGCGACTGGCGCTTGCGCTCGTGCGGATCGAGATAGCGCTTGCGGATCCGGATCACCTTCGGAGTGACCTCGACCAGCTCGTCGTCCTGGATGTAGGCGATCGCCTGCTCCAGCGTCATCCGCTTCGGCGGCGTCAGGCGGATCGCGTCGTCCTTGCCGCCGCTGGCCCGGAAATTGGTCAGCTGCTTGGACTTGAGCGGATTGACCTCGAGATCCTGGGGCTTGGCATTCTCGCCGATCACCATGCCTTCATAGAGCTTCTCGCCGGGGGCGATGAACAGGATTCCCCGCTCCTCGAGCGCGTTCAGCGCATAGGCAACGGCC
>CAMPIH010000140.1 GCA_946886275.1 uncultured Sphingosinicella sp.
CTCCAGCTCCGGCCGGAGATCGACACCGATCCGCTTCGCCAGCACCGACTGCCGGCAACCAAAGCAGCGGCAGCTCGAGGCGTGGGGGCCGACCACCTGGATGTGGCCGTCAGGACCGCGACGGAGGCTCAGCGATTTATCTTTCGGTTTCTATGAAAACTACGGAGCCATTAGCTGCGGCGATAGCGTCCTCTCTGGTGGGATATGCAACAGGCGGAAGCTCGGCAACCATCGGAGCAGCGTAGTCAGACTTGACCGCCCAGTTCATATTCTGGGGCAGCGTCCCAGTGGCTCGAAAGAACGCCGCTACGGCAGCTGACGCCGCGATCACGCCGATTACCTCTCCGCGCTCGTTCAAAAGCGGCCCACCGGAATTTCCTGGCTGCACCGGCACGGAGATTTGAAAGAAGGTCTGCTCACCACCGGGTCCGGAAAGGGCACTGATCGTACCCTCTGTATATCGAGGCTCTCGACCTAATATTGAGGCGACAGGGAATCCGACGGTGAACACCCTGGCGCCGGATTGGACGCGTCGCGAACTCGACAAGGTCAAAAAGCGCGGCGGCTGAGCCTGGACCCGAAGGACTGCAATGTCTGTAGCTTCGCTCGATCGGACGACGGTCGCGCGAACTCGCTCACCGGCCGAAGTCGTGACGAAAATTGTCTGGGCGCCGGCAACCACATGGTTGCTGGTCAAGATATGGCCGTCATTTCCAACAAAGAAGCCAGTGCCCGTGGCCGCCCCGCGAGGCGCTCGCCCCTGTGACGCCTCTCGCCACGTACCCCTTCCATAAGCTGCACGATCGGTGCGGTCTGCGTCGGTTGTTCCCCGTCCCCTATTGGCCGGATCTCCCCGCTCCCCTGCATCGGTATCTGTTATTCCGCGTACTCGCCGTCCGCGACCATAGCCAACGGGGTCGGTATCGGCCCCCGCATTGTCAGTGTCCGTCATCCCTGGAGCGCTACGGCCTCCGCCTCGCGGATCTGCGTTAGCTCCAGAGTCGCCATCCGTAGTTTGAGCTCGAGCCGGGTCGACAATCAGGCCCATGGAGCCGCCAACCACCACGACTCCTCCCGCGACACGGGACAAAAATGATCGCCTTGTAAGACGCTTACGCATGACACTCCCCCGAATGCCCCTAGAAGTTCTGCCATTTCCACGTTCAGTGCAAGAGGCAGCTATTCGCAACCACGCGTCGACCACCCGGTCCCCGGACGGTCGATAATTTGCTCGTCAAGCGGTGCGTGCTCGGTGCTTACACGCAAGGATTGGGCTGTCGCCGAACAGCCCGATTATGCCGCTAAGTGTTTGAAATCCCGTGGTGCCGCTTAGGTGACTCGAACACCTGACCCCATCATTACGAATGATGTGCTCTACCAGCTGAGCTAAAGCGGCTTTCCCGGGAAGCGCGGCCCTTACCAGCGGCCATGGCCGAAGACAAGCGCAGGCGCGCGGCTTCAGGCTTAACCATATCTCAACCACGAAGGTGCACCTTCGCCGTTCAATCAGGCGCTGCCGAGGACGCCCATATATGGACAGCTTTCAGGAATTCCAGGACGAGGCCGCCTCTTACGGCCATGGCGAGGACGAGCCGGTGATGGAGCGGCCGCCCGAGATCGGCCTCGACGAGCGCCGGATGCACGTTCGCGCCTATAATTATTGGGTGTCGCTGCTGGACGGCCGCCCATACCCTTCGATCCGCGATCTCGAGCCCGGCAATATCGCCGATTTCGGCTCGCACAGCGTTCTTCTCGATTTCTCGAAGGACCGCGAGGATCCGCAGATCGTCTTCCTCGGCCCGACTCTTCGCGGGGAATGCGAGCTGGACGAGCTGGCTCCAGACCATATCAGCCAGGTCCCCAGCCGGTCCCTGCTGTCGCGCCTCACCGACCATTATCTGCAGATCATCGCCAACCGCGCGCCGGTCGGCTTCGAGGCGGAATATCTCAACCAGCGGGGACTCAACACGCTCTACCGCGGAATCCTGATGCCCTTCTCCTCCGATGGCGATTCGATCGACTTCATCTACGGGGTGATCAACTGGAAGGAGCTCGCCGACAACGAGGTCGCGCTCGATCTCGTCAGCCAGGTCCATGGCGCCATCACGGCCCTTCCGGCGGCGGTCGATTGCCCGGTCTGGGCCGACGGCCCGCAGGCGGCGCTCGACGAGGTCCCTGCTTTGGACGCGACCGACTCCGCCGAGCATGTCCTCAGCCTGTGGCCGTCCGACGAGGCCATGCCGGCGGCCGTCCCGGCCGATGCCGGACTCGCCGACCGGCTCTGCATCGCCCGCGACTGGGCCGGCCGGGTCCGCGCCTCGGACGAGCGAAGCCGCGCCGCGCTCTACGCCGCGCTCGGCCATGCTTTCGATTTCGCGCTGGCGGCCGAAGCCGAGCCCGACGATTATGCCGAGCTGCTCGCCGATTGCGGCCTGAAGGTCCAGGCGCGGTCGCCGATGACTCCGATCGTGAAGCTCGTCTTCGGTGCCGATTACGACAAGACCCGACTGACCGAGTTCGCCGCCGCCCTGAGCTGGGCGAAGCGCGAGGGCGTCGAGGCGGGGACCCTGGCCGAGCGGCTCGAATCCCAGAGCGGCGGACTCAAGGCGGTCGTCGGGATCGAGCGCGCGTTCCGACGCCCGGCCCCGGCCGCCGACCGGGTCGAGGAGATTCGCTGCCGGCTTCGCACCCTGCCCGCCTTCGCCAGCCTGTCGATCGAGGTCGAGGGCGAGGACGAGTTCGTCCTCCTCGTCGCGAGGCGCGAAGGGGACCGACTCGCCATCGTCGCGCCGGTCGCCAACTCGAGACTGACCGAGCAGGCGATCCGCAAGAGCGCCGCCTGATCGTCTGACCCCTGCGCAGCGATTGCCGATGATGTTATACCGGCCTCGACAGGGGCTGGAGATTCATGATGCGCACCCTGCTGATCCTTCCCATCATCGCCGCAGCCCCCATCGCTTCGGCGGCCGTCCAGGACCAGGCTCGAACGGTCGAAGTCCGGCTTTCGAATTTCGACTATAGCCCGCGCGAGATCCGGCTGAGCGCCGGCGAGCCGGTGGTGCTTCGACTGGTCAACGCCAGTGGCGGCGGCCACGATTTCTCGGCGCCGGCCTTCTTCGCCGCCGCCCGTGTCGACGCCGGGTCGGCGCTCGTCCGCGGCGGGAAGATCGAGGTGCCCGCGCGGCAGAGCGTTTCGGTCCGGCTGGTCCCGACGCTCGGGACCTATCGGCTCCGCTGCACCCACACGCTCCATTCCGCGTTCGGGATGCGCGGCCAGATCGTCGTCGAATAGGCAAAAGAGAGACTGGAGGAAGGCTCCACCAGCCTTGCCGCCGCCAGTGGGTGAGCGCTATAGGCCCGGCCGAAGCCAGGCTGCCCGCCGATCCCCTCTTCCGGAGTAGTTATGAACACCGATGATGCTGCCGCGCACCAGGTCACTTCCGGGGGAAGCGGCGCCGGCAGCGGAGGCGGCATGGCAGGGGAAGAGGGGCTGCTGGATGCCCTGAGCCGGGCGCTGTGCGACGGTGCCCTTCCCGGCGAGCTCGACGAGTTCAGCCGCGAGGATTGCCGCGCCGCCGCCCTGTTCATCGCCACCTGCGCCGCCCGCCGCCCGCCCGGAATCGCCCTCGTCCGGCTGGAATCGCTCAGCACCAAGCTCGGCCACCGGCGGATGCGCCTGTGCATCGCCAATGACGACATGCCCTTCCTGGTCGATTCGGTGGCGGCGGCGATCGCCGCCCGGGGCCTCATCATCCATCGCCTGCTTCACCCGGTGGTCTGCGTCGAGCGCGATTCCGAAGGCTGCCTGATCTCGGTCGAGCCGCTGTGCGACGACAAGAACCGGCGCGAATCGATCATGTATATCGAAGTCGACCGCGCCGACGCCCGAGCCCGAACCGAACTGGTGACCGAGCTCCACCGCGCCCTCGCCGACGTTCGCGCGGCGGTGACCGACTGGCCGGCGATGCAGGCGCAGATGCGGGTCGACGCCGACCGGATCGAGAATGAGGAAGGGCGGGCCCTGCTCCACTGGTTCGCCGACGGCGCAATGACCCTGCTCGGCTATCATGTCGAGCGGCCGACCGGGCAGCCGACCGAGGCTCTCGGCATTTTCAGGCTCCCGGGCGAACCGACCGACGAAGGCGGCTGCATGGGCGCGATCCGTTATTTCGAGGGAGGCGGCGAGATTCCGCTGATGGCGAAGGCGGACCGCAAGTCGACCGTCCACCGAGGCGTGCCGCTCGATCTCGTCGTCGTTCCTGTCCGCGAGGGCGATCGAATCACCGGCGTCGGAGTCCATGTCGGGCTGTGGACGAGCCAGGCGCTGGGTGCGCCGGTCGAGAAGGTGCCCGTGCTTCGCCAGCGTCTCGCCGAGCTCGAGCGGGAATTCGATTTCGATCCTTCTGGACATAGCGGCAAGGCGCTTCGCCATGCCATGACCTCCCTTCCGCACGATCTCCTGATCAATCTCGGCCGCGACGCCCTCCGTGAGCTCGTCGTCATCGCCATGTCGCTGGCCGATCGGCCGCGGCCGACCCTCGCTCTGTTCCGTTCGATCCTGAAAGGCCATCTGTTCGCGTTCGTGTGGCTCCCGCGCGACGAGCTCACGACCCGTCGACGCCTCGACATCGGCCGGATGATCGAGCGCGCTGCCGGAGGCAAGCAGACCAACTGGTCGGTGGACGTCGGCGACGGCGACCTCGCCTTGCTCCGCTACACCTTCACGATCGACAATGACCGGGCGACTCCGGACACCGCCGAGCTCGACCGCCAGCTCGACGAGATGGTCCGCGGCTGGGCTCCGGCGGTCGAGGCGAAGCTCGGCGAGCTGGCCGGCGACGCCCGTGCCACAAGGCTGACCCTGTCCTATGCGCCGCATTTCCCGGCCGCCTACCGGGCCCGCTACCCCGCCGACGACGCGGCGCTCGACATCATCCGGCTCGATTCGCTCGAGGACGAGAAGAAAAGGTCGGTCCGGCTCTATCGCCTGCCGATCGATCCGGAGAGCCAGCTGAGGCTCAAAATCTATCGCGAAGGCGGACTCGTTCCCCTGTCCGACGTCGTCCCGGTGCTCGAATATTTCGGCTTCCGGGTGCTCAAGGAGACCCCCACCCGGCTCGACAATGACAGCGCCCACATCCACGAATTCGCGGTGAGCCTGGCCGACGCCTCGGCCGCGGATCCGGTGATGGAGCGGGCCGGGGTGATCGAGGCCGCGGTCGCCGCCGTGCTCGAAGGACGAGCCGAAAACGACGTCTTCAACCAGCTGCTCGTCTCCGCCGGCCTCGATCCGCGCGACATCGTCCTGTTCCGTGCCTGGTTCCGCTACCTTCGCCAGACCGGCCTTTCCTATTCGATGCAGACCGTCGTCGACGCGCTTCGGCGAGCGCCCGAGGTCACCAAGGGGCTCATCGCCTTGTTCGACGCGAAGCACGATCCGGCCGCGGGATCCGCCGAAGCGGTCCGCTTGGCCGAGCGCCGCATCGAGCGTGGCCTTTCGGCCGTCGCCGCGATCGACGAGGACCGGATCCTCAGGCTGATCGGCGGAGTCATCGGTTCGGTGCTGAGGACCAACGCCTTCGCTCCGGCCGGCGCCGAGGCGCTCGCCTTCAAGCTCGATTCGGCACTTGTGCCGGGCCTGCCGGCGCCTCGGCCGTGGCGCGAGATCTGGGTCTACAGCCCGCGCATCGAAGGCATCCACCTGCGCGGCGGGCCGATCGCCCGCGGCGGCCTGCGCTGGTCCGACCGGCGCGACGATTTCCGGACCGAGATCCTCGGCCTGATGAAGGCGCAGCTCGTCAAGAACGCGGTCATCGTTCCGACCGGAGCGAAGGGCGGCTTCTATCCCAAGCAGCTGCCGCCGGTGTCGAACCGCGAAGCCTGGCTCGCCGAAGGCACGGAAGCCTACCGGATCTTCATGCGGTCGCTGCTCTCGATCACCGACAATATCGTCGACGGCCGGGTCGTCCACCCGGAACATGTCGCCGTGCACGACGGCGAGGATCCCTATTTCGTCGTTGCCGCCGACAAGGGCACGGCGACCTTCTCCGACGTCGCCAACCAGATCGCGATTTCGCGCGGTTTCTGGCTCGGCGACGCCTTCGCCAGCGGCGGCTCGAACGGCTACGACCACAAGGCGATGGGGATCACCGCCAGGGGCGCCTGGGTGTCGGTCC
>CAMPIH010000141.1 GCA_946886275.1 uncultured Sphingosinicella sp.
GATCCGCCCGATTATGGCCGGGCCCGGAGCTGCGGCGATTCCGACAGCGGCTCAGGCGCCGATCCCGCCGGTCGCGGCCGCCGCTGCTGACTTCACGTCGGGCGCTTCGGCCCGACCGGGGCCTGGAACCGTTTCGCTCCCTGAGCGGTCATCCCTGTCGATCGACGTCGAAGACGGGAGAAATCGTGATGATCCGGATCAAGCTCAACTCGGTGATGGTCGATGATCAGGCCAGGGCCCGTGACTTCTACACGAAGGTTCTGGGCTTTCGGATCAAGCACGACATTCCGATGGGCGAATTTTCCTGGCTGACCGTCACCGCCGCCGACGATCCCGACGGCACCGAGCTTCTTCTCGAGCCCAATAGCGGGCTTCCCGAGGCGGCGGTCTTCCAGAAGGCGGTCTACGACGCCGGGATGCCGGTCACCTTGTTCGCGGTCGACGACCTCGATTCCGAATATGAGCGCCTGAAATCCCTCGGCGCGCCGCTGCGCGGCGAGCCGGTCAGGCCGGCGCAGGGGCCGGCGCTGTTGCTGCTCGAGGATAGATGCGGGAATCTGATCCAGCTCTATCAGGCCTGAGCCTGGCCGTTTCGACGGGACCGGCGGCGCCCGGTCAGTCCTTGAGGCCGGCCGGAACCCGGCCGCCGCTCTTCTCCAGCTCGTCCATCACCCGGTGGTGGAGCCAGATGTTCATCTCGGCGCTTCCGTCCTTGGCGCCCGTATAGCCGAGCTCGGTGGCGAGCTCCTTGCGGTTGGCGAGGCTGGAATCCAGGTCGAGCAGCTTCATCAGGTCGACGATCGAGCTCCGCCAGTTGAGATCGGGATTGCCCTTCTCGCTCGAGATCCGGGTGAGCACCGCCTCGACGTCGACCGGCTGCTGGGTCGCCGCGGGCTGCGCCTGGCCGGAGACAGGGGGAATCGTGCTGCTGCCCGTCGCGGTCGTCTGCGCTTCGCGCGCCTGGCCGAAGATCGCGTTCCTGATCGATCCGAAGATACCCATGAGCCTGCTCCTCTCCTGTGATGCCGGGTGAACGGATGGATGCCGCGGACGTTGCGTCCGCAACCCGCTTGGCCGTCGTCCGTTTGCCTTCCGCCGGCCGAAGGCGGCCGGCCAGGAGGCGCTTTTGTTGTTCGGCAGCTCGGCGGACCCGCATTTTCCGGTCGAGCGGTCGAACTCGCCGGGTTCGGCGTCGTCTTCGGGCGGCACGGTCGCGCCCCGCCGGCGACGGCTTCGAAGGCGGCGGCTCGCGGCGATCCTCGCCGCCTTGCTTCTCCTTCTCCCGATCCTGTGGCTGGCCTTCACCGCGCCTTTGTCCAAGTCGCTTCACCCGCCGATCCCGCCCAGCCTGACCTTGCTCTCGGCGGAAGGGCGGCCGATCGCCCGGCAGGGCCCGATCGTTGCCGATCCGGTCTCGATCGCAGAGCTTCCGGCCCATGTCTGGCTGCCCGTGCTTGCGATCGAGGACCGCCGCTTCCCCTCCCATTGGGGAGTCGATCCGCAGGGCCTGATCCGGGCCGCCTGGCGCAATCTTCGTGCCGGCTCGGTTCGCGAAGGCGGGAGCACGATCACCCAGCAGCTCGCCAAGCATGCGTTCCTCACCGCCGACCGCTCGCTCGCCCGCAAGCTTCGGGAATTCCTCATCGCTTATTGGCTCGAATTCTGGCTCAGCAAGGAGGAGATCCTCTCCCGCTATCTCTCGACCGCTTATTATGGCGAGAATGTCTACGGCCTGCGCGCCGCCGCCCGCCATTATTTCGATCGCGAGCCCGATCGGCTGACGCTCGCCCAGTCGGCGATGCTCGCCGGGCTTCTGAAGGCGCCGTCGCGCCTCAATCCGGTGGCCGATCTCGAGGCGTCGCAGGCGCGCGGCCGGACCGTCCTGGCCGCCATGGCCGATGCCGGGATCCTCGACGAGGCGGAAGCGGAGAACGTCGCCGATGCCGTCCCGGCGCCGCGCGAGGCGCAGCAGGTCCCGCGCGGCACCTATTTCGCGGACTGGGTGTTTCCGGCCGCTCGCCGAATGGTCGACGGCGCCGGCCCGAACGAGATCCGGACGACTCTGGAACAGGCGCTTCAGCGCGAGGCGGTCCGGGCGATCGGCGCCCACCGCCTCGGCGGCGCCCAGGTCGCTTTGGTGGCGATGCGCCCGGACGGCAGCGTCGCGGCGATGGTCGGCGGCCGATCCTATCGGCAAAGCCCGTTCAATCGGGCGACCCAGGCGCGCCGTCAGCCGGGATCGACCTTCAAGCTGTTCGTCTATCTCGCCGCCTTGCGTTCCGGCCTCACTCCGGACAGCCTCATCGACGATGTTCCGGTGACGGTGGACGGCTGGTCGCCGGTCAATTCCGACGGACGCTATCTCGGCCCGGTCAATCTTCGCACCGCCTTCGCCTTGTCGAGCAACGTCGCTTCGGTCCGCCTTGCCCAGCAGGTCGGGATGGACCGGGTCGTCGAGGCGGCACGCGATCTCGGCATCAGGAGCGAGCTCGATCCCTCGCCGAGCCTTGCGCTCGGCACGTCCGGGCTTTCGCTGATCGAGCTGACCGGGGCCTATTCCGCCGCGCTCGCCGGCCGCTATCCCGTCGTTCCGGTCGGCCTGGCCCGGCCCTATCGCACGGAAACCGGGGATGAGCAGAGGCTCGACCGGCAGCGCACCTGGCCGATGCTCATCGACCTGCTCTGGTCCTCGGCGAACCTCGGCACCGGGCGGGCAGCCGCGCTCGACGTCCCCACCTTCGGCAAGACCGGCACCAGCCAGGACAATCGCGACGCCGTCTTCGTCGGATTCGTCGGCGATCTCGTCGCCGCCGTGTGGGTCGGCCGCGACGACAACCGGCCCATAAGCGGCCTGTCCGGCGGCGGCCTTCCGGCGCAGATCTGGCGCGACTTCATGAGCCGCGCGGTTCGAAGCGGCGCGATCCGCCTTGGCGGCGGCCCCTACGACGTCCCCCGCTTCCGCTATGTCGAGACGCTTTCGGCCGATCCGCGTCCACTCGTCCGTGACGAAGCAGTCGAGCCCGAGCCTCGGCGGCGACGGAGCGAGGATCGACGCTGGCGGCAATGGGAGCGCGAGTGGCGCGAACGGGAGAGCGACCGGGCGCGCGACCGCCGTCGCGAGTGGCTCCGCGAGCGCGAGAAAGAGAGCGACGAGCGCGACCGGGAATGGGAGAAAGCGCGTCAGAAAGCGAGGGAGCGGGAGGAAGAGCGCGACTGAGGGCGCCGCTGCGACTCTCCCGCGCTCGGAATCGTCAGGAGTGCCATGGCCATCCCGTCGGCGCCTTCGCCCTCGATTCGTCCTGTGCGCCCGCTCTGTCTGCTTGACAGCGGGCCCGCGGCTTCTAGGCTGCGCAGACCATTTGGGAGGGGGGAATCCGAATGAAACCAACGCGCAAGCTGAGCAGGCGCTCGTTCCTGGGCCGGGTAGCCGGCGGTATCGTCGCTGGCGGCGCCACCCTCACCATTCTCGGCCGGGAAGCACAGGCCCAGCCGAGCGACACGGACCCGACCGACCAGGTTGGGCGCGGCTATACCGGCGTCACCGACAATGATCGCGGTAGCAATGCCGACCGGGCCGAACATGGCCGCGGCGGGGGAACAAGCGGGGTGACCGACAATGATCGGGGCAGCAACGCCGATCCGATCAACAACGGCCGCGGCGGAGGATCGGGCGTCACCGACAACGACCGGGGCAGCAACGCCGATCCGGTCAATAACGGCCGCGGCGGAAGGTCGGGCGTGACCGACAACGATCGGGGCGGCAACGCTGATCCTGTCGGCAATGGCCGTGGCCGCGGCCGGATCACCGACAGCGACAGCGGCAGCATGGCCGATCCGAGCGGCAATGGCCGCGGCCGCCGGCGTACCAGCGCGACCGGAGTCACGGACGGCGACAGCGGTCAGAATGCCGACCGGGCGAATTACGGGCGGGGCCGCGACCGCTAGGGCTCGTCATCGATCCTGACGAGGATCTAGACCCGCATAGGGCCTGGACCAGCCTCACATGGAATTGATGTGGAGGATGTTGCCGTCCGGATCCTTCAGCCAGACGAGCCTGGCGCCGCCGGCGACGTGAACATTCCCTTCCAGACGGCCGATGTCCGGATAATGTTCGAAGTCGGCGCCCTTCGCCTCCAGCTCGGCGGCGATCTCGTCCAGTTCCTGCGCGACGCCCCAGACGACCGCATTGGCGCGGTTGGTGCCGGCAAATTCGGACTCGTAGACGACCAGGTTCGTCGCACCCGTCCGGTAGACGATCACGCCCTCTTCCTCGCCCTGCTCGGCCAGCTCGAGCCCCAGAAGGTCGCCGTAGAAGCGCCGCGCCCGGTCGAGATCGCGAACGGCGACGATGGCGGAGGAATTGTGATTCTTCAGCATTTCGGCTCTCCTCGTGGAGACGCGGATTCGGGGGATGGGCAACTCAACGTCCGATCGAGCACGCGGGGTCCCACTGAGGCCAGGCGCCGAAGCTTTGTCCCCTGCCGCGTGTCGTCCGCTCCGCCAGCCAGCGGACGGCCCGCCGTTCAGGCCAGACTGTGGGCAATCGGTCCTTACTCGCTCCGAATATCGTCGGTTTTGCCGCCCTTGAACCATTCGGCGGACTCGGGGCGGAACAGCATCACGATCGCCGCGGCCTGGAGAAGCCAGGTCGCCACCGTCAGCCCGTCGGAAAGGTCGAACGCCCCCTCGGTGAGGATCGCCGGAAGCCCGATGATCCCGACCGCGAAAAGGGCGACCAATATCCACTTGGCGATGTTGCTTCGGCGGCGCGCGACGAAGAACCACAAAAGCAGCGAGATGACGAGAGCGGTGCCGACGATAGCGAAGAAGGAGGGACCTTCTCCGGCCAGCTCGGATTCCGAAGCGTTGCTGATGAGAATGGCCGAATTGATCAGGCCGATCGCGAGCCCGCCCAGATAGAGCCGCTCGAACAGGATGATGGATGCTGGCCGCACGATCTCTCTCCCCCTGAAGCGGGCAGAGCCTAAACTGCAAGCGGCCGCTCGTCCAACCGGCGAAACCGGCGCCGGCGACCAAATCCAAGCCGATTGATTTCAGCGGTCGAGCTGGCGTGCCTGCTCCAGATGCGCCGTCTCAGCCGGCAGCGCCGCTTCGGCGAACGCCTTGAGCTGAGGATCGCTGCCATTGGCGGCGAAGTTGCGGTGGAGCTCGACGGCGACTTCGTGCCATTCGATCCGCTGCTCGACATATTCGCGGTCGAAACGGCGGCTCGAGGCGTCCTCGAGATCGCGAAGCTCTTCCCAATGGACGGGAAGCATCGCCGGCGGCTCCAGGAATTCGCGTCCGCTCTCGCCGACCGTCTCCTTGAGCTGCTCCGTGGATTGCTGGTGCTCGGTCACGATCCTTTGCGCATAGTCGCGGACCTCGGGGCGTCGCGCTTTCTCCAGCGCGATCTCGCTTGAGCGCATCTCGAAGGCGTTGATCGCTCCCGTCAGGGAGATAAAGGCGGCCCGCCCTTCGGGCGCCAGGTCCTGGCCGCTTATCGATTGCGCCAGGTTCGGCGCGGGCGCGGCCAACGCGAAGGCGGCCGCTGCGAAGGTCGCGATGAATCGCTTTCGCATCGTCTCTCCTTTCTCTGGATTGACCCTAGCAGAAGCCACCGAGTCGGCCCAAATGGCGCCCGCTTTCGCCGGATCGTCGAGCGACCGCTTTGCCATCGATGCCCACGCCAGCGCCGCGGCCGTGGTCCCCTCAGCTACAGCTTCGCGTGGTCCTTCGGGCCCATGCCGGGTCTTCGCCTGGAAAGTGGCCCTCGATCGCATGCTCGTAGAGCAGGTCGACCTGCCAGCGTCCGGCGGCCGCCGGATCCCGGCCCATCACCCGGAAGATATATTCCGCCCGGTCGGGCGCCGTGAAGACGAGGCCGGAGCGGCGGCCGTTGGCGGCGCCGGTCACGATCGCGAGCGGGCGGTCCGGTTCGCCGGCGCGGAAGATGTGCAGAAGCGGCTCGAAATCGGGCGAGCTGATCGTCACGCCGATCGTCTGGCCCGGCATCAGTCCGTGCTGATTGTCTTCGTATCGGCGCCCGTCCGGCAGGATTCCGTCGTCGCAGGCGTCGCCGAGCACTCCTGGATAGCCGACTCCGAGCGGCGGCGGGCGGTCATGGTGGCTGATCGGGAGCGGCGGCGGCGGGGGCG
>CAMPIH010000142.1 GCA_946886275.1 uncultured Sphingosinicella sp.
CCACCGCTCCGGCCGCTCTGCCATCCCCGCCTTCGCCGCCGCGACGGCGCCAGCCGACTTCCGGCCGCTCGGGCGGCGGCGCTCCGAGACGCTTGGAAAAATTGACGCCCCAGCGGAACTCGTCGCGGGCCGAGCCGGCGAAATTGACGGGGCGGCTGTCGATCTGGAGCAGCCGGCCGCTGGAATCGCGAGTGAAACGTTCCGGGAAGGCCGCTTCGATCTCCGGAGTCGCGGTCGGGAAGGAGGCGATGACATCGTCGATCCGGTTGCGCGTGTAATTGGCGATGATCGAAAGATCGGTCTCGCCGAACGGCTTCGCGGTCAGGCCGAGCTTAAGCACCCGCCTGTTGTCGGCGACGAGATCCGGATTTCCGCCTTCGAGCCTCGAGATCTCGACGGTCTCGCCGCGAAGGAAGTCGAACACCCGAACCGACGGCGTGAGCAGAACCGGATCGCCGAGCTGCTGCATCGACGGCGCGCCGTCCTCGTCGCTATAGGAAAAGTTGAAATCGAGCTGCGGGATCGGCTCCCAATTCACGCCTGCGCCGAGGGTCCGCAACGTGCCGAAATCCGAAAGCTGCTCGAGCTCCGCGTTGAAGTTCAGGCTGAGATCGCCGATCGGCTGAAGCACGGCGCGACGCCGGCTGGCGATCGGGACGTCGACATTGGCCTGGACATGGCCGCGCTGGCGCGAAAGGCCGCGCTCCTGCGGCAATCCGCCGCGGAACGTGTCGCTTTCGAGGCTTCGCGTGTCGAAGCCGGCGCGAAGGCTGGCGGAAGCCCGCCCGCCGGGAAGATCGACGATCGGGCCGCTGGCCGTTCCTTCGATCGACGCGGATTCGGAGAGGGTGTCGGCGCGATCGCCGAGGCCGTCGCGATCGGTCCGGCTCTCGGTTTCGGCGAGATCGTAATTGGCGATCGCCGACCAGCGCCATGGCGCGACGTCGCCGTTGAGGACGAGACCCAAATGGCCGGCAAGACTGTCGGATTCGCGTACCAGGCCGTCATCGACACTTCCCTCGCGAAGACCGAGGAAGCTTCGGCTGGAATTGGCGTCGAACGTGCCGTTGAGGGTCGCCGAGACGTCGCCGAGGACAGTCCGGTTGAGGGTTCCGCCCAGCGAGAATTGGTCGGTTTCGGAGAGCAGGGACCGAAAGTCACCGAGGTTGGCGACGATCGGCTCGTCCTGGACGATGTCGCGCTCGCTTTCGAACAGGGGATCGGAATGGCGGAACTGGACGTCGAGGCTCGAACGTCCCGATCGGTTCACGCCGAGCACGTTGAGCTTGGCGCCATAGCTGGCTCGGCCGCCGGCGGTGGCGAGGCCGCCGTCCACCTCGGCGGTGACGGCACGGAAACGGCGCCTAAGAACGAAGTTCACGACCCTCTGGTCGGGACGGTAGCCATATTGGAGAGCCGCCTCCTCGGGGAGGATGTCGACCCTGACGATCGCCTCCGGCGGGAGATCCCGGATCTCGCGGAAACCGGAGATCCGGCGGCCGTTGAGAAGGACGATCGGCCGCTCGCCGCCGCGACCGCGGCCGCTTCGAGTCTGAGGCGTCAGATATTCGAGCAATTCGCCGACGCTGCCGGCGCCGAGCGCTTGGATCTCGCGCCGGTCGAGCTGGACCTCCGGCTCGATGTCGCCGAGAACCGCGCCGCGCTCGCGGGTGCCGGTGATGACGATCGCTTCCTCGTCGCCGGCCTCGTCGAGATACTCGTCCTCATCCTCGACCTGGGCATCGGTGGCGGCCGCCGCTTCCTTGGTCCCGCTCTCTTCGGCGGGAGGCGCCGATTCCTGGGCAAGACCGGGGGCGGAAACCGCGCAGGCGGCGATACCCAGGAGAAATTTCGTCTTCACGCTTCACAACCCCAATGACGTCCGCGCACTGGGCAGCCTTGCGCTGCACCCGCGATGAACAAGGATGATGGGGATATGGCGGCGCCCTGTGTCGCAACTATGTCGGCGGCACCGGGGGATTGTCTCAGAATGTCGCGCCCGCAGGGCGGATAGGCGGCACGCCTTGGTCCCGGCTCGCGCCGGGACCCTTCAGTCGACGCTGACTTACGTCCGCTCGATCAGACGACGCCGAAGGCAAGCATTGCGTCGGCGACCTTCTTGAAGCCGGCGATGTTCGCGCCCTTCACATAGTCGACATAGCCGTTGCCGCGGTCGCCATATTCGAGGCAGCGCGTGTGGATGCCGTCCATGATGTCGCGGAGAAGCTGCTGAAGCTCGGCTTCCTTCCAGCTGATCCGGGCCGAATTCTGGCTCATCTCCAGTCCGGAGACGGCGACTCCGCCGGCATTGCTGGCCTTGCCCGGAGCGTAGAGCAATTTGGCCGCCCGGAAGACGTGCACGCCTTCCAGGTTGGTCGGCATGTTGGCGCCTTCGGAAACGGCGATGCAGCCGTTGGCGACGAGCGTTCGGGCTTCGTCGCCGTTCAGCTCGTTCTGGGTCGCGCAGGGCAAGGCGACGTCGCATTCGACGCCCCACGGGCGCTGCCCGGCGTGGAAGGTGGCGCCGCTGAACGCGTCCGCATATTGCGAGATCCGCCCGCGCCGCCTCGTCTTGTGGGTCTTCACCCAGTCGATCTTCTCCTGGTTGATCCCGTCCGGATCGTAGATGAAGCCTTCGCTGTCGGAGAGGGTGAGCACCGTGCCGCCGAGCTGGACGATCTTTTCGGCCGCGTGGGTGGCGACGTTGCCCGAGCCGGAGATGACGGCGCGCTTGCCGACCAAATCCTGCCCGTTCGTCTTCAGCATGTTCTCGAGGAAGTAGACCGCGCCATAGCCGGTCGCCTCGGTCCGGATGAGCGAGCCGCCATATTCCAGCCCCTTGCCGGTGAGGACGCCTTCGAAGCAGTTGGTGAGGCGCTTATACTGGCCGAACATGTAGCCGATCTCGCGGCCGCCGACTCCGATGTCGCCGGCGGGAACGTCGATATTGGCGCCGATGTGGCGATAGAGCTCGGTCATGAAGCTCTGGCAGAAGCGCATGATCTCGCCGTCGCTCTTGCCCTTGGGATTGAAATTGGCGCCGCCCTTGCCGCCGCCCATCGGCAGGCCGGTCAGGGCATTCTTGAAGGTCTGCTCGAAGGCGAGGAACTTCAGGATGCTCTCGTTGACCGAGGGATGGAAGCGGATTCCGCCCTTATAGGGTCCGATCGCATTGTTGTTCTGCACCCGGTAGCCGCGCTGAACCCGGACATTGTGATTGTCGTCCTCCCAGCAGACCCGGAACGACACGATCCGGTCGGGCTCGGCGATCCGGCGCAGGATCTGCCAGCGGTGATAATCCTCCTTGTCGCCGATGAACTCGAAAATGTCCTCGGCGACTTCCTGGACTGCCTGGATGAATTCGTTCTGGCCGGGGTTGCGGCGCTTCACGCCTTCCATGAACCCGGCAAGATCCACATGTTCCGATTTGGTGTGGATCGGCTCGCCCGTGAGAACCGCCTCGACCGTCGGTCCGCTACCTTCTCCCCTGTTCATGACGCCGCCTCCCTGTCCGATATTTCCGCAGCCCCGAGCCGGAGTCGCGCTGGCGGGATCATATCACTTTTTCAGGGATTTCAAGCCTGTGCCTCGGAACGGCACGGAAGCCGTCAAACGGCGCCGGAAGGTTCTTCGAGGATCGCCTCGATCGCCGCTTCGACCTCGCCGATCGGGGCCATTCCGTCGACTCGGCGGACGAGGCCCCTCGCCTCGTAGATCGGCAGGATCGGCGCGGTCTTGGCGCGATATTCGGCCATCCGGGTGCGCACCGCTTCCTCATTGTCGTCGGCTCGGCGCTTGAACATGTCCTCGGCGCCGCAGACGTCGCACAGGCCGGGGACCTTGGGCAGCTTGTAGCGGTCGTGATAGCCCTCGCCGCACTTGGCGCAGGTGAAGCGGCCGGTGATCCGGTCGACGAGAGCGTCCTCGTCGACGTCGAGCTCGATGACGTAGTCGAGTGACCTGCCGCGCTCGGCGAGAAGCCGGTCGAGCGCCTCGGCCTGGGCCTGGGTTCGCGGATAGCCGTCGAAGATGACGCCGGCTTCGGTGTCCGGCTCGTCGAGGCGGGCGCCGAGAATCTGCGACATCAGGTCGTCCGGAAAGAGCTTGCCCGCCTTCATGATCTCGTCGGCCAGACGGCCGATCTCGGTGCCGGCCTTGACTGCGGCGCGGAGCATGTCGCCGGTCGAGATCTGGACCATCCCGCGGTCGTGAACGAGCCGGGCGGCCTGGGTGCCCTTGCCCGCGCCCGGCGGTCCGAGGAGGATGATGTTCATCGCCTTGTCCCCTAGGTCATTGGATGCCGGCGGGCCAGCCGGCCGGGCAGCGCCGTCAGCGCCTCAGGCCGCCACCCTTGAGCTTCGCCTTCTTGATGAGATCGCCATATTGGTGGGCGAGCAGATGGCTCTGGATCTGGGTGACCGTGTCCATCGTCACGTTGACGACGATGATCAGGCTGGTGCCGCCCAGATAGAAGGGGATCCCGGCCCGGGCGATGAGCCATTCGGGGATGAGGCAGGTCAGGGTCAGGTAGGCGGCGCCGACGACGGTGACCCGGGTGAGCACGTAATCGAGATATTCCTCGGTGCGCTTGCCGGGGCGGATGCCGGGGATGAAGCCGCCATATTTCTTCAGATTCTCCGCCGTCTCCTCGGGATTGAAGACCACCGAGGTGTAGAAGAAGGTGAAGAAGACGATGCCCGCGCCGTAAAGGAACATGTAGAGCGGCGCGCCGTGCTGAAGCGCGGTCGTGATCGTGATCACGAAATCGCCCCAGGCGCTCTCGCCGGCGGTCCGGTTGCCAGCGAACTGGGCGATCGTCAGCGGCATGAGAAGCAGCGACGACGCGAAGATCGGCGGAATGACGTTGGCGGTATTGACCTTCAGCGGCAGGTGCGACCGCTCCTGCTGGATCTGGCCGCGCGCGGTCTGGCGCTTCGGATACTGGATCAGGATCCGCCGCTGGGCGCGCTCCATGAAGCAGATGAAGAGGATGAGGACGAGCGCCAAAGCGACGACGACCATGATGATGAAGGGATCGAGGCTGCCGGTCCGGCCGCCTTCGAACAGCTGCGCCAGGGCCGTCGGAAGCTGGGCGACGATGCCCGCCATGATGATGAGCGAGATGCCGTTGCCGATTCCGCGGCTGGTGATCTGCTCGCCCAGCCACATCAGGAACATGCTTCCGCCGACGAGGCTGACGACGACGGTGATCCGGAACATCATGCCGGGATCGACGACGGCGGACTGGCCGGTATTGCCGCCCCAGCTCTCGAGCGCGACGGCCATGAAATAGCCCTGGATCGCGCACAGGAAGACGGTGCCGTAGCGGGTATATTGGTTGATCTTCTTGCGGCCGCTCTCGCCTTCCTTCTTCAAGGCGGCCAGCTGGGGCGACATGGACGAGGCCAGCTGCATGACGATCGAGGCGGTGATGTAGGGCATCACGCCCAAGGCGATCAGGCTCATCCGCTCGAGGCTGCCGCCCGAGAACATGTTGAAGAAATCAAGGACTCCGCCGCGGGTCTGATCGAACAGCGAGCTCAGAGTCGTCGGGTCGATGCCCGGCAGCGGAACGAATGAGAGCAGCCGGAAGATCACCAGCGCACCAAGCGTGAACCACAGCCTTTTCTTGAGGTCGGTCGCCTTGGCGAAGTTCGCCAGGCTGATATTGGCTGCCATCTGATCGGCTGCGGATGCCATAGATTTTACGACCTTCGGAAAATGAAAGCGGCGGATGACCGGATGGCCCCCGCCGCCTCATATAGTGATAGGTTCGGGCTTGTCAGCCTTCTGCCGTGCGACGGGGTCAGGCGTCGGCCTTGGTCCGGCCCTTGGCGCTGCCTTTCTTGGCAGCAGCCTTCTCCGCGGCGGGAACGACCTCGATCAGCTCGACCGAGCCGCCGGCACCTTCGATCGCCTTGCGCGCACCGGCCGAGATGCCGGCGACGCGAAGCGCGAGCTTCGCCTTGAGCTCGCCCTTGCCGAGCAGCCGGACGCCGTCCTTGCCGCCACGGGCCAGGCCCGCCGCCTTGAGCGCGTCATGATCGATCGTGCCCTTGCCTTCGAGTTTGCCGGAATCGATCGCCTTCTGGATCGCGCCGACATTCACCTCGGCATAATCCTTGGCGAAGAT
>CAMPIH010000143.1 GCA_946886275.1 uncultured Sphingosinicella sp.
GCTCCTCGCTCCTCGCCCTGGGCTGAACTCGGCTCCGTCCCGGCGATTCCATATGAAGGGGACAGGCTCTGGCGGAGGCGCGACAAAAGCGCAGGCCTGCCCATGGCAGAATCGATTAGCCGGTCGCAAGGGCCGGTCGGCCGAGTCCGTTCAGTCGCGGACGACCCGGAACCTGGTCAGCTCCGCCCGGGGCTCCGCCCAGTCCGGATCGAGCTCGCTCGCGCGCCGATAGTCGCGATAGGCGGCGCGGGCATTGCCCAGCCTCTCGTTCGCGATCGCCCGGCCATAATGGGCGAGCTCGGGCCGGCTCGTATTGCGCTCGATCGCCATCGTGAACAGGCCGAGCGCGGTGCCAGCTTCGCGCTGCTTGATCATCGCCGCGCCCTTGTTGAGATAGGCTTCAGGCTGGTCGGGATCGATCGCGATCGCCCGGTCGAAATCGGCGATGGCGAGGGCGATCTGATCGCGGCGAAGGCGAAGGATGCCGCGATTGACATGGGTCGCCACCCGATCGTGCTGAGTCAGCCCTTCCTCGCTCAGCGCGGTGTCGCAGATCCTGATCTCGGCGAAGGTCGGAGCGACCGGGGAATCCGCCGCCTGATAGCAGAGGCTGGCCGACGTGCTCCCGATCGAGATGACGCTTGCGGCCGCAGGGACCGAGAAGGCCGCCAGCAACGCGGCCGAGGCGAACGTTCGTATAGCCATAGTCGAGTCCTTTCGAACCACAGCCCACCGTCAGGATCATAGCATGTTTCGGGGACGACGGCGAATCCAACCAGCCCGAAATGGAGGATGTTTTCGCGCTTCCCGTGCTGATGCCGTCGCGGCGGTGACGGCAGGGGCGAGGCCTGAGGTCAGGCGGGGCGAAGGGGGCCGATGGCGGTGCCGCCCTCGATCCAGGCACGGCCGGCCTCGACCCGTTCGATCTCCCTTCGCGCCATCGCGCCGACCAGGAGGTTTCCGGCGCGGCTGGCCTGCTCATAGACGGCGATCCGGCCCTCGATCCCGTCGGCGGCGGAAGCGCGCGCCTGGACGGCGCGCCAGCGGATCCGGTCGCTCGGATGATCGTCGGCGAAGCTCTCGACCAGATCCATCCCTTCCTCGCCGCCAAAACAGGCCGCGAGGGCGAGCATCGGCTCGATCGAGACATGGGTCATGATGCCGTCGATCGTCGAGCGCTCGAGATCGAAGCGATACTGGTCACGGAACGCCGAGCTGTGCGCCGTCTCGACGATGTTGAGCGAGACCGACATCGAGTCCGCCGGCAGCTGGAGATGAATGTCGCGATGAGCGCGATAGAGCATCACCTTGCCTTCGCTCAGCCGTGCCTTTTCGACGAAGGTGAGATCGACCTTCTCCCCTGGAATGCCGACCACCGCGTCATGGTCATATTCGTAATAGTCGCTCCAATAGCCGGGGCCGAGATAGCCGACCGTCAGGAACGAGAAATTATGATCGTGGGGGATTCCGTAGAAGAAGGGATCGGCACCGCTGTGGCGGACGACGCTGTCGTTCTGCGCCGGCCAGAAATTGGCGCGGATGATGAACTTCTTCGAGGAAGCGTGGAGCATCACGACCTGGGCGCTATACTGGTTGTCGCGGAGCTGGCCCTCGCACCTTCGCTTGAGCTCGTCGACGATGAGGTCGCCGAGGAAGGCGCGGTCGTTGGCGAGCTTCTTCAGAGCCGGCCCCCAGGAGGCGAAAACGTCCTCGTCGCGGCTGTCGAAATCGCCGGTCTCGAGTTGCTCGACCAGATCTCCCAGGGTGATCCGTTCGTCGGTGTCGGCGGGGATCAGGCGGGGCACGGAGCCGCGTCCTGATGGTCGGCGAAGAAGCGATCGAGGGTAAGGGCGGCGGCGGCGCGCACCTCCGGATGGGGGTCCGATACGGCCATCCGCCGAAGCGGCGGCAGCGCCGTCTCGGAATCGATCGCGAGCAATTCGCGCATCACGTGCCAGCGTGTGTGGAAATTCGGGCTGTCGAGCAGTTCGACGATCATCGGAAGAGCGTCGCGCCGGTCCATCACGCGAAGAAGCGAGACCATCATCTCGACCCGCGAGCTGGCCTCGTCGGTGCTGGTCGCGGCGAGGAACTTGCGGGTGGAGCTGTCATATTCCACCGACACCGGCGCCGCGTCGGCCCGGATCACGGCCTGGAAATAGACGATGTCGCTTCGCGCATGCTCGATCACGAAACTCTCGCGGCGGCCGTCGCTGACCAGCTCGTCGCCGTCGCGAAGCCGCCTCATCCCCACCGGCCGGCATGAACCGGCTTCGGCGCCGGCGAAGGAATCGGTGATCGGCGGCGCCTCCCAGAGGGAGATCGCGGCGTCGCCCGATCTGACGTAGCGATAGAGGCTGACGACTCCGGTGAAGCCGACCGAGGTGCTGCCGCGCCTGCCGCTTTTCCTGGCGGCGAGGCGATCGACCGGGGTCACCCCCAAGGCGATCGACAGCGGCGCGCTGTGGAACAGCAAAAGGGCCTCGTGGATGTCGCTGGAGATCGCCCGGAACGGCGGCCGGGAGAAGGGATCGGCGCGGCTCCCGTCGATCAGATCGCGGACCAGAGCTTCGATGTCGCCGCTTCGATCGATGAACCGCCTCGCCGAGTCGAGCAGCGAATCGACCTTCAGCACCTTCATTTCGCGAAGCTCGCGCTCGAGCTGGGTCATCAGCGGATGGAGGCCCCAGCGGTCGGCGCAGGCCTCGACCCGATCGAGCGAATCCTGCTGCGCCTGAGGGTCGTCGAGCCACTGGCGCAAGGAGGGGCCGGAGATCATCGGATCGGGATCAAATAAGCGGCGGGAGGCGCGGGCCAAAAGGAAGGAGGCGCTCGAGGCGCCTCCCCCAGTTCATCTTTCGCCGAGCGCCATGAGGATGGCGACGACGACTCCGAGGCAGAGCGGTCCACCGACCTCTTTCTGCTTCAGCGAGCCGTGGATCCCGACTTTGGTGTCCAGCTCCGGGATTCCGGCGATGTCGATCTTCTTCATTCTACATTCCCCTCTGGATTGTCGAAGGTCGACAAACAGGGAAGCGAGGCGCGACGGCTCGGCCAAAAGCCTCCGTCAGGACACCCCGCTTATGCCGTCGGGCATCTCGAGGATCCTTCAGGAACGGCGTCCCCCCTTCCCTTCCTCCTTAGTCTCGGTTGCAGGCGGGACATGTCGCATGGTTACCGCAATTTTTACCATGATCGGCAACGTACCGGCGGCCCTTGCTTTCCCTCGACGGCTCCGGCTAGCCCGGTGGCAGATGGATCGAAGCGTCCAGAATGTCGGCACCAGCGAAGTGCGCGAGGCGCATCGTTTCGACGAGGCGAGGCTCGAGCAATGGCTGGCGAGCGAGGTTGAGGGCTTTTCGGGGCCGCTCAATGTCGAGCAGTTCCGCGGCGGCCAGTCCAATCCCACCTACAAGCTCGTCACCCCGGGCCAAAGCTACGTGCTCAGGCGCAAGCCGCCGGGAAAGCTGCTCCCCGGCGCTCATGCGGTCGAGCGGGAATATCGGGTGATCACCGCGCTTGGCGGCCAGGGCTTCCCGGTCGCCCGGACCTACGCGTTGTGCAGCGACGAAAATGTCATCGGCACGCCCTTCTACGTGATGGAGATGGTGGAAGGCCGGATCTTCTGGAACGTCTCCTTCCCCGAGGTGAGCATCAGCGAACGACCCGCTTATTTCGACGCGATGAACGCGACCATCGCCGCTCTCCACGCGATCGATCCGGAAGCGGCGGGTCTCGGCGACTATGGCAAGCCCGGCAATTATTTCGCCCGCCAGATCGGCCGCTGGTCAAAGCAATATGTCGAGGATGAGGAGGCCGGGCGGGTCGAGGCGATGGACCGGCTGGTCGAGTGGCTTCCCGACAACATCCCCGCCGACGAGCCGCGGGCGCGCATCATCCACGGCGACTTCAGGTGCGACAACATGATCTTCGATCCGGTCGAGCCAAGGGTCCTGGCGGTGCTCGACTGGGAGCTGTCGACGCTCGGCCATCCGCTTGCCGACTTCAGCTATCATCTGATGATGTACCGAATGCCTTACGGCCTCGCATCCGGACTGGCCGGTCTCGACCTCGAAGCGCTCAACATCCCGAGCGAAGCGGACTATGTCGCCGCTTATTGCCGGAGGACCGGCCGCGAAGGCCTTTCCGACCTCGATTTCTACATGGCCTTCAACCTGTTCCGGCTCGCCGGCATCGTCCACGGGATCAAGGGAAGGCTGGCCAGGGGCACGGCTTCCTCCGCCCATGCCGCAACCATGGTGGCGACCCTCGAGCCGCTCGCCGACCTCGCCTGGGCGCAGGCGGTAAAGGCCGGAGCGCGCTGAGCACGAGCGTCACCCCGGCGAAAGCCGGTTCCAGGTCCCCCTCTTTCTTCCTTCGCGCCTTCGCGTCTTCTTCGCGCCTTCGCGTGGAATCTTCGGCGCTGGTCTCATGCGATGCCCAAGTCTTGAGGTGCGGAGGAGGACCTCAGCGGGACCTCAGGACAAGCCACGCGCGGTTCGAACGCTGTTGGGTTTCACGCGAAGGCGCGAAGAACGCGAAGGCGCGAAGAGGGCGGGCCCCGATTTGATGGGCTCGGCTGCGGGGCTCGGAAGCTGCCTTGATGGAACCCGGCTTTCGCCGGGATAGCGAGAGGCCTTGATGTTTGGGCCGGCGCGGCCTGTTCATCGCCGCGCTTTCACTTTATCCCTTGTGGCGGAAAGCGGGCTTGCGGGGGCAGGATGCCTGATCAGGGGCGACGGGGCTGGCGCGAAAAGGCGAAGCGGGACATCCGGCAGATCGGCCCGGCGCGCCTGCTCGGGACCCTTCTCTTCCTCCTTCTCGGCCTCTACGTCGCCCGCTTCAGCTGGGACATACCGCTCGTCAGCGACGCCGAGCGGGCGCTCTACGATTACCGATTCCTCGAAATGGCCGAGCGGACCCTCGAGCAGGACGACCGGATCGTCCTCGTCACCTTCGACGACCAGACTCTCGAGCTGCTCGGCAAGAGATCGCCGCTGGACCGGCGGATGCTCGCCCAGGCGCTTCGGGCGATCGACCGGATGGAGCCTCGGGCGATCGGAATCGACATCCTCATCGACCAGCAGCAGCCTGAGGATCCGGAGCTGATCGACACCTTCCGCCGAATGCGGACGCCGACCTTCCTCGCCTTCGCCTCGAGCAATGCCGAATATGGCAATCCCGACCAGATGGAATATTGGCAGGAGCAGTTCCTGACCGGCTTCCTTGCCCAGGTCGAGTCGGGACCAGTGCGGCCGGCGAGCATCAAGACCGAGCCCGATCTCGCCGACGGAGTCATCCGCCGCTGGGGCGGCCAGGATCCGCGCCTTCCACCCTTGCTGTCCAACGCCCTCAGCCCGGTCAATCCGCAGTTCCGCAACTATCGCGGAAGCATCGATTTCCGCCTTCCCGCGAGCAGCGAGGTCGGACGCTTCACCAATCTGCCGATCCAGCTTTTCTCCGGGCTCGAGGACGGGAGCCTCGACGCCGAGTCCCGCGCCGCGCTCGAGGCCGGCTTCGCCGAGACGATCCGGGGCCGGTTCGTCCTGATCGGCGGCAACATCAAGGACGTCGACGATTACGAGACCCCGATGACCCGCTTCGGCGAAAGCTGGATGAAGGGGCTCGAAGTCCATGCCCATATGCTCGCCCAACAGCTCGACGGGCGGATCAGGCCGCCGGTGCCGCCGCTGGCGCTGTGGATCGCGGCGCTCGGAGTCGTCATCGCCGGCGGACTGACCAGCCTGCTCGAGGCGCGCGGCTGGAAGCTGGCCCTGATCCTGTTCGCCCAGATCCTCTTCCTCGGCGCCTTGCCCTTCTTTCTCCAGTGGCGCGGAATCGAGACTCTCGATCTGCCGGCGTTCGGCTGGGGCGTCGGCTGGCTTCTCGCCTTCGTCGGCGTCGGCACCGCCGCCCGCGCCGTCGGCTCAGAGCAGAGGCGCTTCGCCCAGTCGGCGCTCGGCAAATATCTGCCGCGCGACATCGCCAACGAGATCATGCGCGATCCCGAGCGGCTGGCGCTGACCGGCGAGAAGACCCAGATCTTCGCCTTGTTCACCGATCTCGAAGGCTTCACCAAGCTCAGCCACGCGATCACGCCGGAGCAGCTGTC
>CAMPIH010000144.1 GCA_946886275.1 uncultured Sphingosinicella sp.
TCCAGATATTCGCCGAAATGCTCGGCCAGCTGGTCGCCGCGCCGCTCCGCGATGAGGAAGCGGCCCCCGACCCGAGCGTCGATCTCGACCCGCTCCATGACCCCGTCGGGCGTGGCGAACAGCCAGTGGCGGGCGCTGTCCGGGTCGAGCCAGGCATCGAAAACCGCTTCGGGCGGCGCGTCGATATGGCGCTCGACTTCAACGACGATCGGCTCGACCCTCGCCGATCCCGTCACCAGCTGTCTTCCCTTCGCATCGTCTCACGGCGCTCGATTTCGGCGGAGCTTGGAACCTCCTGAGCGAAGGAGCCTGTCCGTACCGGGCCCTTCGGCCGGTAGCGGGCGATGACGACCCCCTTGGTCGAGGTGCGGCTGTCGATCAGGTCCCATTCGCCCGGATCGGAATTCTCACCGATCAGCTTCTTGCCGGGACCCAGAAGCACCGGGAAGGTGAGCAGAAGCATTTCGTCGACCAGCCCCGCCGCGAGCAGCGACTGGACGAGCACCGAGCTGCCCTGGGTGAGGAGATCGGCTCCCTCGTCCTGCTTCAACCGGGCAACGGCCTCCGGAACCCTGCCTTCCAGCCTGACGCTGTTTTCCCAGGAGAGCGGCCTGGTGGACGACGTCGCGACATATTTGGTCGCGGCGTTGAACGGATCGGCGATTTCTCCCTTCGCGAACGGCCAATAGCCGGCGAAGATCTCGTAGGTCCGGCGGCCCAGCAGCAGGTCGAATGGCTTGGCGAAGGCTTCTCCCATGGCCTCGTCCAGGACCTCGTCCCAGAGGGGAAACACCCAGCCGCCATGTCGAAAGCCGCCGGTCGGATCTTCCTCCGGGCCGCCGGGCGCCTGCATCACTCCGTCGAGACTGACGAAGCCGGCGACGACGACCCGCCGCATCACGCCGGCTCCCGGGCCAGTTCGCCGGCCAGCGCCTCGAGCTGATCGGCACAGGTGCCCCAACCCTCCTGGAAGCCCATCTTCTCGTGGGCGTCGCGGTCGGTGGCGTTGGCGTGGAGGGCGACCGCGCGGTAGAATGTCTTGCCGTCGTCGGTGTCGGTAAGGGTGATGATCGCGGTCATCGGAAAGGATTCGCAGCCCTCGGCCGCCAATTCGGCCGGCCGATAGCCGGGCCCGAGCGAGCTCGTCCATGCCAGCCGCTCGCCGTCGACGACCTCGAGCATGCAGCCGGCATTGCCGTGGCCGGTGTCGAAGCCGTCCGGACCGATCATCCGGATCCGAAAGATCCCGCCCGGCCGGAGCTCCAGCTCGACTTCGCTGATCTCGTACGGCCTTGGCGCGAACCAGCGCTTCAGCAGGTCCGTGTCGGTCCATGCCCGCCAGACGAGTTCGCGCGGCGCGTCCAATATGCGCTCCAGCACCAGGTCCAGATTGTCAGCCATTTCTCTTCTCCTTGCCTTGCATGTCAGCGAGAAATTCCTCGAGCCGATCGAGCCGGCTTTCCCACATCGCGCGTTGCTCGCCGATCCAGGCCTCGGCCGCCGACAGCGCCCCCGGCTCGATCCGGCAGGTGCGTACGCGGCCGGTCTTCTGAGATTGAACGAGGCCGCTCGCTTCCAGCATCTGGAGATGCTGGAGCACGGCCGGAAGGCTCATCGGCAGCGGTTCGGCCAGCTCGCTGACCGACGCGGGGCCGCGGGAGAGCCGCGCCACCATCTGGCGCCGAGCCGGGTCCGCAAGGGCCTGGAAGGCGAGGTCGAGCGCGGCCGAATCGTTAGGCATGTGCTTAAGTAACGCAGAACCGCCATGCACTGCAACCAAAAGTTAGGTGTTTACCTAACTATTCGTTCGGACAGGAGGATTCCGGTCCCTCGAGCAGGTCGAGACAGCGGCCGTCGATCGAATCTTCCGCGATTGTCAGTCCGATCAGAGGGGCGAGCGACGGCAATATGTCTGCAGTTTCGACCGCAAGCGGCTGCTCGAACGGCGTCAGGCCCTGGCGCCAGAACAGGATCGGCACCCGGCGGTCATAGTCCCAGGGGCTGCCATGGGTGGCGATATAACCGCGGGAAGTATCGTAGATCGGCGTGATCCGAGGCTCGAGCAGGACCAGGAAATCGCCCGACCGCTCGCGGTCGAAGGAGGCGGCGGCGCGCTGGACCAGGCTCCACGTGTCGGGCGGCCCGGCCGGCGGCGCCGCGGTCTCGATTTCGGTCCGGGTGAAGACCCGGGCGACCTGCGGGTTCGACCGGTAGATCCGGATCGCCTCGTCGATCACCTGCTGGCGAAGTGCGGGCTCCAGCGTCCGGTCGACATACATGTCGCCGGCGACGAACTCGCCGAAAAGCGCGCGATCCTGAAGGCCGAACCTCTGCCGAAGCGCGGCGTCGACGGCGTCGACGGCAAGCTCCGCCTGGGCCCTTGCCGCTTCCGGCTGGGCGAGCTGGCGCTGGCGTTCGGGGATATCGAGGCCGCCATGGTCGGCGGTCAGCATCACCACATAGTCGATCCCGGTCGAGTCGAGATATTCGAAGAAGTCGCCGAGCGCCTGGTCGAGCGCCAGCACCTGGTGGCACATCTCGCTTCCGCCGGTGCCGAAGGTGTGGCCGACATAATCGGTGGCGGAGAGACCGATGGCGAGGAGATCGGCAGCCGGACCCTGGCCGAGCCGCATCTCCTGCTGGAGCGCAACGGCGAGCGCGAGAACGGCGCCGTCGAAGTCGGGCGAGGCTCTGAAGGCGTTGCGATTGCCGGCGTCACGGGCGAAGCGGCCGGCTCCGGCGGGGTTGCCGCCGCCTTCGACCGGGATCGCCCGGGTCATCGGCGCGCACAAGGGCTGAATCGGCACCGGCTCGCGCGGCGAGGCGAGCTGCTGGGCGACATGGCCGTTGATCCGCGCGACGGCGGCGGAGGGGCCGGCGCCTTCATGGGTGACGAACTCCCGTCCTCCCCACCACCAGCGCGCCGTGGGGGCGTGGCCGCCCATCATGATCGCGGCGCGATCCTTGCCCGCCACCGCGACCGACCGGCTCTGCGGGTTGGCCCGAATCATATGGTCGCCGAGCGCCGGCACCCGCAGATGCCAGGGGGAGACGGTATAGCTCTGCGAGGAGCTGCCTTCGATCCGTTCGTCCTCGGAGCAATAGATCGACTTGTCCTCGCGGCCGACGCCGAGATCGAACCAGTTGTTCGCGACGATTCCGGTACGCGCCGGGCGGGAGCCGGTGAGGATGGTCGAGTGGCCGGGGCAGGTCTCGGTCGCCGCATGGCCCTGATAGCCGGCGGGGAAGACGACTCCCCGGGCGAGCCGGGCGAGGCCGCCGGTGAAATGTTGCCGGTACTGCGCGAAGAGGTCGGAAGAGAATTGGTCGACCGAGATGGCGACGATCAGCTTTGGCGGGGTCTCCGGGGCCTCCGCCCGAAGCGGCGTCGCGGCGAATGCGAAAGCAAGGAGAGCGGCGGAAAATTTCAGCTTCATGACGACCCCCAGAACATGGATTGCGCCGCCATGGCACAGTCTGGGCACAAATCAATGACCTCGGCCGCAAGTGACTGGACTTGGGACCAAAAGCGGCTAATCCACCGCCCTGTTTGTGACCGGGGGAAACATGGACAGCAGCGACGCCGCCGATCTGATTGCCGAGATTCACGAGGACCGGGCCGAAAGTGAGCAGGCCGACCGGTTCCGCAATCGCGCTGCCTTGCTCATCGCCTTTCTCGCCGCGGTGCTGGCGATCGGCGGCCTGGGCGGCGGCAACGCGACCGACGACATGATCCACGCCAATATCGGAGCGAGCGACACCTGGGCTTTCTTCCAGGCGAAGAACATCCGCCAGACGAGCTACGAGCTCGCCGCCGACGAGGTCGAGACGATGCTCGCCGCTCCGGGCCTCGACCCGGAGACCAGAGCCCGGCTCGGCCAACGGCTGGCCGACTATCGTGCGACGATCGCGCGTTACGAAGACGAGCCCGACTCGCGCGCGCCGAACGACCCGTTGCGCGGCGAAGGCAAGAAGCAGCTTCGCGCCCAGGCCCAATCGTTCGAGGAAGCACGGGAGCGGGCGTCCAAACAGGACAGCAGCTTCGACATGGCCGAAGTGCTGCTCCAGCTCGCTCTGGTGCTCGGATCGGTCGCCATCCTCGCCATCAGCCGGCCGATCCTGGTTCTTTCGGCGCTTCTGGGCCTCGGCGGCGCCCTGCTCACGATCAACGGCTTCCTGCTTCTCGTCGCCTTGCCGTTCTAGGCGTTCTGTTCAGCAAAGAGGCTCTGAAGCTGAACAGAAGCCTACCAAGCAATTCAGAGCCGAGTCAGGGCGACTCGGGCATAACTGTCCTCAAGATTCGGAAATCCCGCGTCTTTTGCTACAGGAGGATGCCATGAAGGCTCTGACGAAATATCTGACCGGCGCCGCTGCGGCCGCCGCTTTGACCGTTACCGCCGCGGCTCCCGCCCAGGCGCAGTATCGCGATTATCGCGACCGTGACGGAATCGACGCGGGGGACATCATCACCGGCGTGGCCGTGATCGGCGGGATCGCCGCCATTCTCGGCGCGCTCGACAATGACGGCAATCGCTACGGCTACAACAATCGCTACCGTTACCAGAACGATTACCGCACTGCGGTCAACGCCTGCGCCTACCAGGCCGAGCGTTATGCGCGCGGTGGCCGAGTGAGCGTCACCGACGTCGATCGCCGCGGTCGCAACAGCTATCGGGTGCGTGGCGTCGTCGATGCCGGCTTCGGCGGCTACGGTGGCTACGGCTATGATCGTTACGATCGCTACGATCGCTACGATCGCTACAATCAGCGCATCGTTTTCGAGTGCGATGCCCGGGCCAACGGGCGGATCACCGACTTCGACGTGGATCGTCGCCGCTACTAAGCGACGGTCTTGCTGAACCAGAGATGCGCGCGAGCTCCGGCTCGCGCGCATTTTTGTGCGTGGTCGATTGGGGGGCTCCGGCGGCGGCAAACCGCTTCGTCGATCTGTCCCTAGGGTGAAGGCTGGGACGCTGGACAGGCGGCGAGGCTGTGCCTAATCGCCCGCCATGACGATCCAGCCAAGCGACTCCATCCTCATCGTCGATTTCGGCAGCCAGGTGACCCAGCTCATCGCCCGCCGGGTCAGGGAGGCGGGCGTCTATAGCGAGATCGCGCCGTTCAACCGGGCCGACGAGGCGTTCGAACGGCTGAAGCCGAAAGGCATCATCCTTTCCGGCGGCCCGTCCTCGGTGATGTGGGACGACAGCCCGCGAGCGCCTCAGCATTTCTTCTCGGCAGGCATTCCGATCCTCGCCATCTGCTATGGCCAGCAGACCATGGCCCACCAGCTCGGCGGCCGGGTCGCTCCGTCCGACAGCCGCGAGTTCGGACGCGCCTTCATCGAGATCGTCGGCGATTCCGCCTTGTTCGACGGCCTGTGGAAACCGGGCGAGCTCCACCAGGTCTGGATGAGCCATGGCGACCGGGTCGAGAGTCTTCCGGAAGGGTTCCACGTCGTCGCCCGCTCCGAAGGCGCGCCTTATGCGGTGGCGACCGACGAGGAGCGCCGCTTCTTCAGCCTGATGTTTCACCCCGAAGTGGTCCACACGCCCGACGGCGGCAAGCTGCTCGCCAATTTCGTCCGCCATGTCTGCGGTCTCGCCGGCGACTGGACGATGGCCGAGTTCCGCCAGGCGAAGATCGCCGAGATCCGCGAGCAGGTCGGGGAGGGGCGGGTGATTTGCGGCCTGTCCGGCGGTGTCGATTCCGCGGTCGCGGCCGTTCTCATCCACGAGGCGATCGGCCACCAGCTGACCTGTGTCTTCGTCGATCACGGCCTGATGCGCCAGAGCGAGGCCGAGCAGGTCGTCAGCCTGTTCCGAGGCCATTACAACATCCCGCTCGTCCATGTTCAGGCGGACGAGCTGTTCCTCGGCGGCCTCGCCGGCCTCGATGACCCGGAAGCCAAGCGCAAGTTCATCGGCAAGACCTTCATCGACATCTTCGAGGAGGAAGCGGGCAAGATCGGCGGCGCCGATTTCCTCGCCCAGGGCACGCTCTATCCCGACGTCATCGAAAGCGTCAGCTTCACCGG
>CAMPIH010000145.1 GCA_946886275.1 uncultured Sphingosinicella sp.
GTCCTCGTCCAGGCTTTGCCCTACATCCAGCGCTTCACCGGCAAATCCGTGGTGGTGAAGCTGGGCGGAGCGGCGATCGACGCCGAGCTCGACCGGGCGCTCGCCCAGGACGTCTTGCTTCTTCGAAGCGTCGGGGTCCGCTGCGTCCTCGTCCATGGCGGCGGCCCGCAAGTCGATTCGGTGATGCGCAAGATGGGCAAGCAGCCCGAATTTCGCGACGGCCTCCGAGTCACCGACGCCGAGACCCTCGAAATCGTCCGGATGGTCCTGGTCGGCGGGGTCAATCGCGACCTCGTCGCCACGATCAACCGCGAGACGAGGGACGATCCGGTCGCGGTCGGAGTTGCCGGCGAGGATGGCGGCCTTCTGACGGCGGTGCCCCGCGATCCGTCGCTCGGCTTCGTCGGCGACGTCGCCGAGGTTCGCGCCGGGCGGCTCCACGGCCTTCTCGACCAGGGCCTGGTCCCGGTCGTCTCGACGGTCGGCGGCGACGTCAACGGCCAGCCCTACAATATCAATGCCGACGAGGCGGCGATGGCGATCGCGGTGGCGATGGGGGCCGAGAAGATCGTCTATCTCACCGCCGCGCCCGGCCTGCTCGAGGATGCGAAGGACGAGGAGAGCCTGATTCCGAGGCTGAGCTCGGCCGAGCTTCGCGAGCGGATCGCCCATGAAAGCGTGTCCGCCGGCATGATCCCCAAGCTTCGCGCCTGCGCCGACGCGGTCGACGGTGGAGTGGGATCGGCCCACATCATCGACGGCCGGGTGCCCCACGCTCTGCTTATCGAGATCCTGACCGACGAAGGCATCGGCACGATGGTGAAGCGCGACCTTGCGGAGCCCGGCCAATGACGGCCTTGCTGACCATCGCCGATCTCGGCGCCGACGGCCTCGCCGAGATCCTGCGCCTGTCCGAGCGGGCCGATCTCGGCACGCCGCTCGCCGGCAAGGGAGTCGCTCTGGTCTTCCAGAAATCCTCGGCCCGGACCCGCAACTCGATGGAGATGGCGGTCGTCCAGCTGGGCGGGCACCCAGTCTACATCCAGAAGGACGAAGTCGGGCTCGGAAGCCGGGAGACCGCCGAGGACATCGCCCGGACGCTCGCCTGCTATCACGAAGTGATCGCCGCCCGGGTGATGGATCATCGCGATCTCGATCGGATGGCGGCTTCGGTGACCAAGCCACTGATCAACCTGCTTTCGGACCTTCACCATCCGCTCCAGGCGCTCGCCGATCTGCTGACGATCCGCCAGCTGCTCGGCCGGATCGAAGGGGCGCGGATCGCCTATGTCGGCGACGCCAACAATGTCGCGCGCTCGCTCGCCGAGGCCTGTTCGCTGAGCGGCGCCGAGCTGGTCCTCGCCTGCCCAGAGGAATATGCCTTCGCGCCCGAGGAACTGGAGCGGTGGGACAATGTTCGCCACGTCGTCGATCCGCGCGAGGCGGTCGAGGGCGCCCAGTTCGTCTATACCGACGTCTGGGTGTCGATGGGCCAGGACGAGGAAGGCGAGCAGCGCCGCCGCGCCTTCGCATCCTACCAGGTCGACGAGTCACTGATGGCGGCGGGCGCCGACGCCCGATTCCTCCATTGCCTGCCCGCCCGCCGCGGCGAGGAAGTCGCCGCCGAAGTGATCGACGGCCCCCGATCGGCCGTCTGGAAGCAGGCGGAAAACCGGATGCATAGCGCCCGCGGTGCGCTGGCCTGGCTGCTGTCATGACCGATGGCCGTTCTCGCCGGCTTCGGATTCTTGCCGACCTCATCCGCGGCGGTACGGTGGCGAGCCAGGAGGAAGCGACCGCGAAGCTCAAGGCGGCGGGATTTGCCGTCACTCAGGCGACCGTGTCGCGCGACCTGGAGAGCCTGGGCGCGGTCAAGCTGAAGCGCGGCGGAATCCTGTCCTATTCGCTTCCGGACCAGCTCGGCGCCGGCGACTGGAGCACCGGCCGGCTGGAACGGCTGATGGGCGAATTCGTCCTCTCGATCGAGGCCGCGGGGCAGATGATCATCCTCAAGACGCCGCCAGGCTCGGCCCATCTCGTCGCCTCTGCGCTCGATCAGGCCCGGCTTCCGGACGTTGCCGGGACCGTGTCCGGGGACGATACGATGTTCGTCGCCCTTCGCGACGGAGTCGACGTCCGTTCGGCGCTCGGCCGCTTCGCGCGAATGGCCGGCCAGGACGAGGCGCGGCTGGCATGACCTCACTTTGTCGTCACCCCAGCGAAGGCTGGGGTCCAGACTGTCTCCACGTTCCACCCACCCTATGGACGATTCCAGCCAAAGCTGGAATGACAGGATAAGAAATGACCAATCCCAAGAAGGTCGTCCTCGCTTATTCGGGCGGGCTCGACACCTCGATCATCCTGAAATGGCTTCAGACCGAATATGGCGCCGAAGTCGTCACCTTCACCGCCGATCTCGGCCAGGGAGAGGAAGTGGAGCCGGCGCGGCGCAAGGCGGAGATGCTCGGCATCCGTTCTGAGAACATCTTCATCGAGGATCTGCGCGAGGAATTCGTCCGCGACTATGTCTTCCCGATGTTCCGGGCGAACACGGTCTATGAGGGCCAGTATCTGCTCGGCACTTCGATTGCCCGGCCGCTCATCGCCAAGCGCCAGATCGAGATTGCGCGCAAGGTCGGCGCCGACGCCGTCTGTCACGGCGCCACCGGCAAGGGCAACGACCAGGTCCGCTTCGAGCTGGGCTATTATGCGCTCGAGCCCGATATCCGGGTGGTCGCGCCGTGGCGGGAATGGGATTTCGCCAGCCGCGAGGCGCTGATCGACTTTGCCGAGAAGCACCAGATCCCGATCGCCAAGGACAAGAGGGGCGATTCACCCTTCTCGGTGGACGCCAACCTGCTCCACTCCTCGTCCGAGGGAAAGGTGCTCGAGGACCCCGCCGCCGAGGCCCCGGAATATGTCCACCAAAGGACGATTTCTCCCGAGGACGCTCCGGACAAGGCGACCCTCATCGAGATCGCCTTCGAGCGCGGAGATCCGGTGGCGATCGACGGCGAGACATTGTCGCCGGCCACCCTTCTCACCCGGCTGAACCAGCTCGGCCACGACAACGGAATCGGCCGGCTCGACCTGGTCGAGAACCGCTTCGTGGGGATGAAGTCCCGGGGCGTCTACGAGACTCCGGGCGGAACCATCCTGCTCGCTGCCCATCGCGGCATCGAGTCGATCACCCTCGACGGCGGGGCCATGCATCTCAAGGACGAGATCATGCCGCGCTACGCGAAGCTCATCTATAACGGCTTCTGGTTCTCTCCGGAGCGGGAGATGCTCCAGGCGCTGATCGACAAGAGCCAGGAGCATGTCAGCGGCACCGTGAGGATGAAGCTCTACAAGGGCAATGCGACGGTGATCGGCCGAGACAGTCCGCTGTCGCTCTACGACCAGGACCTGGTCACCTTCGAGGAAGGCAGCGGCGGCTACGACCAGCGCGACGCCGCCGGCTTCATCCGGCTGAACGCGCTTCGCCTTCGAATCGCGGCGAAGCGGGCGGCTCGGGAAGCGGATTAGCTTTTCAAATCCAAACGGAAGTTTGAAAACTCAGGAGGCGGCGTCAGCCTCCGCGGGAGGCCTTGCTCCGGCGGGGGAGTCCACCGTGCCCTGCAGGCAGAACGGGCAATTGCGCGCGAAATGGCCCGGATAGATCTCGACGAGCTCCGGCTCGACCGTCTTCATTCGCTCGTCGTGCGGAATCGGGCTTCGCGGCCAGAAGCTGCAGCCGCTCGGCGGGTTCAGCGGCGAAGGCGGGTCGCCTTCGAGGATGACCCGCTGCCGGCTTCGCTCGAGCCTTGGATCGGGCATCGGGATCGCGCTCATCAGGGCTCGAGTATAGATGTGGAGCGGATCGTCGACGATCGTTTCCGATTCGCCCAGCTCGATGATCTTGCCGAGGTACATGACGGCGATCCGATCGGCGATGTAACGCACCACCGACAGATCGTGCGAGACGAAGATCATCGTCAGGCCCATTTCGTCGCGTAATTTCCGGAGCAGGTTCAGGATCTGAGACTGGATCGAGACGTCGAGCGCCGAGACGGGCTCGTCGGCGATGATCAGCTTCGGCTCCGTCGCCAACGCCCGGGCGATCGCCACGCGCTGGCGCTGGCCGCCGGAGAATTGGTGCGGATATTTCTGCATCTGCGACGGGTTGAGACCGACCCGCCTGAGGAGATCGACCACGCGCTCGCGCATGGCCGCCCCGCGGACCTCCGGGTGGCGCGTTCGGATTGCTTCGGCAAGAGCGTCGAAAACCGTCATCCTGGGGTTGAGCGAGGCATAGGGGTCCTGGAAGACCATCTGGAAATTGATCCGCTGGTGGCGGATCTCGCTATAGGGAAGAGCGCTGAGCTCCTGCCCTTCCAGGAAGATCCGACCGGACGTCGGCCGGATGATCTGCATGATCGTCCGGCTGAGGGTCGTCTTGCCGCAACCGGATTCGCCGACCAGCCCGAGTATCTCGCCTTCGCGAATGGTGAGCGAGACGTCGTCAACCGCCTTGACGACGCCCTTGCTTTGCCGGCTCAAGAGGGTCCGGCCGCGGTCGAAATGCTGGCTCACTCTGTCGAGCACGAGGAAGTCCTCGCGACCAGCGGCACGTCCAGCGGGTTCAGCGATCGCCGTCATTCGACCGGCTCCGCAATGTCCCGGTGCAGCACTTCCTCCACCGGCCGGCGATGGTCGCAGAAATGGCAATCCTGGACGCAATGGCCTGGCGACAGAACGATCAGCTCGGGCTGCTCCCCTTCGGGCGGCTCTACCTTTGGATAGGGACAGCGCGGGTAGAAGGCGCAACCGTGGATCGGCTTGCTCAGGTCCGGCGGAGTACCGGGCACCGTATAGAGAAGCTCGCCTTTCTCCTGGAGCGACGGGATCGCCTTCTGAAGCGAGCGCGTATAGGGATGCTGCGGCTGGTAGAAGACCTGTTCGGTGGTTCCGCTCTCGGCCGTCCGCCCGGCATACATGACGTTCACCCGGTCGCAATTCCCGGCGACGACCCCGAGATCGTGGGTGACGAGAATGATCGCCGTCCCGAGCTTTTCCTGCCGGTTCCTGAGAAGATCGAGAACCTGCGCCTGAATCGTGACGTCGAGAGCCGTCGTCGGCTCGTCGGCAATGAGCAGATCGGGCTTGGTGAGAAGCGCCGAAGCGATCATCACCCGCTGGCGCATGCCGCCGGAAAATTCGTGCGGATAGCCATGAATGCGCTTCTCGGCATCGGCTATTCCCACCTCCTCCAGACCCTGAATCGCCTGGTGCAGCGCCGCCTTGCGATCGAGGTCGCTGTGCAGAAGCAGCGATTCCACCATCTGCGTCGAGACACGCAGGAACGGGTTCAAGGACGTCATCGGATCCTGGAAGATCATCGCGATCCGGCCGCCGCGGATTTCCCTCATCCTCTTCGCCGAGGCCTTGCACAGGTCCTCGCCGTCGAAGAAGACGGCGCCTCGGTCGATCCGCCCCGGTTCCTGAACCAGCCGCATGATCGAATAGCAGGTGACGGACTTGCCGCTCCCGGATTCCCCGACGATGCCGACCGTCTGGCCCCGCTCCACCTCGAGGCTTACCCCGTCGACGGCGCGAACGACGCCGCTTCGAAGATGGAAGGAGGTCGACAGATCGTGGACTTCGAGCAGCGCCATGGCGTCAGTCCCTCGCGCTCTTGGGATCGAGCGCGTCGCGAAGGCCGTCGCCGAGGAAGTTCAGCGAAAAGAGGGTCAGGGCGAAGAAGAAGGCGGGGAAGATCAGAAGCCAGGGAAAGATCTCCATATTCTGCTGGCCCTCGTTGATGAGCACACCCCAGGACGCGTTGGGCGGCTGAACGCCTAGGCCGAGGAAGCTCAGAAAGGCTTCGAGCAGCATCACCGCCGGCACCGTCAGGGTCGCGACGACGATCACCGGGCCGAGCACGTTCGGGATCAGGTGCTTGA
>CAMPIH010000146.1 GCA_946886275.1 uncultured Sphingosinicella sp.
TAGGGATCGGCCATGTTCAGCCGCCGCCACTTCATCGCCGGAGCCGCCGCGACCGCGCTCGCGCCCGCCATCCTTCGCGCCCAATCGCTGTGGCGCCATTATCCGTTCAGCCTCGGAATCGCCTCCGGCGACCCGGCCCCGGACGGCTTCGTCATCTGGACCCGGATCGCGCCCGAGCCGCTGGCTCCCGACGGCGGAATGGGGATCGGGGTCGCTCCGGTGAAATGGGAAGTCGCCGCCGACGACCGTTTCAACGACATCGTCGCCAGCGGCGAGGCGCCGGCCCGGCCCGAGCTCGCCCATAGCGTCCATGTCGAGGTCAGCGGTCTCCAGCCGGACCGGCCTTATTGGTACCGGTTCGAGATCCAGGGCGAGCGTTCGATCCGAGGCCGCGCCCGGACCCTTCCTCTGCCGGGCTCGAGCCCGCAATCTTTGCGCTTCGGAGTCGCCGGCTGCCAGCATTATGAGGAGGGCTATTATGCCGCCTTCCGGCACCTCGCTCGCGAGGACCTCGCCTTCGTCTACCATTATGGCGACTATATCTACGAATATGGCGGCGACGCCCTCCGTCCCAGCTTCGGCGGCGACCTGATCCAGCCGGTGCGGCGATATGAAGGGCGGATGCTCTACGACATCACCGACTATCGGCAGCGTTACGCCCAGACCAAGATGGACGCCGACCTCCAGCGCGCCCATGCCGCCTTCCCCTTCCTGGTGACGATGGACGATCACGAGGTCGAGAATAATTGGGTCGGAATCCTTCCCCAGGACGACACGCCGCCGGAGATCTTCCGGCTGAGGCGGGCGCAGGCCTTCCAGGCCTGGTACGAGCATATGCCGGTTCGCTGGTCATCGCTTCCGCGACCGGAGGGAATCACTCTTCACGACAGCCTGCGCTGGGGCGATCTCGCGGCGATCAACCTGCTCGACACCCGCCAGTATCGAAGCGACCAGGTCTGCAACGACCGCTGGGCGACGCCCTGCCCGGCCGTCGGCTCGGCCGATACCACGGTGCTCGGCGCGGATCAGGAGGCGTGGCTCGCCCGCAACCTTTCCCAGGACCAGGCGCGGTGGAACGTGCTCGCCCAGCAGATCATGATGATGTCGCTCGATCGGCGGACCCGCGAGGAGCCGGAGAAGTTCGTCAACCTCGACAGCTGGGGCGGTTATGAAGGCGCCCGGCAGCGGCTCCTCGCCCGGATGCGCGGGCTCGACAATGTCGTCGTCCTGACCGGCGACGAGCATCAGAATTATGCCGGCCTCCTCCACCATCGCGACGAGCCGGTCGCGGTCGAGTTCGTCACGACCTCGATCAGCAGCGGCGGCAACGGCCAGGACCAGAGGCCGGGAAGCGACCGGATCCTCGCCAACAACCCGCAGCTCAAGTTCATCAACGACCAGCGCGGCTACGTCACCTGCGAGGTCAATGCCGAGGAATGGCGAACGAACTTCATGGTCATGGACCGGGTGACGACCCCCGACGGCGCGATCAGCAAGCGCGCCACCTGGGCGACCGGTCATGGACGGCCGGAACTGAGACTGGTCTGACGGAAAGACCGCAGCGGCGAGCGAAGCGACAGGGGAACGGAGTGCGCTATTTCGAAGACATCGCGATCGGCGCCGAAAGTGATTTCGGCTCCTACGAGGTCACTCGCGAGGAAGTGATCGACTTCGCCCGCAAATATGATCCTCAGCCGTTCCACCTTTCAGACGAGGAAGCGGCGAAGACCCATTTCGGCCGGCTCGCCGCGAGCGGCTGGCATACCTGCGCGATGACGATGGCGGTGATCGCCCGGAAGGTCGTCGACGACGAGCAGGCCGGGCTCGGCTCCCCCGGGGTGGACGAGCTTCGCTGGCTGAAGCCGGTCTATCCGGGCGACACGCTCCACGTGCGCGGCAAGATCATCGAGAAGACCCCGTCGCGAAGCAAGCCGGAGATCGGATCGTTCCGAACCGAGACGATCGTCACCAACCAGGACGAGGTGCCGGTGATGCGGTTCACCTCGATCGTCCTGATCAGACGCCGTCCGGACGGTTCGAGGCCTTGACCGCTTCAGGCTGAATCAGCCCGAAGCGATCGATCAGGCTCTAATCGCGGCGGTCGCGGCGGTTCTCGCGCCGAAGCTGGCGCCGGTCCTGCCGAGATTCGCGCCGAAATTCGCGGCGGTCCTGACGCCGTTCGGTGCGGAACTGATCGCGGGTCACCTCGCCCTGGCGAAGCTCGCGCCGATCCTGACGGCGGTCCTGGCGGAAGGCACGATTGTCGACCCGACGGTCCTGGCGGAAGTCGCGCCAATTGTCGCGCAGCTCGCGGCGGTCCTCGCGGCTATCGCCCCGCCCGCGCCAATAGTCGCGTCGCCCGCTCCAGTAGCTTCGCTGGCGGTCGTCCCAGCGATGCGCCCGCCGGGAGCGATCATAGACGTAGATGCCGGTGCCGGGATAATAATAGTCGCCGTACCAGCCCCAATAGGGGCTGCTGGCATAATAATCGTAATAGGGGTCGTAATAGGGATCATAGCCATAGCCGACGCCGATCGAGACGCCGCTATAGCCATAGCCATGTTCGCCATAAGTGGAGCAGCCGCCGAGAGCGACGGCGGCGGCGAGGGCAAGGGCCGGAAGACGGAAGTTACGCATCGACAGATCTCCAAACACGCGATTGTCGTTGACGAACAATAGCTTGGCAGAGGCCTGGAGGGAAGCCGGAATCAGTCGCCTTCGAATTCGACCAAAGCGTGGACCGGGAAACCCTCGTCTTTGAGCCGGGCCGAGCCGCCGAGATCGGGCAGATCGACGAGGAAGCTGGCGCCCGCGACCTCGGCCCCGGCCCTCCGGATCAGTCGAGTCGCGGCGAGCGCGCTGCCGCCGGTGGCGATGAGATCGTCGGCGATCTGGATTCGGGCTCCGGTCGCGCAGGCATCGACATGCATGGCCAGCCGATCGCTTCCATATTCGAGCGCATAGTCCTCGGCGATCGTCGCTCCGGGAAGCTTGCCATGCTTGCGGATCAACAGGATCCCGGCGCCGAGGCGCTGGGCAAGGGCTGCCGCGACGACGAAGCCGCGCGCTTCGATTCCGGCGACGAGGTCCGGCTTCTCCTCGATCCGGAAGGCGAGCCGCTCGATCGCGGCGGCGAAGCCGCGCGCGTCGAGCAACAAGGTGGTGATGTCGCGGAACTGAATCCCCGGCTTCGGAAAGTCGGGGATGGTCCGGATCAGCGCCTTCAGATCGTCATTGTCGCCGATCATCGGGTGCCTCCGGACCCGGGCCGAGCCCGGTTCAGCTGTTGACGCCCGCGTCCCGGCTGGCCGCCTCGCGCTTCGCGATATTCTCCGGATCGAGCGGTCCGGTGACCCGCACCGTGCGCTTCGCCGTCGCCCAGACATTCTGATAGGCGAAATAAGCGAGGATCGTCGCGAAGATGAGGAACACCAGGGCGACGATACCGGCGGCGTGACGGCGCTCCAGATTGGGCTCGGCTGCCCAGGTCAGGAAGGCGGCGACGTCCCTCGACATCTGATCGCGCGTGGCGGCGGTGCCGTCGGCATAGGTCACCTGCCCGTCGGCGGTGATCGGCGGCGGCATGGCGATGTTGAGGTTCGGGAAATAGGGGTTGAAATAGAGCCCCTGCCCCGGCCGGTTCTCCGCCGGGAGCGCCTCGCCATGATGGTTCCGATAGGCCGCCGGATCCTGATAGCCGGTCAGGAGCGACGCGATGTAGGGAGCGCCGCCCTCGCGCGCCTTCACGATCAGCGACAGATCGGGCGGAAGCGCATTGTTGTTGGCGGCCCGGGCCGCGACCTCGTTCGCATAGGGGCTCGGGAAGCGGTCCGCGGGCAGCGCCTTGCGGGTCGCGACCTCGCCGGTGTCCGGATTGATCGACGGAACCTGGATCTGCCACTGATCGGCGATCGCGCGAACCTCGGCCTCCGAATAGCCGAGCTGCTCGAGATCGCGGAACGCGACGAGGCCCAGGCCGTGGCAGGCGGCGCAGACTTCCTTGTAGACCTGGAAGCCGCGCTGAAGCTGCTGGCGGTCGAAGCGGCCGAGCGGGCCGTCGAAGCTGAACGCGACGTCGTGGGCATGCTCGTGGAAGCGATGCTCGACCGTCTCCTGCGGCGGCTCGCCGACATAGGCGATGACCCCCCAGAGCAGCGACCAGGCGGCGACGCCGACGAAGCCGAGCCCGACCAGAAAGCCCAGAATGCGAACCATGATCGTGTCGTCCCCTTAAGCCACAGTCGTCGTGGGCGCGGTTCCGCCCGTTTGGCCCAGCGGGGCCGCTTCCGCCTTCTCGCCGTGAAGCACGCTCTCCGAGATGGAGTTGGGCAGCGGCAAGGTCCGCTCGACCAGCGACAGGACCGGCAGGATGATCAGGAAGTGTGCGAAATAGTACATCGTCGCCACCTGGCTGATCATCACATAGGGCTCTTCCGCGGGCAGGCCGCCGCACCAGCCGAGCACCAGAACGTCGATGATGAGGATGACGAAGAAGATCTTGAAGGTCGGCCGGTAGCTGCCCGAACGCACCGGCGACTTGTCGAGCCAGGGCAGGAAGAAGAGCAGCAGGATCGAGGCGAACATCGCCAGCACGCCCCACAGCTTCGCCGGCAGGATGAAATCGACCGTGAAGGCGCGAAGGATCGCGTAGAACGGCCAGAAATACCATTCGGGCGTGATGTGGGCCGGAGTCGAGAGCGGGTTGGCCGGGATGTAATTGTCCGGATGCCCGAGATAATTGGGCAGGAAGAACAGCATGATCGCGAAGGCGATGAAGAAGACGCCGGCGCCGACCCCGTCCTTGGCCGTGTAATAGGGATGGAAGGGCAGAGTGTCCTGCGGGGTCTTCACGTCGACTCCGGTCGGATTGCCCGAGCCCGGGATGTGGAGCGCCCAGATGTGCAGGATGATGACGCCCGCGATCACGAACGGCAGCAGATAATGGAGCGAGAAGAAGCGGGTCAGGGTCGGCTGGTCCGGAGCGAAGCCGCCGAGCAGCCAGGTCTGGATCGGCTCGCCGACGACCGGGATCGCGCCGAACAGGCCGGTGATCACCTTCGCTCCCCAGAAGCTCATCTGGCCCCAGGGCAGGACGTAACCCATGAACGCCGTCGCCATCATCAGCAGGAAGATGACGAGGCCGAGCATCCACACCATCTCGCGCGGCGCCTTGTAGGAGCCGTAATAGAGGCCGCGGAAGATGTGGATGTAGGTGACGATGAAGAAGAAGCTCGCGCCGTTGGCGTGGGCGTAGCGGAGGAACCAGCCCTGGTTCACGTCGCGCATGATGTGCTCGACCGAGTTGAACGCGCCCGCGCCCGAAGCCTCGTAATGCATCGCCAGGACGATGCCGGTGACGATCTGGATCACCAAAGCGAGGCCGGCGAGGACTCCGAAATTCCAGAAATGATTGAGGTTGCGCGGCACCGGATAGCCGCCGCCGACCGAGCCGTACACGAGACGCGGCAAAGGCAGGCGCTCGTCGAGCCAGCGCATGAACGGGTGTTTCGGCTTATATTCTTCAGCCCAGGGAAAGCTCATCTTTTTCTACCTCAGCCGATTCGAACGACCGTGTCGGACATGAAAACATATTCCGGCACTTCGAGATTGAGCGGCGCCGGGCCTTTGCGGATTCGGCCGGCAGTGTCGTAGTGAGAGCCGTGGCAGGGGCAGAAATAGCCGCCATATTCGCCGCGATTCTCGCCTTCGGCGGCGCCCAGAGGGACGCAGCCGAGATGGGTGCAGACGCCGAGGGTGATCAGCCAGTTGGGCTTCCCTTCGGCAGTTCGGTCGGCGAGCGTCTGGGGATCGCGAAGCTCGCCGGTCGCGACGGAATTGGCGGCCGCCATTTCCTGCGGGGTCAGGTTGCGGATGAAGATCGGCTGCTTGCGCCAGATCGTCTTGATCGCCTGGCCGG
>CAMPIH010000147.1 GCA_946886275.1 uncultured Sphingosinicella sp.
GCGGGCGCCGGCCTGGGCGCGTTCGATCAATGTTCGGGCATCGGAGAGCGAGCGAAGGCTGAGGACATTGTCGTGCTCGAAGCCTGCGAGCCGGACCGGCTCCGCGCCGGTCGCGAGGAGCAGCCGGTCATAGGGAAAGCGCTCGCCGCTGGAGCCGACGGCGAAACCGGCGGGCGTGTTGATCGCGACGATCTCCTCTCCGCGCCTGAGCTCGATCCCCGCCTCTCGATAAAAATCGTCGTCGCGAAGCGGAATCCACGCTTCCGGAGCGGTGCCGGCAAGGAAGTCCTTGGACAGGTTCGGCCGGTCATAGGGCGCGTCCGGCTCGGCCGTCACCATGGTTATCCGTCCGGCGAAACCGAGGCCGCGAAGCTCGTCCGCACAGGCAAAGCCGGCGGCGCCTCCGCCGACGATCAGGACCGAGCCGATCCCGTCCGCCTGTGAGGATTGGAGCGACGCTGCGACCGGGGCGCTCAGCCGGGTGCGGACGAACAGCTTGTCCTTCTCCACCTCCACATGCCAGCGATCGAGCGGAGCGAAAGCGGGCGCCCTCAGCGCGGCCCCGGTCCTCAGGCTGAAGCAGGCATGATGGAGCGGGCAGCGGACATTGTCGCCGTCCACCAGGCCGCCAGCCAGGGCAGCGCCATAATGGGTGCAGGACCCGGCCACCGCGAACCACTCGCCGTCGAGCTTCGAAAGAAGAACAGGCTCGTCGCCCACGCGACCGGCGATCGTGCCGTTCGACGGCACCTTGCCAAGCTCGATGCCGAGCGAGAAATCCGGTCCTTCCGGCGTCGCGGCCGCGCCCATCTGCCGTCTCCCAATATCCAGTTTCGCCGCTTTGATGGCGGCGCCTGCCGCGAGGTTCCCCCGGGGCCCGCTTGACAGCCGCGACCGGCGAGACGACCTTGTGCGCGTGAGCGCGAACCCGTTCCTCATTGATCCGACGTCGCCCGCCACGGCGACCGCGGCCCTGCGCGCCGTCCTCAACGCTTATTATTATCGACTGCCACGGGCGGGACCGTCCTAGCGCGCGCTTTGGAAAAGCAGCCTAGTTTCGACCCCGTCCGGACTCCCGGGCGGGGTTTTTCTTTGTGGAGAAACCTCATGACCGCCTCCTCTCGAGCCAAGTCCCGATCCGCCACCTTGCCGCCAGCGGCGGTGGCCGCCGACTGGACCTTGCCTCAGCGGTGGGAAGCCTATCGTCCGGACGATCATGCGGTGTGGGATCGCTTGTTCGAACGGCAGACCCGGCTGTTACGGGGGCGGGTCGCCGAGCCGTTCTTGGCCGGGCTCGACGCGCTTGGTCTCGGTACGGCCGGGATCCCGCGCCTGGACGCGCTCAATGAACGGCTTTTCCGAGCCACTGGCTGGGAGGTGGTGGCGGTTCCGGGGCTGATCCCGGACGATGTCTTCTTCCGCCACCTCAGCCACCGCCGTTTTCCCGCGGGCAACTTCATCCGGCCGATGGCCCAGCTCGACTATCTCGAGGCGCCCGACCTGTTCCACGACATCTTTGGCCATGTGCCGTTGCTTGCCGATCGCCGCATGGCCGATTGCCTGCAGGCCCTCGGCGAGCTGGGGCTTGGCGCCTGCCGCTCGGGCGCGCTCGATCGTCTGTCGCGCCTTTACTGGCACACGATCGAGTTCGGCCTTGTCGACGAAGACGGGGCGTTGAAGATCTACGGCGCAGGCCTGGCTTCGAGCTTCGGTGAGGCGATCCATGCGCTGGACAGCGCCGAGCCGGCCCGGAGGCGGTTCGACATCGGCGAGGCCATGGCCACGTCCTACCGTTCGGACCGGTACCAGCCGCTCTACTTCATCGTCGACAGTCTCGAGTCGCTGCTCACCGAGCTCGCCTCCGTGGACCTGCCGGGACGACTCACCGAGCCCTTGATGGCGGCGGAGTGACGGGATTTCCGATGACCTGGAGAAGCGGGGTCCCCTCCGCCCGCGGCAAGGGGCGGAGGGGAGGCGCGGCGGGTTCGGGGGTTCGCCGCGCCCGGGCGATCACTCAGCGTGTAGCGCTGAAACTCGATCGCATCGTCGGGTGATAGCGGCAGTAGAAGGCAAAGCTGCCGGCGCGGGTGACCCGCATCCGGCGGCTCTGCCGAGCCGGGACGTCGACGTCGAAGATTCCGCTTACGGTCGCCGTATGCGGGACCATGTCGCGATTGACCCAGACGATGATGTCGCCCGTCCTGATCCCTGCCGGCACGGGGCCGAACCGCATCGTCGTCATGACGATCGTGTGCACCCGCGGCTCGGCCGCCGCTTCGGCGGCCGGCCCGACCATGAGACTGGCCGAAGCCGCGGCAGCGGCGGCCACCCAGGTCCTGCTGATCATCTCAGCGACCGGGCGAGCATCTCGGCATGCTCCTGATGGGCGCTGAACAGGGCCAGGCCCTGCTCGAGGAGCGCCTTCAGCTCCGCATTGTGAGCGCCCGGGATGAGCGTGTCGCGAAGAGCGGTGTTGACGGCCGAATGATAGGCCGCCTCTCGCTCCGCATAAGCGCGGTCGAAAGCGGCGCCTTCGAGGGCGGAGAGCCGGCGCCGTTCTTCGGTCGCCTGGGCCGACAAGGCGAGACTGGTCGGATGTTCGGCGGGCGTGACTCCGAGCCGCTGGAGAAGCGCCAGCGCCTGTTCGTTGACCGCGCGGTGATCGCGAAGCATGGTTTCGGCAAAGGCGCGCACTTCGGCGCTTTGCGACCGCTCGAGCGCCTGCTCGGCCGCCTCGACGTCGAGTTGCCCAGCGGTATAAGCGATGTGAGCGATCTGCGGGTCGCTGATCGCAGATTCATGGGCGCTGAGCGGGGCCGCCGGCGCCAGCGCGAACAAGGCCGCGGCGCCGAGCAGCGCGAATTTCCTGATCATCTGAATTCTCCCTCCTGCTGAGTGGCCCGAACGGGTCACACAGGCTTGGATGTCGAATCGTCGGACAGGTTCCCGGCGCCGCCGGCCGGCTGGCGGACCCCGATGATGCGCAGCTTGCGCGGGCGGCCGTCGGGGCAGGGCCAGTCGATCTCCTGCCCGGCCGCCATGCCGATCAGGCCGGCGCCGACCGGAGTCATCACCGACACTCGGCCTGCCTCGATATCCGCCTCGTGCGGAAGGACGAGAGACACTTTCCGGCTGGTGCCGTTGCTGTCGTCGAAGAACTCCACTTCGCTTCCGAGCGCGACCACATCGCCGGGAAGGCGGCCGTTCGGCCACAAGCGGGCGCGCTCGATCTCGTCGAGGATGAGCGCCGACAAAGCGGGATTACGGCTTTCGAGCCGCAGCGCGAGGGCCGCGATGTGATCGTAATCGGCCTCTGAAAGATGGATTTCCGGCTTTTCGGAAGCCGGATCGGACAAGGTAGCGGACATGGATCTTCACCAGTGCGGGAGGGGAGAAAAGGCGCGGCGACGCCGCTCGGCAGTGCGGCTCGAAACCCCCAGGCCACCTCCTGCTCTCGGATCGCGGCCTGGGGCTAGACGCCCGCGAGCAATTGCCCCGAATGGGCGAGGAATCGGCGAAAGGCGACCAGCTGGTGCATCCCGGGAACCTAGTGACGCCGGCGCCACTGTCAACCGCATGGCCGATGAGCGACGGCGGATGTGACCTTGAGAAATGTCGTTTCACGATATATACCGGAGTCAAGCGAGGGAGGTTGAGAAAGGATCGAAATGCCATCCGACCACCATCCCGAGCTGTCCCCTTCAGGTTCGCCGTCAAAGCCGCGGGATCGCCCCGCCTATCCGGCCTTGCTCAGCTGCATGACCCGAGGACGAGCACCGTCAAGCCGGGAGGTGGAGGCGGTCGCCGCCCGGATGTGGGCCGAGCTGGGCCACGAGCGGCGCCGGCCCTGGAATGGCCTCGACCCCTGGGACGATCGCCGCCGGCAGGTGCTGGCCGCGGCCCGGGCGGCAATGGCGGGAGGCGAAGCCGGCGAGTCCGAACTCGCGGTCCGGTTCGTCGTCCGCGGCCACTGACGACTGATCGAGCAGTAAAGGACAAAGCCGGGATGGCGGGGGCCGGAAAGAACCAGGATCCGCTCGAGGAAGCGGATTTCAGGGCGCTCGCCGCCGTCAGGGCCGAGCTTCGCGCCTTCGCCCATTTTACCGAGGCGATCGTCAGGAAGGCCGGCCTGACCGCCCAGCAGCATCAGGTGCTGGTGGCGCTTCGTGCTCGGGAAAATGGCGAGATGCCGGTGGGCGAGCTTGCCGAGACACTGTACCTGAAGCCGCACAGCGTCTCCGGGCTTGCCGACCGGCTCGAATCCCTGGGCCTGGTCCGTCGCCTGAAGGATGCGGCCGATCGGCGGGTCATCAGGATCCAGATGACCCAGGCCGGCCGCGATCTGCTGTCGTCCTTGTCGCTCACTCATCGCGACGAGCTTCGGCGGATTCGGCCACTGCTCATTTCCCTGCTGTCGCAGCTCGACTGAACGGCGGAGCGCCGCCGAGGCCGGTTGCCGCCTTGCATAAATATCGTACTACGATATATTCGGGCTGCCGAGTCGGGAGAGCCTGAATGTCCGACGTCCCCTTTCCGGGTCTTCCTGCCGCGCTCCCGGCCCGGCGCCGCAGCCGGGCGCTCGGAGCTGGGACTGCGCATCGCCTTGGCCAGACCGAAGTCCCCGCAGCGACCGGTCCGACGAAGGCCGCGCCGGCCAGGAGCCGCGAAGCAGCGATCCCCGTGGCTCTTCCTTTAAGGGAAATGGCCGGCGGAATCGCCCATGACTTCCGCAATCTCCTCGCGGTGATCGCCTCGGCTCTCGACCTAGCGCAGCGCCATCGCGGCGACCGCGAGCGGACCGATCTCTATCTGGCCGGGGCCCGAGGCGCCGTCGATCGCGCCGCGGCCCTGGCGACTCGGCTGCTCGCTTTGGCTCGACCGGCGCCGCCGGCTGTGCGGGCCGACAATCTGTCCCGGCTCGTCCGCGAATGGATGCCTTTCCTCACCTATGCGGCGGGACCGCGCATCGGTCTGCGGCTCGATCTTTGCGACGAAGAGGCGCGATGCGCGGTTGACCCGGCGCGGTTCGGAGCGGCCTTGCTCAACCTCGTCGCCAATGCGCGCGATGCCATGCCGGAAGGCGGCGAGATCGTCATCAGCACCGCGACCGGCAATGGCGATCCGACGGACAGCGGCTTCGTTCGGGTTCGGGTCAGCGATTCCGGCGAGGGCATGCCGGCCGAGGTCGAGGCGCGCATGTTCGAGCCGTGGTTCACCACCAAGGCGGCGACCGGGACCGGACTGGGCCTGCCCCAGGTCCAACGCCTGATGAGGCTCGTCGACGGTCGGGTGAGCGTCGCGACCGGCCCGGACGGTACCGTCATCGACCTTCATTTTCCTGTCGACGTGGAGGGCGCGGCCACGGCGGACGTGCCAGGGTTCGACCGCTCAGCGGAGATTCCGCCCCCTCATGGCACGAGGGCCGAGGCCGCGCTGTGAACGCAACCGCCGCCTCCGCCTACAGCATCGTGCCTGTTTCCGAACCGGCGCAGACCGAGCATCGCCCGGCCTTCTTCCAGCGCTGGTTCATGTCCACAAACCATAAGGACATCGGCACCCTCTACCTCATCTTCGCTCTGGTCGCGGGAATGATCGGCGCCGCCTTGTCGGGGCTGATGCGCTGGGAGCTGGCGGAGCCGGGAATCCAGTATCTCGAATCCTGGTCCGGCGCGGCCAGCTTCGACGAGGCGCTTCATTTCTGGAACGTGCTGATCACCGCCCACGGCCTGATCATGATCTTCTTCACGCTGATGCCGGCGATGATGGGCGGGTTCGGCAACTGGTTCGTGCCG
>CAMPIH010000148.1 GCA_946886275.1 uncultured Sphingosinicella sp.
TTCGGCGACGTCGAGAAGTCGACCTCGTCCGGCCGAAGCTCGATCCGGCGCCGGTCGCTGTCGGTGACGGTGAGGCCGTTGCCGGCGATCTCCTCCTTGACCGAGGCGCGGCCGACGAAGGAGACGTCGAGGCCCGAGGCGAGCCAGGCGGCGCCGGCCCAGCAGCCGATCGAGCCCGCGCCATGGACGACGATGTGCGGTCCTTCGCCGCTCGCCGAAACAGCCGAAGCCAAGGCTTCAGCCCCGGCCGCGATAGGGGGCGACGCCCTGGTCGGGGATCCACAGCCCCTCGGGCGGAGAGCCGCTCTGCCAGAAGACGTCGATCGGGATGCCGCCGCGCGGATACCAATAGCCGCCGATCCGGAGCCAGAGCGGCTTCATCTCCGCGACGAGCCGCTCGGCGATCCCGACCGTCACCGCTTCGTGGAATCCGCAATGGTTTCGGAACGAAGCGAGGAAGAGCTTGAGCGACTTGGATTCGACGATCGTCTCATTGGGCGAATAATCGATGACGATGTGGGCGAAGTCCGGCTGGCCGGTGACCGGGCAGAGCGAGGTGAATTCCGGCGCGGTGAAGCGGACGAGATAGGGCGTCCCTGGCCTCGGATTGGGCACGTAGTCGAGCGTCGCTTCCTCCGGGGAAGCGGGCAAGGGAGCGCTCCGGCCGAGATGGGTCAGGTCCATGTCCCGCTCTGTAGAGCCTGGCCGACGCGAGGGAAAGCATCGTCGACCAGGTGCGCGCGCGAAAATAGGGACAGTATATATTTTTCCGGAAGACGTTCGGACCCGGTGACGATTAAAAAAATATATACTGTCCCTATTTTCCTTCCACTATTCGCTCCCCCACTGCTGGGCTAGGGAAGGGCGATGGAGCCGCAGCCGACCGCCTCGAGACGAGGGACCTTTCTCGCCTCCGTCGTCGCTCTGGTCGTGGCCGGCGGCGCCGCGATCATGGTCCTCTGGTTCCTCCAGAAGATCGTCACCGCGCTCCTCCTGCTCTTCTTCGCTCTGGTCGTCGCGATCGCCTTGTCGGCGCCGGTCAACTGGTTCGTCCGCCGCGGCATGGCCCGCCACTGGGCGGCGATCCTCACCTTGCTTCTCTTCTTCGGCGCCGTCGCCTTGCTCGGCGCGCTCGTCATCCCGCGGCTGGTCAGCCAGATCGCGATCCTCGTCGACAATCTGCCGGCTTTGATCGTCAGCGTCGAGCAGCAGCTCGCCGCCTTGCTCACCCGCTATCCGGACCTTCAGCCGCTGATCGAGCCGAACGGCGGCACCGACCCGGGGCTGGTGCCGAGCCCGGGCGAATTGTTCCGGAGCGTCGGCGGCCTGTCGCTGTCGCTCCTCGGCGGGCTCGCCCTCACGATCATCTTCTTCAGCACCGTCGCCTATGTCGTGGTGGATCCGAGGCCGATCCTGAGAGGCTATCTCGGAAGCCTGCCTTACGCCTATCGCCGCCCCGGAATGCGCGCCTATCGCCGAGCGTCGCGGGCGGTGGTCGGATGGACCAAGGCAAGCCTGGTGATCGGCGCGATCCAGTCGGTCGCGGCGTTCATCTTCCTCAGCCTGATGGACGTGCCCGGCGCCCTGGTCTGGGCGGCCCTGGCCTTCTTCGCCGACTTCATTCCGCGCATCGGCGGCTATGTCATGGCCTTCCCGCCCGTCGTCCTGGCCTTGACGCTGGGGCCGATGACGGCGGTCTGGGTGGCGCTCTTCTACCTCGTCAGCAACGAGATCCTCGGAAGCGTCGTCGCTCCGAAGATAAGGGGCGCGACGATGCAGCTCCACCCGGTGCTGCTGATCTTTTTCACTCTGGCCTTCGCTCTGGCCTTCGGGCTGCTCGGGGCGATCGTCGCGACCCCGGCCGCCGCCTTCTTCTCGGCCTTCTACAGCGAATTCTACATGAAGCGGCCGCTGGCCCGGGCCGACCATTGATGAAGCGGTTACTCGTCCTCTGCCTGATGCTGGCGGCGCCGATGGCGGCGCACGGCCAGGGCCAGGACGACCCGCCCTTGCTTCCGGGCGACCAGGCGCGGGCGATCGGCGCCGAAGTCTCCGGAAGCCAGGCGCTTCGCACGGTCCAGGTCCTGTCGCTCCACCACCGGATGCGGGTCTCGGAAGGCTATCGCGCCGCCGCCGAGCTGATCCGCGACCGGCTCGCCGCCTACGGCCTCACCGAGGTCGAGATGATCAGCCTGCCGGCGGACGGCGAGACCTTCTACGGCACCCAGCGCTCGCGCCCCGCCTGGAACGCCCGCTTCGCGGAGCTGTGGGAGCAAAGGCGGGACGGCGATAGCTGGCGCGACGAGGTGCGGATAGCCTCCTGGGCGGAGCAGCCGATCAGCCTCGCCCAGGACAGCGTCAGCGGCCGCGCCGAGGCCGAGCTGGTCGACATCGGCGCCGGCACGTCCGCCGCCGATTATGAGGGCAAGGAGCTTCGCGGCAAGCTGGTCCTGACCTCGTCCCAGCCCGAGGCGGTCGCCGATCTCGCCATCGGCCGCCATGGCGCCGCCGGCATCGTCTCCTGGGCCCAGAACCAGCGAACCGCCTGGTGGGGCGAGGATGAAAGCCTGGTCCGCTGGGGCCATCTCGACACGTTCGGCGCCCATCCGACCTTCGCCTTCATGGTCTCACCGGCCCAGGCGAGGGCGTGGCAGCAAAGACTCCGCGCCGGCGAGACGGTCCGGCTCCGGGCCGAGGTCGAGGCCGGCCGATCGCCGGGCGCCTATCTCATCCCGACCGCCATCATCCCGGGCGACCGGCGCGACGAGGAGATCGTCTTTTCCTGCCACCTCGATCATCCCTCGCCGGGCGCGAACGACAATGCCAGCGGCTGCTCCGGGATCCTCGAGGTGGCGCGGGCGCTGAGCCGCCTGATCGAGAGCGGCGCCCTGCCGCGGCCGCAGCGAAGCCTTCGCTTCATCTGGCCGGCGGAGATCGAGGGCACGATCGCCCTGCTCAACGCCCGCCCCAAATTCCAGACCCGGACGCTGGCGACGATCCATCTCGACATGATCGGCGGCGACACCGAGATCACCGGATCGATCCTCCGCGTCGAAGGGACTCCGCCGAGCCTTCCGAGCTTCGTCCCCGAAGTGGCGTTCGCCTTCGCCGACTATGTCAACGCCCAGTCGCTCGCCTTCGCCGGCACCGGCGAAGCAATGATGCCGCTCGTCGATCCCCAGGGCAGCCGGCGGGCGCTCCAGGCGGAGATTGGCGGCTTCAGCGAGGGCAGCGACCACCAGGTGTGGACCGAGGGAAGCTGGCGGATCCCGGCCATCTATATCGCCGACTGGCCGGACCGCTACATCCACACCCAGCGCGACGTCCCCGGCAATCTCGACCCGACCAAGATGCGCCGGGCCATCTTCATCGCCGCGGCGTCCGGCTATTTCCTCGCCGGCCTCGACCGGGCCGCCGCCCAGCGGCTCCGGCCGATCCTGTTCGAGGATCTGGGCAGGAGCGGGCAGACGGTGAACCGGCGCGCGCGAATGCTCGACCAGGCGGACAGGGTCGATTCGGGCCTCGAGCTTCGGGCCCATCACGCGCTTCACCGGGAGCAGGTCGAACGCTCGCTCGATCGCTTCGACCCGCCGGAATCGCCCGCTGCCGGTCCGCCGGAGCCCAGATCGGGCCGCATCTATCGCCGGATCCTCAATTCCGGCCCGATGAACGGCTTCGGCTATAGCTGGTTCGAGGACCGGCTCGCCCGCGCCGGCCTGCCGAGCCCGCGGCTCCTCGCCCGAACGCCTGACTGGCCCGGCCCGAGCTTCGGCTACGAGGCCCTCAACCTCGTCGACGGCGAGCGCACCGTCGGTGAGATACGCGACGCGCTCGCCGCCACCGTCGGCGACGCCCCGGTAGAGGAAGTGGACGAATATCTGGCGACCCTGGCCCGGCTGGGCGTGCTTGAAGCTACGCCACCGTGATGCAATAGCTTCGGGCCTCGACCAGCGGGGGACCAGAAATTGTTCAAGCGTAGCCTGATCGCCATTGCCGCCATCGCCCTGTCGACCGGCCTCGCCGGCAACGTCGCCGCCCAGCAGGCCAGCGAGAAGGCCAAGGGGCCGCCCGCGGACCGCGAGCCGAACGTCTCCGTCACCCGCCACACCGGCACCTTCGGCGGCCAGCGGATCAGCTACACCGCCACCGCCGGCGAGACCTTCCTCCGGGCCGAGGACGGCACCGCCCGAGCGGCGATCTTCTCGACCTCCTACGTCCGCGAGCCGCGCGACCCCAACCGCCCGGTCACCTTCCTGTTCAACGGCGGCCCGGGCTCCGGCTCGGTCTGGCTCCACATGGGCGCCTTCGGTCCGAAGCGGGTGGCGATCCCCACCGACGGCACCGACGACGGCGCTCCGCCTTTCCCGATCGTCGACAATCCGGAAAGCCTTCTCGACGTCACCGACATCGTCTTCATCGATCCGGTCGGCACCGGCTTCAGCCACGCGCTGGGCGAGACGAATCCGCAGGATTATTGGGGAGTCACCAAGGACGCCCAGTCGGTCGCCCAGTTCATCCGCCTGTGGCTGAACGAGAACGGCCGCTGGAACTCGCCCAAATATCTCGGCGGCGAAAGCTACGGCACGACCCGGACCGCGGCCGTTCTCAACCAGCTCGAGGGCAGCTTCAACGACGTCGCCCTCAACGGAATCATCCTCATCTCGACCGTGCTCGATTTCGGCGCCGGCGCCGACACGCCGGGCAACGAGATGAGCTACATCCTCAACGTGCCGTCCATGGCGGCGACGGCCCTCTATCACGGCAAGGCGCAGGCGCCTTCGGTCGAGCAGTTCACCGAGGAGGCCCGGCGCTTCGCCACCGGCCCCTATGCCCACGCTCTCCTCCAGGGCAATGCGCTCGCCCCCGAGGAAAGGGCGTCGGTCCGCCGCGAGCTCGCCCGCTTCACCGGCCTTTCCGAGGCCTTCCTCGACCGAGCCGACCTCCGGGTCACGCCCGACCGCTTCTACAAGGAACTGCTCCGCGACCGCGGCCTCACCATCGGCCGGCTCGACAGCCGCTATACCGGCCGCGACTATGACAATGCCGGCGAGTCGGTGGACAATGATCCGAGCTTCTACGGGATCGACGCCGGCTACACGGCCGCGGTCAACCAGCACCTTCGCGACACATTGGGCTTCCGGACCGACCGATCCTATGTGACGATCGGCCCGGTCGGGCCGTGGGACTGGCGGCTCGGCGGCGGCCGTGACAATGACGTCTACGTCAACGTCGCGCCCTATGTCGGCCGGGCGCTTCGCGAAAATAGCGGCCTCCGGGTGTTCGTCGGCCAGGGCTATTATGATTTCGCGACGCCCTTCTTCGCCGCCGAATATTCGCTGTCGCGCACCGGCATGCCGAGCGACCGGATTCGCTGGGAATATTATGGATCGGGCCACATGATGTACGTCCGCGACGAGGACCGGGTAAAGCTGAGCCGCGACGTCAGGGACTTCATCCGCGGGAGATAGAATGGACCTGGGCATCGCCGGCCGAAACGCCATCGTCTGCGCCTCGAGCCGCGGTCTCGGCCGGGCCTGCGCGACGGCCCTGGCCAAGGCCGGCGCCCGGGTGGTGATCAACGGCCGCGACCGCGACCGGCTGATGGAG
>CAMPIH010000149.1 GCA_946886275.1 uncultured Sphingosinicella sp.
CCGAGCCGGTCGGCGGTCTCCTGGAGCGCCGCTTCCATCGTCCGGCCGATCTTCATCTTGTCGGAGACGGCGCGGAATTCGAGGCCGACCGGGTCCTGGATCTCCGAACCGACGATTCCGACGGTCTCGGAGATCGGCAGACCGGAGCGGAGCCCTCGGACCATGAGCTCGATCGCGTCCGGGAATTTGGACGTGAACTTGGTGATCCGGCGCTGGATCAGCTTGCCGATCATGTAATGGGGAAGGCCGATCCCGACGAACAGGCCGAAGCTGAGCGCCAGGATCAAGGGCGCGCCCTTGAACCAGAGCACCGCCATCACCGCCAGCGCGATCCCGGCGGACGCCCCGACGTAGTGGAGAAGCGTCCAGCTCTTGCCCGTCTGCTGGAGCCGAAGCCGGAGCAGGGCCGGATTGGGAATGAAGCGCTGGGCGAAGCCCTCGGCCGCCCCCTGCTGCCGATTGGCGAAGATTCGCTTCAGCTGCGCCTGGGCGGCGACCTCGGAGGACTTGCTGTGCCGCTCGCGAACGCTTTCGAGCCGCCTCGCCTGGAGCTTGGCGGCCGAAGGGCCCGAAAAGACGATCATGGCGAGCAGCAGGGCCGCCATGACCCCGCCCGCCAGGATGTAAATCGTAAAACCGGGCATCATCCCTCCTCGTCAGCGCGCAGCAAAAGGCAGCGTTCAGGCCGCCTTCGCCGTGGCCTCCTTCGGCTTCTTCGCGACCATCGACTTGAAGTTGCCGAGCTTGCTGAGAAGCGAGGCATTGCCACCCTTCTCCTCGCTGGCGCCTTCAGTGCTGGCCTGCTGCTCGAGCGACAGGTTGAGGAGCTGGACGAGCGGCTGGGTCAGCTTCGACGACTTGGTCGCCTTGGCCAGCGGCTGGCCGAGCTTGGCCGCCTGGGTCGCCGATTTCGGGTCGAACGGAATGACGACGTCGACCTTGCGCTCGATCGAATGCTCGAAATCCTTGCGGCTGACTTCCTGGGCGCCTGCGGTCTTGTTGGCGACGATGAGCACCCGCGCCTGGGGCGCGTTCGCCTTGAGCCAGGACAGGATCCGGATCGTGTCGCGAGTGCCGGCGAGGGTGAACTCGCTGACGACGACGACGACATGGGCGTCGTTGAGCAGATGCGGGTGCTGGACCAGCATGTTCCGGGGGAGATCGACCACCATGCCTTCGAAGGCGTGGCGAATCTCTTCCTGGAGCTGGAAGTAAGCCGATCCGTCGGTCAGCATCGCCTGGTTGATCGGCGCTTCGGCCGAAAGCACGCAGAGCTTGTCGTTCGCTCGGACCATCGCCCGCTCGATGAACAGCCCGTCGATCCGGCTCGGATTTTCGATCGCGTCGGTCAGGCCGCGGCCCGGCTCCAGATCGAGCGCGAGGGCGCCCGTCCCGAAATGGACGTCGAGGTCGAGCAAGGCGGTCGAACGGCCGCCCTTGTCACCCATCAGCCAGGCCAAAGAAGTCGCGATCGTCGAGGCGCCGACTCCGCCGCGGACGCCGATCACGGCGGCCATGACGTTCGGCTTCTCGGCGCCGCCTTCGGCGACCCGCGGTCCGGAAATCGTCAGCTGGGCATTGGCGAAGGCATCACGAAGCTGATCGGCGGTGAACGGCTTCAGCAGATAATCCTGGATCCCGCTGGCGACGAGGTCGCGATAGAGCCGGACGTCGTTCACCTGGCCGGCGGCGATCACCACCGTTCCGGGCTCGCACACCTCGGCAAGCGCGTTGATGTCGTTGAGCGGATCACCCGATTCGCTGAGATCGACGAACAGGATGCAGGGGCTGGCGGAGACGGACAGGGTCTGGACCGCGTTGCGCAGCCCGCCCTTGTTCACCTTCTCCGGCGACCAGCCATGCTCGACCGCGATCGGCCGGAGCATTTCCGCGGTGGCGTCGTCACAGACGAACGCTGTGAAGGGATCGCGAAGCGCGGCTCCACGGTTGAACGCAGTCATCGGTTATTGCCCCCCGTCGTGCTGGATTCCCGAAGTCCGCCCTGACCGGTCGGCTGGGCCTGGCGGTAGCTGCGAATGGCGCGGGTCGCCGTGGCGGCGCCGCTATTGCTTCCGTCCTGTCCCTGAACGAGGTCGTTCGGGTTGGCGACCATGGCGGCGAGATTGGCATTGGTCGCGCAGCCATAATTGGAAGAGGTGTTGCCGGTCGCGGCGATCTCCGCGGGCGCCCAGTTGGGGCAGCCCGGGACGCTCGCAACGGCGCGGCTGGCGACTATCCGAACAGTGCCCGGCTGGACCTGCCCGGCCGTGATCGGCGCGGCCGCATCGACGAGCAGGAGGCCGTAGCGCGCGGCCACTCCGGCAACGTCGCGGCGGGCCGCCTCGGATTCGTAGCCGGCGGCCTCGTCGATCGTGACCTGGTCGCCGTAGCGAAGGTCGATCGAGTCGAACCAGGCATCGAGCCGGGCCAGCTCGGCCGGCGCCACGCCGTCGCCGCCAGTGGCGACGTCGAACACGAAGTCGGTCCGCTGGAGGATCGGCTGGTGCACCGAGTAGAGGCTCGGATTGTTGGTCGCGGTCAGATGCTCCGGCGCCGAGGCGCAGCCGGTGGCTCCGATTCCGAGCGCCGCCACCGCGGCGAAAGTGATCATTCGAGACATTGCGAAACTGTCCTTTCGGGCTCGGGCGGTCATCAGAAGTTGAATCCGGGCTGGGCCGAGGTCGGCGCGCTCGGCGGCGGCAGAGCGACGTCGCTTCGCTGCGCCTGCTGGACCGGCGCCTGGGCCGGTGCCGGCGGGACGTTGGCGGCGGCGTCGCTCATCCCCGGGGCGACCGTCTGCGCGTTCGCTGCGGTCGGCACCGGGCGCTGCTCGCCGCTTCGGCTGTCATGCTCGCGGCCGATCAGCAGGCGATTGCCCTCGTTGGTGTTGCGGAAGCCGTCGGTCGGAAGCGCGACCTGGTTGGCCGAGACCGGCTGGACCAGATAGGGCGTGACGACGATGACCAGCTCGGTTTCGTTCCGGCGGAAATTGTTCGATCGGAACAAGGCGCCGATGATCGGCAGGCTGCCGATGCCCGGAGTCCGGTCGACCGAGTTGCTGAGCGTGTTGCGCATCAGGCCGGCGATGATGATGCTCTGGCCGGAGCCGAGCTCGACGGTCGTTTCGGACCGGCGAATGGTGAGAGCCGGGACCTCGAAGCCGTTCAGCTCGACCGCACCGGCCGAGGAAAGCTCGGAAACCTCGGGGCGGACCCGCATCGAGATCCGGCCATTCTCAAGCACGTAGGGCGTGAAGGCGAGGCCGACGCCGAACTGCTTGAACTCGACGGTGACGTTGCCGAGCGACTGCGAGATCGGGATCGGGAATTCGCCGCCGGCCAGGAAGCTGGCGGTCTCTCCGGAAAGCGCGGTCAGGGTCGGCTCGGCGAGGATGTTGACCAGGCCGTTATTCTCGTTGAGGCGAGCGGCGCCGGCGATATCGACGCCGAGGACGTTGCGAAGCAGAAGGCCGACATTGGTCAGTCCTTCCGGCCTCGGGAAGCTGACGCTGCCGTCGCCGTTGAAGTCAGCGACATTGGCGCCGCGGCCGATCACGAAGCCGGTGCTGCCACCGCTCCGGTCGAAGGATTCGAGGTCGACGCCGACTTCGCGGACCAGGGTCCGGCTGACTTCGGCGAAGGTGACCTTCAGCATGACCTGCTGAGGAGTCGCGGTGCGAAGGCGGCTGACCACCTGGGTCGATTCGCCGACGAACGCCTGGGCGAGGCGTTCCGCCTCGGCGGCGTCCTCGGGCTGGGCGACGGTGCCGGTGAGCAGGACGAGCCCGTTCATCGGGGTCGCGCTGATATTCGCTTCCGGCATCGCCAGCTCGAGCATCTGATCGACCGAGGCCAGGTTCTGGCCGACCCGGACATTGGCCGAGTAGATCACCCGTCCGGCGCGATCGGTCGCGAAGACGGTGGTCTGGCCGGGGCCGGCGCCGAAGATGAAGATCTGGTTGCCGGAGCGGACCTGGACGTCGGCGACACCGGGATTGGCGACGAAGACATCGCTCATCGTCCCGTTGAGGCGGACCATCCGGCCGGTTCCGACCGAGAGGACGACATCGTCGGTCGGCGTGACCACCGTCGACTGGGCGACGGCCTGGCTGGCCGGGACGAGGGCCAGGCTCGCCGCCATGGCGGCAGAGATGGCCGTTCCGAGCGCAAGGCGCCGGATCAAGTTGGGCTTCTTCATCTTACCTGGCTCCCACCGGAACGATCGTGACATTATTGCCGCGGGCGATCCGGACGACCGGACCCGTCGGAGTACCATTCACATTGGTCTGACCGCTCTGTCCGGCAGACGCTGCAACGCCCTCTGGAGCCGGACGGGCGGGGACGCTGCTGCGCTGGAAGCGCGAGACGTCGGCGCCGACGGTGTAGGTCGGATTGGTGTCGACCGGCTGATTGGCGACCGCCAGCAGCATCCGCCGCTCGGCGCTCGGGTCGTCGGTCTGAGGCACCTGGACCTCGCCCGAGGCGATGGCGCGCTCGAGCTCGGCATTGTTGTCCGCGAGCGAACGAAGCGACAGCGAGAGCTGGCCGATCGTCTGGGCGACCGCGATCTTCTCGGCGATCTTCGGGGTCGCCTCGAAGGTGACCGTCGAAGTGCTCATCGGGACCTGGTCGCCTTCTTCGTTACGGGCGTCGAGACGCTGGTCGACGGCGAGCACCCGGATGTTGCGGATGATCGTCTCGGAGACTCGAAGCGGGCTGCCGTCGCCGCCACCGGCGACTTCCTGGGTGAGGACCAGGTCGACCCGGTCGCCCGGGAAGACGAAGCCGGCGACGCCGCTGGTCGCGGAAACGCCGACGGTCACGGCGCGCATGCCCGGGCCGAGCGCCGCGGCGAGGAAGCCGCGTTCGCCGGGACGGACGAGCGAACCCTGGGTGACCGGCTGGCCGGCGGTGATCTCGCTTCGGACGACGGTGCCGATCAGTGTCGACGGATGGACCGAGCCCTGGGCGCCGCGGATGTAATAGACGTCCTGGACGAGACCTTCTGGCCAGGGCTGATAGCGGAAGGCCTCGGCGTCGATGATCGTCCCGACCGGAAGGGTCCGGGTCGCGACGAGCACCTCGGGGCCGACCGGAACAGCCGGTCCAGCGACCGCCTGCGGGGCGGACGCGCCGGTGAACATGTTCTTCGCCATGACGGCGGTGAACCCGGCGATGATGAGCGCGCCTACCAGAAGCGCAATTTTCTTGAAGTCCATGGCGTTCCGTCGCCTCCCCCAGTTCGGGACCGAATTGATCAGCCCCTAGTCATCAGCCAAATTGGTAAAGAAAACGTTCGCTAATCAGCCACAAACCGGCAAAGGCGATCGCCACGCCGTACGGTATGGCCAATCGACCCTCGTGCCGGGCCAGGCGCTGGCGGATCACCATCGCCAGGGTCAGCGCCCCGCCGGCGATCGACATGATCACGATCAAGGGAAGAAGCGCGACCGCCGGCAGCCACAAGGCCAGGGCGCCGAGCATCTTGACGTCGCCGCCGCCCATCGCACCGAGCGCGAACGGAATGGCGAACAGGCCGAAGACCAAGGTG
>CAMPIH010000150.1 GCA_946886275.1 uncultured Sphingosinicella sp.
AGCAGCATTTCGGCTTCGAGGCGGCGGCCTGGTACTGGCACTTCGTCGACGTCGTCTGGCTGTTCCTGTTCCTGTGCATCTACGTCTGGGGCGGCTGGGGCGCCGAATACCACTAGGAAAGTGGTGGCCCGGCCCCCACTTCCGGGCTTCATGGACAATGAACCTTCACCCGGTTCGGTGGCGCTTCGCGGGCTCTGCCCGCGCTGCGGCGCCAGGACCCTGTTCGCCGGGATCGCGAGCTTCGCGCCGAGCTGCCGCGCCTGCGGGCTCGACCTTTCCGGATTCAATGTCGGCGATGGCCCGGCCGCCTTCCTGATCTTCATCGTCGGCGGACTGGTCACCGGCCTCGCCATCTGGCTCGAGCTCGCCGCCGAACCGCCCTTCTGGGTCCATATCCTCCTCTGGGTCCCACTGACCGCCTTGCTCGTCGTCGGCCTGCTCCGAATCAGCAAGGCGCTCCTGCTCGCGCTCGAATATCGGCACCGCGCCCGGGAAGGGCGGATCAGCGACGAAAGATGAGGCGGGTTCCGATCCTGCCGACGATCATCGTCGCCGTCGCGGTCGCCCTGATGATCGGGCTCGGCGTCTGGCAGCTCCAGCGGGCCGAATGGAAGAACCGGCTGATCGCCGAATATGCCGCCGCGGCCGAGCTTCCGCCGCTCGATCTCGATCCCCTGCTCGAGCGCGGAGTCGCGGAATCGGCGATTCCGCCGCTTGCGTTCCGGCGGGTCCGGGTCACCTGCCGGGCCCGCAACCTGCCGCCCGAGCTTCGCGGCGGCCGAAGCCGCGAGGGCGCCGGCGGCTATGCCTATTTCATCCCCTGCCGGCCAGGCGCCGACGGGCTCGCCGGAAAGCTGGTCGTCAATGCCGGCTGGAGCGCGATGCCGTCCGACGATCTTCGGCTCTCCGCACTAGGCCCGACCGCCGGGAGGCTCGGCTCGGCCGATGGCGACCGAATCGTCCTTACCCGCGCCGACGCCCTGCCGCCGCTCCGTCCGAGCGCCGAGCCGAGCCTCGAAGCCATCTCCAACAACCACCTCGTCTATGCGGTGCAATGGTTCTTCTTCGCCGCCGCTGCTGCGGTCATCTACGTCCTCGCGCTCCAGCGCCGGCGGCGCGAGACGTTGCCGAGGGACGCCTGACACCCTAAATCCCGCGGTTCATGATGAAACTCACCACCCTCGCCAACGGGCTGAAGGTCGCCAGCCGGACGATGCCGGGCGCCGAGACGGCCGCAATCTCCCTCCACGCCGAGATCGGTTCCCGCCACGAGCCGGCCCTGATCAACGGCGTCGCCCACCTGTTCGAGCATATGGTGTTCAAGGGCGCCGGCGATCGCAATGCGCGCGAGATCAGCGAGGCGATCGAGGATGTCGGCGGCGAGCTCAATGCTGCCACCGATCGGGACTCGACCGTCTTCACCGCTTCCGTCCTGCCTGAACATGTGGGGTTGGGCCTCGAGCTCATCGCCGACATGGTCCAGAGGCCGCATTTCGCCGCCGCCGATCTCGAGCGGGAGAAGGACGTCGTCCTTCAGGAGCTGGGCGAGGCGCGCGACACGCCGAACGACATCATCTTCGACGATCTCCACATGGCTGCCTTCGCCGAGCAGCCGCTCGGGCGATCGGTGCTCGGCGACGAAGCGAGCATCGAGGCGATCGCTCTCGCCGACCTCCATTCATGGCGGGAGAGCCGCTACCGCGCCGGCAATCTCAGCCTGGTCGCCGCCGGCAAGGTCGATCACGACCGCCTCGTCGACCTGGCCGAGGCGATGCTTGGCTCGCTTCCCGACGGCGAGATCGAGGCGCCGGAGCAGGCGCGCTTCACCGGCGGCAACCGGGTCGGCCGGGGCCATGGCGACCAGGCCCATCTCGCGCTCGGCTTCGCCGCGCCGGCCTTGTTCGACGATTTGTCTTACGCCGCCCGATTGTTCGCCGACATTGCCGGCGGCGGCGCCTCTTCGCGCCTGTTCCAGCAGCTCCGCGAGGAGCGCGGCCTGGCCTATTCGGTCTGGGCGTCTTTCCAGCCCTGGCGGGATTGCGGGCTCGTCTCCGTCTATGCGGCGACCGCCCGGACCCAGTCGGCGCCTGCCGCCCAGCTGGTCGAGCAGGTTCTTGCCGACACCGCCGCGACCGCCACCGACCGCGAGCTGGCCCGGGTGAAGACCCAGGCCAAGGCCGCGCTCCTGATGTGGCTCGAGAGCCCGTGGGGACAGGCCAATTATCTCGCCCGCCAGGTGGCGACCTATGGCCGGCTCGTCGAGCCTTCGGAGATCGTCGCCAGGATCGATTCCGTCACCCTCGACCAGGTCCGGGCCGCCGGCGCCCAGATGCTGTCGGGACCGCGCGCCCGGGCGACGATCGGCTTCCCCGCCGTCCGCGCGGCGTGATTCCGACGCGATGAGCGACGGCCTGCTGACGCTCGTTGGCGAGCCCTGGGCCGATTACGGCCTCGTCGATTCCGGCCACGGCCGGAAGCTCGAACGTTATGGCCGATACCGTTTCATCCGCCCCGAGCCCCAGGCGATGTGGGCGCCCGCCTCGGCCGAGTGGCGGGCGGATGGCGAGTTCATTCCCGGATCCGACGAGGAAGGCGGCGGCCGCTGGCAGTTCGCCCGGCCCGTTCCGGCCGAGGGCTGGGAACTGAGCTGGGAGGAAGTGCGGTTCCGCGCCCAGTGCACGCCCTTTCGCCACCTGGCCTTCTTCCCCGACATGGCGCCGCAATGGACCTGGATGCGCGAACGGCTTGGGGCCGAGAGCGAGGCGCTCAACCTGTTCGGCTATACCGGCGTCGGCACTCTGGCGATGGCGGCGCGCGGCGCCCGCCTCACCCATGTCGACGCGTCGAAAAAGTCGGTCGAGGCGGGCAAGGAAAATGCCCGGATCGCCGGCATGGCCGACAAGCCGATCCGCTGGATGGTCGACGACGCCGCCAAGTTCGCCGCTCGCGAGGTCCGGCGCGGACGCCGCTATGACGGGATCATCCTCGATCCTCCCAAGTTCGGACGAGGCCCCAATGGCGAGGTCTGGCGGCTCGAGGAAGGGCTTCCGGGCCTGATCGCAGACTGCCGCCGGCTGCTCGACGCCGACAGCCGGTTCCTCGTCCTCACCGTCTATGCGGTCCGGATGTCGGCGCTTGCGATCGGCGAACTTCTCAACCAGGCGCTGGCCGATCTCCCGGGCAAGGTCGAATGCGGCGACATGGCCGTCCGCGAGGAAGCGCGCGGCCTGCTCCTGCCGACGGCGATCTTCGCCCGCTGGTCGAACGACTGACGCCGATCAGTCGCGCGCGGCTCTCATCGCGCTGCCCGCCACGAACGGCGCCCCGGCGACGAGCAGGAGCGAGACGGCGGCGAGCAATTGGAGCGCGCCTTCCCGCCCCCCCGGCTCGATCAGGCCGGCACCGAAGATGAGCAACGGCACCGCCAGCGGCAGGATCAGGAGCCCGGCGAGCGCGCCGCTTCGTCTGAGGCCGGCGGTCAGCGCCGCAACGCCCAAGGTGAGCGCGGCGAGGCCCGGCGTGCCGATGAGCAGGCCGAGCTCGAGCCGAAAGAGGATGTCGGCGGGAAGCTTCATCAGCGCCGCGCCGGGGATGGCGGCGAGCATCAGCGGCGGACCGAAGCTCAGCCAGTGACCGGCGAGCTTGGCGAGGGCGATCGATTCTTCGCTCAGCCCGCGAAGGGCGAGCTGGTCGAGAATGCCGGCGGCGCGGTCGGGCTCCACAAGCCGGTCGACCGGGAGAAGGGCCGCCAGGAGCGCCGCCATCCACAGCGCGCCGCCGCCGGTCCGGGCGAGCAGCGGCCCGTCCGGTCCGACCGCGAACGGGAACAGGGTCGCGACCAGAAGGAAGAAGAGCAAAGGCAGCAAGGCGGCGCCGCCGGCGAGCGCCAGGCGAAGCTCGCGAAGGGTCAGGGCGATCATCCCAGCTTCACCGTCTGATGATCGTCGAGGCCGATCGGCTGATGGCTCGCGGCCAGGATCGCCCGCTTCGCCGAGCGGGCGGCGGCGATGATCGCGGCCAGCCTTTCCAGGCCGTCGGAATCGAGGCCGTTGGCCGGCTCGTCGAGCAGCCAGAGCGGCCGGTCGGCGGCGATCAGCCGCGCCAGCGCCGCCCGCTTGCGCTGGCCGGTCGACAGCATCCGCACCGGCACGTCGGCGAGGTGGGCGATCCCCATCGCCGCCATGCCCGCTTGCGCGTCGCCGCCGTCCAGCTTCGCCCAGAAATCGAGGGCGCGGCCGAGCGGCAGCTTCTCGTCGAGCGCGATATGTTCGTCGACCAGGGCCGCCGGCGCCCGTTCGACCCGTCCGGCGGCGGGCGCGAGCAGGCCTGCCGCGAGCCGAAGCAGCGAGGACTTGCCGATCCCGTTCGGGCCGGTGACGAGCACCGCCTCGCCGGCCTCGAGCCTGAGGTCGAGGCCTTCGAACAGGCGGCGGCCGCCGCGGACGAGCGCCGCCTGCTCGATCGCCAGCAGCGGCGGATTCACTCCGCCGCTTCCTCGATCGCGTGCATCTGCTCGTCGGAAAAGCCGAAATGGTGGCCGGCCTCGTGGACGATGACGTGGGTGATCAGCGCCTCGAGATCGACCCCGGTCTCGACCCACTCGTCGAGCAAAGGGCGGCGGTAGAGATGAATCATCGGCGGCAGCTCGCCGGAGACGAGGCTGCTCTGCTTGTCCATCGATCGGCCCTGGTAGAGGCCGGTCAGCTCGAACGGATCCTCGATCCCGAGCTCGGCCAGCACCTCGTCGTCGGCGAAATCCTCGACCCGAAGGACGACGCCCTGAAGATGGCGGCGGAAGAGTTCGGGCAGGCCGGCGATCGCCTGCTCGGCCAGCCGCTCGATCTCGACCGCGTCGGGCGCGAAGGTTTGACCGCGGGTCATGCGAGGGACATAGATCGGGCGCGGCACAGGAGGAAGAGGCGGTGGCGAAGCTGAGCGATGAAGAGCGTGGCCGGGCGCTTGCGGAACTTCCCGGCTGGACCTGGGACGAGGCCCGCTCCGGGATCGCGCGCGGCTTTCGCTTCGCCGATTTCGGCGAGGCCTTCGCCTTCATGACCCGGATCGCCCTGGCGGCCGAAAAGGCCGATCATCACCCCGACTGGTCGAACAGCTGGAACCGCGTCGACATCTTCCTGACGACCCACAGCGACGGGGGGCTCACCGCCAAGGACGTGGCCCTCGCGCGCCTGATCGACGAAGCCGCCGGGAGCGCCTGACCGGCCTCAAAACCGGCCGCGCCGCTTCGCTTGCCCTCGGGCGTCCGGCTCACTAGATGGCTGCCTTCCGGGACATGCGGAGCGGTGGCCGAGTGGTCGAAGGCGCTCGCCTGGAAAGTGAGTATACGGC
>CAMPIH010000151.1 GCA_946886275.1 uncultured Sphingosinicella sp.
CTCCAGGAACGCGTGATCGAGCGGATCGGCGGCCGCAAGCCGATCCCGGTCGACACGCGGATCGTCTGCGCGACCCATCAGAATCTGGAGGCGATGATCGCCGCCGGCACGTTCCGCGAGGACCTCTATTACCGTCTTGCCGAGATCGTCGTCCGGATCCCCTCTTTGGCCGAGCGGCACGGCGACGCGCCCTTGCTCGCCAAGCATTTCCTGGCCCGCTTCGCGCGCGAGATGAATCCCCAGATCAAGGGCTTCGCTCCGGGCGCGCTCGCGGCAATCGAGCAATGGCCCTGGCCGGGCAATATTCGCGAGCTCGAGAACCGGATGAAGCGCGCCGTGATCATGGCCGAGGGCAAATATGTCTCCGCCGAGGATCTCGACCTGGCCGGCCCCGGCCAGGATTCGCTTCCGGTGAACCTCAAGTCGGCCCGCGAGGAAGCGGACCGCCGCGCCATCCGCAAGGCGCTGGCGCAGACCGACAACAATATTTCGAGCGCCGCCAAGCTGCTCGGGATCAGCCGGCCGACGCTCTACGATCTGCTGAAGCAATACGGGCTTCAGCCCCAGCCGTGACCGGAGCCGGAGCCGCCGCTCAGCGGAGCTCCGGCCGGTCCAGGTTCAGCTCGGCGAGCGGGATGACCGTCACCGGCCTCCCCGTCGCTCGAAGCGCCTCCGCGAACTGTGCCGCCTCGCCGACGATCACCATTGTCGCGCCCTGCGGCGACATCAGTTCGGCGGCGGCGGCCTGCGCCTCGGCGGGTCCGACCGCGAGCACCGCTGGAAGATAGCGGTCGATCTCCTCCGGTCCGACCCCGCGAAGAATGTAGCTGGCGAGAAGCCCCGCGACCCCCGACGTGGTCTCGGCGCTTCGCCCGAAGCCTCCGGTCAGCGAGGTCCGCCGGGCCTCGAGCTCCGCCGCCGGGATGGGCTCGGCCCCGAGACGGCGCATTTCGGCAAGCATCACTTCGAGCACCTGCGCGGCAGCGTCGTTCCGGGTCTGGGTCACGGCGACGAACGGACCGGCCTCGCGCCGCGCGTCGATCCCGCTCCGGCTTCCGTAGGACAGGCCGCGGCGGATCCGTATCTCCTGGTTCAACCTGGCGCTGTAGCCGCCGCCGAGCACGGCATTGGCGACGATCGCCCGGTAGTAACGCGGATCCCGGCGCGACAGCGTGTTGCGGACGACCGCCACCGCCGCCTGGCCAGCGCCCGGCATGTCGACGACGAGGATGTCGTTGCGCCCCACCGCCTGCGAAGCCTCGGCCACGGGCAAGGGCGCGCCGGTCGCCGCCCAGTCGCCGAAATGCCGCTCGGCAAGAGCAAGCGCTTCGGTCGGGCTGACGTCGCCGGACAGGATCAGGGTCGCCGCGCCCGGCGCCCAGGTGCCGCCATGGGCGGCCTGGATGTCGGCACGGGTGATGGCGCCGAGGCTGGTGGCGGTGCCCTCGGCGGGATTGCCATAAGGGGCGGCGCCGTAGAGCGCCCGCATCGCCGCCATCTCGGCGATCGAGCCGGGGTCGCTCATCGCGACCCTCAGCGCGTCGGCGGCGATCGCCCGCTGCCGTTCGATCTCCTCGTCCGACAGAGCGGCGTTGCTGGCGACGTCGGCGACGATCGCGAGCGCCGAATCGGCCTGGGCGGTCTGGACGGTGAGGCCGAACTGGGCCCCGTCCCAGCTCGCCCCGGCGCCGAGCGAGGCGCCGAGCGCCTCGACGGCGCGGTCGATGTCGGTCGCGGACCGGCTGGTCGTGCCTTCGGTCATTACCGAGGCGGCGAGGCTTGCCGTGCCCGCTCGGCCTTCGGGATCGGCGGCGGACCCGCCGCGCGCGACCAGGGCCATGCTGACCAGCGGCAGGTCCCTCTTCTCGACCGTGATGATGGTGAGGCCGTTGGCGAGACGCTGGACGTTCGGCGCCGGAATGTCGGGGACGATCTCGGGCCCGGGCGAAGGCGGCGCCTGGCGCTCGGCTTCCGGCGCGGGCTCCCAGATCCGGATATTGGCCGGAGGCGACAAGGCAGCGGTCTGGACGGTCGCGGCGGTCGCGATCTCGTCCTCGGCCGCGCCGTTCTGCTCCGATTCCGGAAGGTAGCGGACGGCGGCGCTTCGCGAGTCCCGCAGCCAGGCCGCGGCGACCCGCTGGATGTCGGCGGGCGTGACCGCGGCGATTTCGGCGAGCCGGCGGTCGGCCGCGGCGGGATCGCCATCGACGATCACCGCTTCGGCGAGGGCGTCGGCACGGCCGTCGACCGTCTCCCGCCCGCGAAGCGCGGCGGTGAGGAGCTCCGTCCTGGCTTCGTCCAGCTCCGCCTCGGAAACAAGCGAGTCGCGGAAACGGGCGATCTCTCGCCGAAGCGCGGCCTCGCCGGCCTCGGCGGTCTGGCCGGGCGAGAGGATGGCGAAGGCGGCGAGATTGCCGCGCCCCTGCTTGATGTCGAGGAAAGAACCGGCCTGGCTGGCGATCCGGTCGCGATAGACGAGGCTCTGGTGGAGCCTCGAGCTCTCGCCGGTCGACAGGATTCCGTCGAGCACCTCCATCGCCGCCGCATCCTCATCGTTCGCCGGCGGCACCGGATAGGAAAGGAGCACCGCCGGGAGCGGCGTATTGGGCTCGTAGACGGTGAAGGCGCGGGCCTCGTTCCGCTCGGGCTCGACCGCGGTCACTCGCGGAATCGCCGTCGTCGGCCGTTCGATCGGCGCGAAATAGGTGTCGACCCAGCGGTCAAGCTGGGCCTGGTCGAAATTGCCGGAGACGACGAGCACCGCATTGTCGGGCCGATAATAAGTGGCGTGGAAGGCGCGCACGTCCTCGATCGTCGCCGCGTCGAGATCCTCGATGCTGCCGATGCCGGGACGGGCATAAGGGTGAACGTCGTAGGAGATCTGCGGCATGTAGAGGTAGAAGAGCTTGCCATAGGGCGCGGCGAGCACACGGCTCCGAAGCTCCTCCTTCACGACGTCGCGTTCGGAGGCGAAAAAGCCGGGCTCGATCACGAGCGACCGCATCCGGTCGGCCTCGGCCCAGAGCAGCCGCTCGAGATGATTGGCCGGGACCACCTCGTAATAATTGGTGTAATCGTCGGCGGTCGACGCGTTGTTGAAGCCGCCGACATCCTCGGTGAGCCTGTCGAACTGCTCCGGAACCATGTTCCGGGTCGATTTGAACATGAGATGCTCGAACAGGTGGGCAAAGCCGGAACGGCCGCGCGGGTCGTCCTTGGAACCGACGTCGTACCAGACCTGGACCGAGACGTTGGCGCTGTCGGGATCGCGAAGCGAATAGACTCGAAGGCCGTTGGCGAGCGTTCGGGACTGATATTGGAGCGGCGCGATCGCCGGCGTCTGAGCGAAGGCGGCCGAAGCCGGCGGAACGAGAGCAAGCGCGGCGACGGCCGCGCGCAAAGTCAAACGGATCATGAAATTCACCTCCCCGAGCCCGCCGCCAAGCTGCGCTGTCCCGGGCGGCGGCGTCAAGCCTCGGCCCGCCTTTTAGGACGGCACTGGCCTGCGCCGTGCCTGCTAGCCGGCAAGCGCCTCGGCCTGCTCGGCCAGCTCCAGCCAGCGCTGCTCCGCCCGATCCCGCTCCGAGCGCGCCTTTTCGATCGCGGCGGTGAGCTGGGCGAAGCGGGCGGGATCGCGGGTATAGAGATCGGGATCCGAAAGGATGTCCTCGTCCCGCGCGATCTCGGCCTCGAGCTCGTCGATCCGCTTCGGCAGCAGGTCATAATCGCGCTGGTCCTTGTAGCTCAGCCTCGTCTTCGTCTTCTGGCTGGGCGCCGCCGCCGCTGCTGCGGCCTTCGGGGCGGGGATCTTCGGGCTGTGCACGTGCGGGCGGCGCTTGCGCTCCCAATCCTCATAGCCGCCGGCGACGATGTCGACCTTGCCGCTGCCGTCGAGGCCGAGCGTGATGGTGACAGTGCGGTCGAGGAAGTCGCGGTCGTGGCTGACGATGAGGACGGTGCCGTCATAATCGGCGATCACCTCCTGGAGCAGGTCGAGCGTCTCCAGGTCGAGATCGTTGGTCGGCTCGTCGAGCACGAGCAGGTTCGATCGCCGGGCGAATTCGCGCGCGAGGAGAAGTCTCGATCGCTCCCCGCCCGACAGGGTCCCGACTTTCGTGTCGACGAGGCCGGGATCGAACAGGAATTCCTTCAGATAGCCCTGGACATGCTTCTTGTGGCCGTGGACCTCGATCCAGTCGCCGCCTTCGGCGAGGACGTCGCGGACCCTCTTGTCCGGATCGAGCAGCTTGCGCTGCTGGTCGATCATCACGCCGGTAAGGGTCTTCGCCCGGAGGATGGTCCCCTCGTCGGGTTCGATCTCGCCGGTGAGCAGCTTCAAGAGCGTGGTCTTGCCGGTGCCGTTGGCGCCGACGACTCCGATCCGGTCGCCGCGCTGGATCCGAAGGCTGAAGTCCCGGATGATGATGCGGTCGCCATAGCTCTTGCTGACGCCCTCGGCGTCGATCACCATCTTCGTCTTCACCTCGTCATTCTCGAGGCTCAGCCGGGCGGTTCCGGCCGGGCCGAGCATCGACGCGCGAGCCGCGCGCATCTCGTGGAGCTTGGCGAGCCGGCCCTGGTTGCGCCGGCGCCGGGCGGTGACCCCGCGCTGAAGCCAGTGAAGCTCCAGCTTGAGCTTCGCGTCGAGCTTCTCGGCCGCTCTCGCTTCCTCCTCATAGACCTTCTCGGTCCAGGCCTCGAAGCCGCCATAACCGACCTCCGCTCGCCTCAAACTGCCTCGGTCGAGCCAGAGCGACGATCGGGTCAGCCGGGTGAGGAAGGTCCGGTCGTGGCTGATGACGATGAAGGCGCCGCTGTAGCGCGACAGCCAGTCCTCAAGCCATTCGATCGCCGCCAGATCGAGATGGTTGGTCGGCTCGTCGAGAAGGAGCACGTCGGGATCCAGCGCCAGAGCCCGGGCGATCGCCGCCCGCCGCCGCTCGCCGCCGCTCGCCGTCTCCGCCGGCCGATCGAGGTCGAGCCCGATCTGGTCGGCAATCGCCTCGACATCGTGGACCGCCGGCGCGACGGGCCCGGCCAGAGCGAAGTCACGAAGGGTGGCGAACCGGGCCACTGGCGGGTCCTGCTCGAGCAGGACGACCTTGATCCCGGGCTGGATCGTCCGCCGACCCTCGTCGGTGTCGATCTGGCCGGCGAGGCATTTGAGCAAGGTCGTCTTGCCGGCGCCGTTGCGGCCGATCAGCGCCAGCCGGTCGCGGGCGCCGATGAACAGATCTAGGTCGCGGAACAGCCAGCCGGCGCCCTGGACGAGGCCGAGATTTTCATAAGCGAGGACGGGT
>CAMPIH010000152.1 GCA_946886275.1 uncultured Sphingosinicella sp.
GCCCAGGTAGGGGAAAGCGGGACTGGGGATTAGGGACCAGGGACTGAAGGTCCGAACGGTTCTCGACTGGCGGTGCAGGGCGAGGCTCTCATCCCAGTCCCCAGTCCCCAGTCGTCCCTACTCCGTGCTCTCGAATACCAAACGCGTCACATGGCCCATCTTGCGGCCTTCACGCGCTTCGCCCTTGCCGTAGAGATGGAGATGGGCGCTTCGATCGGCGACGATCGAGGGCCAGGCCTCCACGTCGCTTCCGATCAGGTTGCGCATCTCCACCCTCGGCGCGGTCAGCTCCGTCGAACCGAGCGGCAGCCCGCAAATGGCCCGGACGTGATTCTCGAACTGGGAGGTCAGGGCGCCCTCGATCGTCCAGTGGCCACTATTGTGGACCCTCGGCGCCATCTCGTTGAAGATTGCCTCGTTGCCGATTGCGAAGAATTCGAGGGTCAGGACCCCGACATAGTCGAGCGCGTCGGCCACTCTCCGGGCGAGCGCTTCGGCCGCCACGATTGCCGGCCGAAGACCAGCGTCCGCCGGGGCGGACGACGATTTCAAGATGCCGCCTTCGTGCCTGTTCTGGGGGGTCGGCCAGAGCCTGGTCTCGCCGTTCGCCGAGCGGCATAGAAGGACCGAGAATTCCGCGTCGAACGGCACGAAGGCCTCGAGCACGCACGGCGCCCCGCGAACCGAAGCCCAGGCCGCCTCGCAATCCGCCGAAGCCTCGATCCGGACCTGTCCCTTGCCGTCATAGCCGAATCGGCGCGTCTTCAGGATCGCCGGCGGTCCGAGCTCGGCGATCGCTGCTCCGAGCCCGGCAAGATCGTCGACGGCGGCGAAGGGCGCGGGCCGGCCCTGCTCGCCGACCACGAACATTTTCTCCCGAAGCCGGTCCTGAGCGATCTCGAGGGCCTCGCGGGGCGGATGAAGCGGCACCCGCTCGGCAAGCGCCGCGAGCGGGGCCGCGGCGATATTCTCGAACTCGTAGGTGGCGACGTCGACCTCGCCTGCGAAACGGGCCAAAGCTTCGGCATCGTCGAAGGCGCCGCGCGTGAAGCGGGCCGACACTCCGGCCGCCGGCGGATCCTCGTCAGGAGCGTAGATGTGGCATTTGTACCCGAGCTGGGCTGCGGCCATCGCCAGCATCCGGCCGAGCTGGCCCCCGCCGACGATCCCGATGACCGATCCCGGGGCGACCGTCATTCGGGCCGTTCGGCAACGGCGTCGGTCTGCTTCGCCCGCCAGTTATCGAGCCGTTCGGCCAGTTCGGAATCCGTGTTCGCGAGAATGGCCGCGGCGAGCAGTCCGGCATTGGCGGCGCCCGCCTTGCCGATCGCCAGTGTCCCGACCGGCACCCCCGCCGGCATCTGGGCGATAGAGAGAAGGCTGTCGAGGCCGGCAAGGCTCTTCGACTCGACCGGTACGCCGAGCACGGGAATCCGGGTCATCGACGCCGCCATGCCGGGCAGATGGGCGGCACCGCCGGCGCCGGCGACGATCACCTGAAGGCCGCGCGAGACGGCGCTCTTCGCATAATCGTAGAGCCGCTCCGGAGTCCGATGGGCCGAGACGATCCGCGTCTCGTACGGCACCTCCAGCGAATCGAGAATGTCGGCCGCATGGCGCATCGTCTCCCAGTCGGAGCGACTGCCCATGATGATGCCGACGAGGGGCGCTTCGCTCTCCATGTCTCCCCAACCCGCTTGGACCGACGAAGCGCAACCTCTTATCCAGCCCCCGGGCGTCCGGCAATCGCCCGCCTTGCCCTGGCAGGATTAAAGTGTGGCCTTGAAGAGGCGCCGAGGCCTTCGAGTCAGCGGTTGTGCTGCTCGCGCGCCGCCTTCCACGCCCGGTGAGCGCAGCCCGTCCAGCCGCCCGGACCGACGGTTGAGCAGGACCCGATTCCCGAATCGCCCTGTTCGTAGAGCTGGTGGCGTTCCCTCGAGACGCTGGCGACCGGTCCGTTAGGATCCCATGCCTGGCGGGGCAGGCGGTAGCGCTCGCTTTCGCCGCGACGCGCGCAGATGACGATCTCTTCTTCGTCGCCAGCCGGCTCACAGTCGCGAAGCAGGCGCGGAAGAACCAGCTCGCGTTCGCGGCCGTCGACGACGACCCTGTAGGCTTGATCCTGAGCCTGAGACGGCGACGTGAAAGCGGTCCCGCTCGAGGCGGCGGCGACCAGTCCGCGAAAAAGGAAGGCGGTGATCGCCCTTGGCATCCGCCCAGGGTGGGTCCCCAATCCTGCACGCCAGATGAATGGGGGCAGGGCCGGCGTCCGCAAGCGCCGCCGTTGATCTCTCCCGTCGAGCGATCAGGAGGCGGGCTGTCGGTCCTTCAGATAGTAGCGCTCGACTTCGGCAAGCTGTTCGTCGAGCTCGTAGACGATCGGCTCACCGGTCGGGATTTCGAGGCCGGTAATCTCGTCGTCCGGGATGTTCGAAAGATGCTTGACGAGCGCCCGAAGCGAATTGCCGTGGGCGGAGATCAGGACGCGCTGACCGTCGCGGAGGGCCGGCGCGATCCTTTGCTCCCAATAAGGGAGGACTCGAGCGATCGTGTCCTTCAGACTTTCGGTCGCCGGGACCGCGATGCCCGAATAGCGGCGATCATTGGTCAGATCATATTCGCTTCCCGACTCCATGGCCGGCGGCGGGATGTCGAAGGAACGCCGCCAGATCCGGACCTGCTCGTCGCCGTGACGGGCGGCCGTCGCCGCCTTGTCGAGGCCCGTGAGCCCGCCATAATGGCGCTCGTTCAGCCGCCAGTCCTTCTCCTCGGGAAGCCACAGCCGGCCCATCGCCTCCAGGGCGATATGAAGGGTCTTGATCGCCCGGGTCTGGAGGCTGGTGAAGCAGAGATCGAAATCCATGCCGCGGGCTGCGAGCAGCTCGCCGGCCGCTTTCGCTTCCGCCGCACCCTTCGCGGTAATGTCGACGTCCCACCAGCCGGTGAAGCGGTTCTCCAGGTTCCAGGCCGACTGGCCGTGACGGATCAGGACCAGGCGAGGCATTAGCGGCGATACTCGCCGATCCGGTCGATGACGGCTTGGAGCGCGTCGAGGCAGGACCCGGCCAGCAATCGGCAGCGGTCGGGAGACCAGCCGTGGACCCGGTCGGGAAGGCTGTCATTGTCCTTGAACGGCATTTCCAGGGTCATCGAGACGGCGCCGAATCGCTCCGCCAGCTGAGCCGTCGACATCGACAGATTGGCCTTGCCCGGCGGCGGGATCTCATAGCCCTTCTCGGTCTGGAAATCCGGGGAGACCCTGACGAGGGCGTCGCTGAAGGCGTCGAACAGGTCCTGCTGCTCCTTCTTCCACCCCGGTATGCCTTCGAAGCCGGCGAGGAAATTGGCCGCGATCGCCTCGTCGCCATGGATGTCCATCGCGAAATCGACCCCGGTCTTCGCCATCTCCTGGAGCGCGTAATAGACCTCCGGACTGCGCTCCAGCGACGGCTCGTGCCACTCTCGGTTCAAATTGACGCCAACCGCGTTGGTGCGAAGATGGCCTCTTTTAGAACCATCTGGGTTCATATTCGGGATGACGTGAAAGGTCGCCTTCTCGCGCAACCGGCGCGACACAGGGTCAGCATCGTCGAGCAGCTTGTCGAACGCGCCCTCCATCCACCATTCGGCCATGGTCTCGCCGGGATGCTGGCGCGCATAGAGCCAGACCTGAAGCGGCCCGCCGGGAATCCGGAAATAATCCAGCTCCTGGCCGTCGATAGTCTGGCCGAGCGAGCGATATTCCACTCCCGGGAAGCTGGCGATCGAGGCGACCAGCTCATGATGCCGCTCCATCGTGTAAGGCGCGAAATAGGCGAACCAGACGCTGTTCGAATCGGGCGTGACCCGGATCGTCAGAACTCCGTCCTCATAGCTTGTGTCGACCCGCTCCCAGTCTTCGCGGTCATAGGACATGCAGGCGCGATAGTCCTGCCAGCCGTGGGGATAAGCGGATCCGGCGCCATTGAGGATCCGCAGATTGAGGGACCGACCTTCTCCGCCGGTGACTCGGAAGTAGAACCATTGATAGAAATCGGACTGGTGGTCCTTGGCGATCTCGAGGTCGATATTGTCGCCGTCTATGCCGGCGAGGCGAATGTTGCCGCCGTCAAAGGCGCACGAAACGGATAGATTCATCTGACCCTGATAGTGCGGCCCGATTCCCCGGGGAAGCCTTGAAAGAGTGCCGCGGCTAGCCTATTGGCCGCCGCCGCCGGATGGGCCAGCGGGCTGCCCGCGCGCGCTTCGAGCTCGGCTCGCCCCTCCCACGCCACCGTCGCGTCGGAACGGCGCTGGATCCGGACTCCGAGCTCGGTGACGATGATCTCGTCCGAGCGGCCGCCGATCGGGATCGAGGCGCCGACACCGACTCCGACGCCGCTCCGCCCCCAGCCGCCGGTGCCGCCGCCGACGCCGATGCTGACCCCGGAGCGCTGTCGCATCGCCTCCCGGCTGCCTTGTTCGACCCGCACCACGGCGACCTGCTCGGAACGAGCATTGCCCCTCGTCACGCGCCAGCCGAGCAAGGCGAGCTCGCGCTCGACCGAGGTGGCGATCCGGTCGAATTCGAGGCTCGCGGCCCGTTCGGGATTGGCCGGCTCGACCCTGATCTCGCCGCGGGCAATTTCCTGGCCGAGATGGAATCGGGTGACGGAGGCGCTGCTTTCGAGGCCGGAGCCGCGGTCGGTCGCGCACGCCGAAAGCGACAAGGCGAGCAGTAGGGCGCCTGCGCCCGAAAGAGTTTTTTTCATGCCGCACCTCGTCCCGAACGAAGAGGAATGTATAGGGCCTGTAACAACTTTGTCGTGGATTCGCTGCATCGGCCAGCGAAGCGGAGTAGGGATGACGGATCGCAACGAAAGGCTGCCGGTGCTGGTGACCGGCGGCGCCGGTTATATCGGAAGCCATGCCGTGCTCGCCTTGCTCGATTCGGGCTGGCCGGTGGTTGTGATCGACAATCTCTCGACGGGGTTCGAGTGGGCCGTCCCCGAAGGCGTCCCTTTCGCCCGCGGCGATATCGCCGATCAGGATCTGGTGGGGCGGCTCATCGCCGATCATGGGATCGGCGCGATCATCCACTTCGCGGGTTCGATCATCGTTCCGGAATCGGTCGAGAATCCGCTCAAATATTACGAGAACAACACCGCCAAGACGCGATCGCTGCTGGAGAGCGCCGTCCGAGGCGGAGTTCGCCACTTCCTCTTCTCCTCGACCGCGGCGACCTACGGGATTCCCGAGCGTGTGCCGATCGACGAGCAGACCCGAACCCAGCCGATCAA
>CAMPIH010000153.1 GCA_946886275.1 uncultured Sphingosinicella sp.
CCGCCTCTGCTGGTGCGGAAGCATCATCGAATAAGCGAGCGGCATCGCCGCCGCCAAGGCGAGGCCTCCGCCGATGAACAGCTTCAGCGGCAGGCCGGCGAGGAACATCATCGCGACCGTCGCCAGCATGATCAGGCAGGCGGTGCCGAAGTCCGGCTGGAGGAGGATCAGGAGGATGGGCGGGGCGAGGAAGACCCCGACCGGCCAGATCGCCGACCAGCGGTGAAGCTCGCGCGGGGGGACCATCGCATAGAAGCGGGCGAGGACGAGGACGAGAATCGGCTTCATCAGCTCGGACGGCTGGATCCGGAGGAATCCCAGCTCGAGCCAGCTCCGGGCGCCGCCGCCGATCACGCCCAGCGCCAGCGTCAGGACGAGCAGGATGATCCCGCCGCCATAAGCGGCCCAGGCGAATTCCTGGAAGGTCTGGGGCCGGAAATAGGAAAGAAAGATGGCCATTCCGAGAAAGGTGACGAAGCGCACCGCATGGGGAAGGGCCCAGGGCAATAGCGAGCCGCCGGCCGCCGAGAACAGGCCGAGCGCGCCGCAGCCGGCAAGCGCGGCCACGACCCACAACATGCTCCAGGGCAGATCGGCGATCGGCCGGGGAAGGACGATGCTCGCCATCAGGTCGACCCCGCCGCCTGGCCGCCGCCGGACTGCTGGGCCGCCGCCCAGGCCTCGGCCCGCCGCTCCATCCGCTGCGCGATATTGCCGCCCCAGGCTTCCTCGAGCGGGAGCAGGGCCTGCATCGCCTTGTCCTTGTCGAACAGATAGGTGAGCACGTCCTTGGCCACCGGCGCCGCCGCTCGCGAGCCGCCCATGCCGTGCTCGATGACGACCGCGCCCGCGTAGAGCGGACGATCGACCGGCGCGAAGAAGACGAACAGGCCGTGATCGCGATATTTCCAGTCGCCGCTTTGTCCGCGCTGGCCGGCGGAGATCCGCCGTACCTGCGCGGTGCCGGTCTTCCCGCCCATCCTTATGTCGGGGAAGGGCAGCCGGCTTCGTCCGGCGGTGCCGGCGCCGTTGACGACCTCGTCCATTCCGGCCCGCACCCTGGCGAAATGTTCTTCGGCGTAGGGCAGAGGCTGAGGCGCCGTCCCTTCGCCGGCGATCAGCCGCGGTCGAACCTTCCGGCCGGAGGCGACACAGGCGGCCATCGTTGCCAGCTGGAGCGGGTTGAGGATCAGATAGCCCTGGCCGATCGAAGCGTTGAGCGTATCGGATTCGGTCCAGTCCGGCCGCATGTAGAGATCGGGATTCTCGGCGAACTTGCGCCGCTTCCAGGCGCTGTCGGGAACGGTACCGTAGCTTTGCGAGACGACCGGAAGATCGAATTTCTCGCCGAGCCCGAGCATCCGAGCGACCGGCGCGATCTTGTCATAGCCGATCCGGCGCCCCATCGCGTAGAAATAGGTGTTGCAGCTCCGCGCGATAGCCGTGTGCATGTTCATCGCGCCGTGCCGGCCGAGGCAGCGGAAGAAGCGGTTGCCGAGCTGGTAGCCGCCCGGGCAATGAACCCTCTCCTCGGGGTCGACGCCATTCTCCTGGAGCGCCATCGCGACCATCGGCTTGATCGTCGAACCGGGCGGGTAGAGCGCGTTCAGGATCTTGTTGAGCAGCGGCTTGCGCTCGTCCTGGGCGAACATCTGCCATTCGCTCTGGCCGATGCCGTCGGCGAAGCTGTTGGGATCATAAGCCGGCATCGAGGCGAAGGTGAGCAGATCGCCGCTGTTGCAATCCATGACGACGCAGGCGCCCGATTCCTCGCCGAGGCGCCGGGCCGCATAGCTTTGCAGGCCGGCGTCGATCGTCGTTCGAAGCGGCGGCCCGCTGACGTCGGAGACGGTCTTGAGCTCGCGGACGAGGCGGCCCCGCGCCGTCACCTCGACCCGGGCTGCACCTGGTCGGCCGCGAAGCCGCGATTCCATCACTTCTTCAAGGCCTTCCTTGCCGACCTTGAAACCTGGCGTGATCAGCAAGGGATTGCGGTTCTCGGCCTCGAACTCCTCGCGGTTGGGCGTGCCGACATAGCCGATCAGATGCCCCACCGCGGCGCCTTCGGGGTAGAAACGGGCGAAGGCGCGGAGCGGCGATACGCCCGGCAGCTCAGGAAGCCTCACCGTGACCGCCGCGAATTTCTCGAACGAGAGATGCTCGGCCACCGGAACCGGCTGGAAGCCTGCGGCGGCTTCGAGATCGGTTCGGATCTTGGCGACCTCGTCGGGCGTGAGCTGGAGCAGCCGGGTCAGCTCGGCGATGACGCCGTCGGCATCCTCGAGCTGATCGGGAATGAGGTCGACCCGATAGTCGCTCCGGTTGACCGCCATCGGCTGTCCGTAGCGATCGAGGATCCAGCCCCGGCGGGGCGGGATCAGCCGCATCTGGACGCGATTGCTTTCGGCGAGGTCGCTGTAGCGCTGGTTCTGGGCGATCGCGATATAGCCCATCCGCCCGGCCAGGACCGCCGCCAGCCCGACCTGGCCGGCGCTGATCAGGAAGGCCCGCCGCGAAAAGGTGTTGGCCTGGCTGCTCTCGGTGATCGGGGGAAGATTGCGACGCTTCATCGCGCCAGCCGCCATCGGTCGAGAGCGAGGACGAGGCGCGCAGCCACGGGATAGGCGATGACGCCCAAAGCGACTTGCGGCCAAAGCACGGCGAATCGGATTCCACTGCCCATCAGGAGGGCAATGTACCAGGCGCCAACTGACTGCAGGATGATCGCGGCCGCCGCAATCAGCCAGTCCATCAGATAATCGCGGAAGCCGAGCCTGGCGTCGATGATCTCGAGGGCGAGGAAGATCGCCGTCCAGATCAGCATCGCCTGACCGATCGGATTGCCCGAGACGAGGTCGCTGAGCAGCCCGAGGCCTAGCGCATGGTAGGGCTTCCAGATCTCCGGCCGGAGCAGCCGCCAGGTGAGAAGCATGATGAAGCCGAGGTCCGGGATCAAAGGCGAGGTCGCGACGATCGGCAGAAGGGAAAGCAGGATCGCCGCGATCGTCGTCAGCATCGGCACCCAGCGCCGACGAAATTCCCTGATCGCGACGTCGGTGCTCGATCCGGCGATATAGCTCATCGCGGCGCCCCCCGCGGGCGCTGGGGTGCGGGCGTCGGGGGCCGTGCGGGTGGCGGCGCCGCGATTTGCGGCTGCTGCAGCGCCGGCTGGTAATTGGGATCGCGCTGGCGCCTCGGCGGCGTCAGCACCGATGGCGTCGCTGCGACGTCTGGCGGAACCGAGGTCACCGGCGGAACGATCGGTTGCGGCTCGGCCGTGTCGAGGGCGGCGTTCGCCGCCGGCATGTAGGCGCGCTGGACGATCGCATAATCGAGCCGCGCGGGATCGGCGATCGGAACCGCGATCGTCGTGTCGCCTTCGGTCCGGAGCACCGTCGCGACCGGAATGTCGGGCGGAAAGATTCCGCCGGTGCCCGAGGTGACGACGACGTCGCCTCGGCGGAAGGGATTCTCGCCGACCTCCAGGGTTCTCAATTCGACAGTGCCGTCGCCCCGCCCGACGGCGAGCGCCGGAACGCCGCCGCGCAGAAGGCGCACCGGAACGTGGCTTCTGCCGTCGGTGACGAGGAGTATCCGCGAGGCCCAGCGGCCGGTCTCGACGACCCGGCCGACGAGACCGTCGATCGACCGCACGGGAAGCCCGGTCGCCACGCCTGATGCGCTTCCCGCGGCGAGGGTGGCGAAGCGCCGCGGCGACTGGAAGGAAGAGGAGACGATTCGCCCCATCGTGATCTCGTCGTCGGTTTCGCCGGCCAGCCGGAGCAGCCGAAGAAGGCGGACATTCTCGGCCTCGGCCGACTTCGCCTTGAGGAGTTCGCGCTGGGTTACCTCGAGCCGGGTGCGGAGGCTGGCATTCTGGGCGCCGGCCCGGAAATAATCGGAGACGGTGCCGCCGATCCCGCCGAAGAAGCGGACGACGCTTCGGCCGGCCGAGCTGACCGGCGCGGTGGCGTCGAGCGCCGACCCCTTGATCGCGTTGAAGCCTCTCGGGTCGACGATGGCGATGGCGAGGAGGAGCACGGCGACGACCATTCCGGCGATGGCGACGACATAGCCGATGAACAGGCCATATTGCGCCTTGCGCGAGAAGCCGGGGCGGCGATTGCTCGGCCCAGCCATCAGATCTCCGTCCTTCGCCTGTTGCCGGACAGTGAATATTCGCTGGGATGACGCGGGGATGTTGGGCGCGCCCAACTTCGGCTAAGCTCCGACGCCTAGGCGGTTTGCAGCACGCCGCGGAAGATTTCCTCCTCCATCGCGCGGCCGGTGCCGATCGCGACGCAGGTCAGGGGATCGTCGGCGACGGTTACGGGAAGGCCGGTTTCGTCGCGCAGCACCTCGTCGAGCCCCTTGAGGAGCGCGCCGCCGCCGGTGAGGACGATGCCCTGGTCGACGATGTCGGCGGCAAGCTCGGGCGCGGTGTTCTCGAGCGCGATGCGGACGCCTTCGACGATCGTGCCGACCGGCTCGGACAGCGCCTCGGCGATCTGGCGCTGGTTGATCATGATCTCCTTCGGAACGCCGTTGACGAGGTCGCGGCCCTTGATGTGGACCGTCTCGCCATCCGAGCCGCCGGGCGGCGGCTTGGCGATTCCGACCTGCTTCTTGATCCGCTCGGCCGTGGCCTCGCCGATCAACAGGTTGTGGTTGCGCCTGACATAAGAGGAAATCGCCTCGTCCATCTTGTCCCCGCCGACCCGGACCGAAGTCGTATAGGCAAGGCCGCGAAGGGAGAGCACGGCGACTTCGGTGGTTCCGCCGCCAATGTCGACGACCATCGATCCGATCGGCTCGGTGACCGGCATGTCGGCGCCGATCGCGGCGGCCATCGGCTCCTCGATCAGCCACACCTGGCGGGCGCCGGCGTTCGAGGCGGCATCGCGGATCGCGCGCCGCTCGACCGAGGTCGACCCCGAGGGCACGCAGATCACGATTTCCGGCCAGCGCGGAAAGCGGCGGCGGCCGTGCACCTTCTGGATGAAGTGCTTGATCATCTGCTCGGCGACATCGATGTCGGCGATGACTCCGTCGCGAAGTGGCCTGATCGCCTCGATCTGGTCCGGGGTCTTGCCCATCATCAATTTCGCGTCGTCGCCGACCGCCTTGACCCGCTTGACCCCGTTGATCGTCTCGATCGCGACGACGGACGGTTCATTGAGGACGACGCCGCGGCCGCGGACATAGACGACGGT
>CAMPIH010000154.1 GCA_946886275.1 uncultured Sphingosinicella sp.
GCCGTATCGCAGGCGGACAGGATGATCAGGTCGGCATCGAGCTGGAGATCGAAAATCTCGGCAAAGGTGAGCAGCCCGTCCGACGCGCCGCCGCCGAAGCTGGTCAGAAGCGCCGGGCGGGCCGGGCATTCCGGCCGCGGCGGCGTGACGAGACCGTGAGTGGCGAAATGGAGGATCCGATATTCATCGAGATCGCTGCGTCGCTTGATCGCCGTGTCGGTGAAGGCGTCGCCAGTGACGATCTCCGTCTCGTCCGGCTTGCCCTCGGCTATGGCGCGGCTCGCGGTGAACAATTCGGCCGGCGAGATCGGGCGGTTCCACACCGAAAGCGACCAGTCGCAGCCATCGGCCACGGCGCCGCCGCGAGTCGATCCGGTCTGGACGCCGGCCTGGAAGAAGCCGCTGTTCGGGCTGTTCTGGCCGAAGCCGATATATTCGGCTCTGGCGTCCGACCTCGGCGCCTGGCGGACGTCCCGGAACGCGGCCGCCGAGACGGCCGTGCTGATGTCGCGGTCACGTCCCAGCCAGGGAATGCCGGTGAAGTCGAAGCCGTCGGCATTGGGTTGGGCCGCGCGTTGCCGATAGGCTTCCACCGCCGCTTCCTCGGTGACGAGCAGATTGGCCGGCAAGGTCAGCATCGCGCCGTCGGGTTCGAAGACGAGGTGGCGGGTCGCCGCGAGCTCGGCCGCGACCGGCGCGAACAGGGCCTGATAGAGCTGGTGGGAAAGAGCGACGTCGAAAGGATAGGTCATCTGCTGACCGTCCTCGACGACCGAGATCGTGTCCCTGAGGGCACCGACCTGGCGTTCCAGCTCGTCCGGCGGGACGGCGATCCGGAAGGCACGAGCCGTCGTCGGGGTCGCGAAGACGGCATAGGCGTCGTCCTCGAGCACCGTCATCTTGTAATAGGCCTCGCCTTCCCGAAGCAGCGCCTGCATCTCCGGCAGGGTCATGGCGCCGCCGGCGACGACCCGGTAGCGCGGATAAGCGGCAAGGCGCGCCTGGGTCGCGGCCTGGTCCTGCTGCATTTGTTCGAGCGAGGCGCGAAGAGTCTGCGCCCGCGCCCGTTCGGCGACGGTCGCCGTCTCGAGCGCATCCAGCCGGGCGATATCGACCCGGCTTCGTTCGATGTCGCGAGTGAGCGTTACCGACTGCCGGAACAGGCTGGCGGCCTCGTCGCTTCCGCCGGACAGCTCGCGCGCAAGCACCGCCTGGGTTTGCGCGACTCCGGGCCGAATCAGAACCTGGCTTGCCGTGAACAGCTCGGCGACGGCCGCAGGATCGTCGCCGCGCTGCGCCAGCAACGCGAAATAGGGGGCGAGGACGCCTCGAAGAATCGGCGAGCTCCGTCCGCTGTCGGCATTGGCCGCGACGATCTGGCGGAACAGCGCCGACGCCTCGTCGCTTCGGCCGTGCCGCGCCAGATAGGCCGCAAGGCGTCCCTGAGCGCTCAGGAGCGCCGCCGATCCAGGATAATCCGTCTCGAGCAGAGCCACCGCGGAACGGTGCTCACTTTCGGCCTCGGGGAGATTGCCGGCGGCCTCCGCAATGTCGGCCAGCTCGCCGCGGATCTGGGCCCGCATCCAGACGGTCGCGGCGATTCGGCCGCCGCGGATCGCGAACAGCTCGCCGAGCGCCCGATTGAGGGGCCCGACCGCCTGCTCCGGCTGCCCCTGGAGACGAAGCACCGTTCCGCGAAGCTGGAGCGCCTGGCCGTCGAGGATCTGCGCCTTGTCCGCCGCCGTGAGGCCGTCGGCGCCGCCGAGCCGGCGAGACCCGGGCGATTCGGCGGACAGCCGCGCCGCCGTCGGCCGATCGATGACGAGCGAGCGTAGCGAGCCGGCCACCCCCACTTCGGGGATCGGTCGCGAAAGCTCGGCCAGCGCCTCCTCGGGAAGACCCTGGTTGAGCAGGTGCATGGTCCGGTAGTTGCGAAGCCGGCGGGCGATGACCGGGTCGGTTCCGGCCAGAGCGGCGGCGCTTGCGAACAGGGCCTCGGCCTCGCCGAAGCGGCCGAGATTCGATTTCTGAAGCGCTTCGTTGACCAGCGCCTCGGCCCGGTTCTGCTCGGCGCCCTCGCTCGAAAGGACCGCTCCGAAGAATTCCGCCGCCTCGGCATAATTGCCGGCATTGTTGCGGCGATAGGCCTCGGCCAGCGCACGGTCCGGATCCAGCGTTCCCGCCTGGGCCCGGGCGAAGGCGGCCGAATCGCCGGCCCCGGTGGTCGCGACCGAGACCTCCCCTTCGGCGACCTGATCGGAGACGACGCTCCGGAGCGCCAGGCGAAGCGCGCTGTCATAACCGCCGAGCCCTTCCGCGACATAAAGCGTATCGCCGCGCCCGACGAGATAGACGTTGTAGGCGACGTCGCTGTCCCTGGTTCGGCAGGACAGGGTCGGGACGGTGCCGAGATCGTCGACCTCGACCCCCGCGCCCGGACTGCATCCGACCCGGTCGGAACGGATCGCGGCGAGCCGTGCTGCCGGATCTCCGCCGCGGAGCCGAAGCGCATAGACATTGCCGATCGGGACCGCAGCGTCGCGGCAGATGATCGCGTAGCCGCGGTCGAACATGTCTTCCAGAGCGGGATCGACGACGAGCGACTGGGCCGCGCACAGCAAGCTGGCGCCGGTGCCGATCCGGAAGCTCTCCTGGAGACTGACCGGCTCAGCCGATGCGGGCTGGGCCAGGGCCGCGGCGAAAGCGAGGCCGAAATAGCGAAGACCGGTCATTGTAAATCCTCCGCATCGCAGTCGCCGTCATCGTCGCGGTCGCAGTCGCCGTCCCACAGGCTGCTGTCGCCGCCGCTGGTGACCGGCTCCTCGATCAGCGGGTCGGAGCCGAACGTCGTGTCGACGAGCGTGTCGCTGTCCGAAGCCGGAGGCAGCACCCCGGTATCGGCACTGGTCGTCGGCTCCTCGTTGAAGATCGGCTCTTCGACGATGTCCTGACCGCCCGGAAGCGGCTCTCTCGGCGACGGCAAGCGGCAGGCGCCGCTGTTGATGAAGCAGAGATTGAACTGGGCGTCGCTCGCGTAGAGACTACCGCGGCCGACGAAATCGACCTCCCTGAAGAAGTCGTTGTTGGTGACGTAGCTGCCGTCCGGATTGACCCGCCGGCCGAACGCATAGGCCTGGATCGGCTGCGACCCGGTCGGGACGATCGTCAGCGTATTCTCGCGCACCGTGATTCCGGCGAAATCGAGGACCGAGCCGCTGTTCTGGACGAACAGGGTCGCGCCGACATGGAGCGTCACGTCGCCGGCCTCGATCGAACCGCGCGGGTTCACAGCACCGTCATTGACGAGCAAGGCGGCATCGCGTCCCGCGAAATCGGGATCCGAAGCGAGCTGTTGAAGCACTGCGGCGCTCGCCGCCCAGATATGGTTCGACCGCATTTCGAGCGAGCCGTCGGTCATTCCCGAGGAGTCCTGAACCCGAACCGCACCGGGAGTCGCGATCTGGAGCCGCTGCGTGGCTTCGAGCGCGAGGGCGTTGCCCGCTCCAGCGTCCGCCAACCGCAACTCGCCTTCCACCTGGGCGATTCCGGGTGTGACGATCTCGACCTGGCCCGTCCTCGATGCCGAGAAGGACAGATCACGAATGAGCAGATCGGGAGCGCGGTCCGGCGCGGTTCCGGCGGCGGGCGCCTCGATCGTCAGGCGCGCGGCGCGGATCCGATCCGCTTCCGGATCGGCGAGCGTATAGCCCGGCCCTTCCGAAGTCCCGCCGAGCACGGTCTGGCCGCTTCCGGGCTGAACGGTCAGCGAGACGAGCGACGTCTCCGATCCGCCGATCGACGCACCGGCGCCGATCTCGATGTCCGAGGACGCGACTGAGATGGTCGGCGAGACGACCGCGCCGGTGAAGGCGGCGGCACCGCCCAGATCCAGGTCGACCGAGGCGGCGGCGATATTGTTGAACTGGCCGCTGCCGGCGGCGCTCGCCACGACGCTCGACCCGGTGTCGATCGATCCGCTGCTCGTCAGATTGCCCGTGATAGACGTCAATTCGACCGCGCCGGGCGCGACGATATTGTCGAGACGGAGGTTGCCGCCGGCGGAGGCCGTCACGGTTCCGCCGCTCGACGCGGATCCGAGGCCGATCTCCTGGCCGGCGTCGAGAAGGACGTCGCCATCGCTGCTGGTGAAGGCGTTGCCGGTGATCGAGCCGTTCGCCGCCTCGAGCGAAAGTTCCTCGACGACGATCACGTCGTTGAGCGCGATGTCCTCGCCTGCCTGGGCTTCGAGCCGATCGGCACGCAATGTCCCGCTGCTGGCGACGCTGCCGTTGGAGGAAACGAGCTGGATGGCCGAGCCTGCCTCGCCATCGGCGAGGGTGAGAGTGCCGACCGAGGCGATGGTCACATTGTTGACGGCATCCACCTCGGCCGCCGTGAAGACGCCCCCCGAGTCGGCAAGGAAATCGTTCCCCGCGGCCGCGTCCGCGATCAAGGTGTCGCCGCCGCTGTCGATTTCCACGTCGTCGCCGGCGCGGAGCAAGGTGCTGCTGAGAACGCGCCCGTCGATCGACGCCAGCTCCATCCTGTCGGCGGCACTGCCGCTGTCGAGCCGAAGATCGCCGGTCGAATGGATGACGATGTTGCTGCCCTCGAGATTGGTCGGACCGCCCTCCGAAGATTCCGAATCCCCGTCGAAGCCCAGGCCCGTCGTGACCACGGTGCCGCCGGAGAAGGTCCCGCCGGGGCTTGCGGTGAAATCGTCGCCGGCCTGGGCGAAGGTGACGGCGATGTCGCCGTCGGCGCTCAGGTCCACATCCTCGTCGGCGGTGGCGCTGGCGAGCTCGATCGCCGCGCCCGACACGAAGATCGAGCCGTCGGCGGCGAGGGTGCCGAGATCGGCGGTCCCGCCGGTCGACACGAAGATCGAATCGCCGCTCGTCGCCGAGGCGATGGTGGCGCCGGTGGCCGAGGAAGCGAAGATCGTTCCGTCGGAGGCGAGCGTGCCGGCGTCGAGCGAACCGGCGCTGGCGAACAGGTCGATGAAGCTAGTGCCCGTCGCATCTTCGATGTCGATATTGTCGGCCGCCGAGACGGTGAGGAAGCTGCCCGCATCGAGCAGGCCGGTGCTGAGCACGCTGCCGCCGGTCGAATTGAGCTGGACGGCCGCCACGGCATCGGCGTCGGCAAGCGCGAGGTCGCCGGCCGCCGTCACCGTG
>CAMPIH010000155.1 GCA_946886275.1 uncultured Sphingosinicella sp.
GTTCCGCTCCGCCCTTGCCCCGCGGCGGCCAGAACGGGCCCGTCAGCGGCCGCCGGATTCGGTTTCGGCGACGCTCTGACCGCGGTCCTGATGCTCGGCCTGGTCGGACGCGAACTCGTCGCCTTGCTCAGGCTCCGCGCCTCGGCCGCCCCCCTGGGCCTCGTCGAACCGCTCGCCGCGCGAGGAGTCGTCATCGCTCGATCGAGGCGGCGCCTTCTCCTGCTGTCCCTGATGGAATTGCTGGTTCTGGGCCTCGCCATAGCCGCCGCTGCCGCTGCTTCCACCGGGCGCCGCCATGTCGGACGGCCCGGGTCCGCCGCCTTCCTGGCTTCCACCCACATGGGATCCGGCATGGTTTCGCTCCGCCTCGTCCCTGCCGCTGTTCCGGTCTTCGGCCATGTCTTCCTCCTTGCTTGAGCCGCCGATATTTTCCGGGCCCCGTCCGAGATCGTCGTAGCGATAGGGTTCACCGCCTGGACTCACCGCTTGGTCCTGCGGCTGGACAATCCCCTTCGAATCGTCGCCGCGGCCCTTCTCGCGCTCCAGATGTTCGGGAATCTCCTTGTGGCGGGCCTCTCCGCTGGCGGGCAGCGGATGGCCACCGCCGCTCACTTTCGCTCTCCGGGCGCGCGTTCCCGGCCCCTGGCGACGTTGAAGTTCGGCGTCGCACCGGAACCGCCCTTGGAATCCTGATCATAATCCTCGGCGGGATTGCCGCTTCCGCCGGCGCCGGAGCCGCTGCCATGAACCTCGCCGGTGCGGCGATCGAAGCGCGAACGCTCGCCCCGTTCGCTGTCGTCCTCGACCTTCGGCTCAGGCATTTTCGGCTCTCCTCGAGCTCCCAACGAACCTTGGGTGAGGGCCGTTCCTTCCCCAGACAGGCGAAAGGCCGCCGGGGCTTGCCCGACGGCCTATTCGACATGGTCAGCGGCCGGAAGTCTCCAGCCCGGAAGACTATGAAAAGCTTAGCCTTTCATCTCCCGAACGGACTTGACCGACCTCTCTGCTGAACCATGAGACATCGGATCACCTCCTTTCGCTTGTTGAAGTTGACCCAACTATGATTCGCTCCGAATCCACGATCAAGTCTTGAACTCATTTTTTTTCTGGTTAGGATTCCATGCTTCGCGCGGCGCCCCGGTCATCTTCCGGCGGCGCCTTTTTCTTAGCCGCGACAATCCTCGATCACCCGCGCCGTCTCCGGCCACGCCGGAAGGACCAGGCGGCCGGCCCCCTCGGCTTCGACGGCGAAGCGGCCTCGGCTGAAGGCGATCTGGTCGAGGAGACCATCCGAAGCAGGAAGGGTTGCGACCAGCTCGCCCGAGCGCGGCTCGGCGGCCAGGCTTCGGTCGCCATAGCTGGTCCGGATGATGAGCGGCGAACGGCCCGCGCCGGCCAAGACGAGGATCACCCGGCGGCCGGGCTCGCAGCGGAGCGTGAAGAGCGCGGATGTGCCGGTTCCGAAGACCGCGGCCGACGACGCGCCCTCGCCTCGATAGCTCCAGTCGCCCGGGCTCAGCGGAGAATCTTCCCACTGCACGGGCGGTGGTGGTGGGAGCGGTGCCGGAGGTCTGGCCTGCGGCTCCGGCGAAGGCGGTGGCGGCGCCGGCGGCACGACGCGCGGCGCACAGGCGGCAAGCGCGGCCAGTGCCGCCAACATGGCTATCGACCGGTTACGCATTCCCACTCCTCGCTCTGGGTCCGGCCTCACCGCGCGGGCGCGGTTTCGTTTTCCGGACCGTCGGCCTCTTCCTCAGCCGACGCCATATTGGCTTCCGCTCCGCCGTCTGCCCCCTGGCCCCCGCCGGAGGCGCAAAGCGAGACGAATTCACCGATGAGCGGGCTGGGCGGAAGCAGGAGCGGCGGCGAATCGCCGACCCGGATCGTGATCGGCGAGCCTTCCTGGGCGAGAGTCGAGAGCAACGGGTCACGCGCGGTGAGCGAAGCGCGGAGCATCGGGATCGGGCCGGTCCCGCCGGTCACCGCCAGCCGGCGGGTGTCGTTGCCGATCGTCACCAGCATCATCTGCAGATCGCCGGACGGGGGCACGCCATGGCGCTGGAGAACGACTCCGCGGCGGGAGTCGCAGCGAAGGCTGAACAAAGGCGCTGCGCCCGACGGGCCGAACTCGAGCGCCTCGGCGTCGTCCTGGAGCGAATCGCGCCACTCGCCGATCGCCAGCTGGCTGTCATCGTCGGCCGTCGGCCGCACCTGCTCGACCGGAACGGCAAGGCCATTGGTGTCGGACGGCAGAGTGCTCGCATCCTCGGAGCGGGCACAGGCTGCGAGAAGCAGCAGGGTAAGGGCCGTGGCAAGGCTGCGCATCATCGGAAATCCTCCTTCAAAAGGCCCTAGGGCGTGGCCCCCATCGCTGCAATGGTGAGAGCCCGCCCGATCCTGTCGACGCGGCGGGGTCCGTGAAGCCGATCCACGGCTCCGACGGCCTCTGAATCGGCTCCCTTGAGGGCGAATTCGCGGCTCCAGCAAGCTTCGGTTCAGCTCCACTGGCCATTTTCAAACCCTTGATTTGATCTGAAATTTCGTGGGCCATGTGGACAGCCGATCAGCAAGGACTGGGCGATCGAATCGGCTCGGCGGTCGCCGCCTTGCTCGTCCAGGGCGCCTTTGCCTGGCTGTTCCTGTTCGGCCTGGGCAGCGAGAACCGGCAGGCGCTGGTTGAGCCCCTCAGGCTGATCAATATCCTCCCGCCAGAGCCCGAGCCTGAACCGGTCGTCATTCGGCCGCCGCCGAGAATCGCGAGCGAGACCCGCAAGAAGCGGTTCACGCCGAGGGAAGAAGGCGGATCCTCGCCTCCCAATATCCGCTCGCAGGCATCGCCCCTCGTCGCGCCGAGACCGATCGTGCAGCTGCCGGTGACGCCTCCAATCGTGGTGGCGCCGGTGGCTGGGACTGGGAACGACCCGTCGCAGGGATCGGCGCTGGTCCGCGGCCCGGGCACCGGCAGCGGCGGCATCGGCAACGGTACCGGAAGCGGCATGGGCGGCGATGGCGGCGGCGGTGGCGGCTATAACGGATTCCGGCCGCCGCGGCAGATACGTGGCCGGCTGCGCAACTCCGACTATCCGCTCGGGCTGGGTGAAGTCGGGATCCAGGGAACGGTCGGAGTTATCTTCGTCGTTCGCGCCGATGGCCGAGTGAGCAACTGCCGCGTGCAGTCGTCCAGCGGAAGCCGGATCCTGGACGAGACCACCTGCCGGTTGATCGAGCAGCGATTCGTCTACGAGCCATCGCTCGATCCTCATGGCCGCCCGATCGACTCGCAGATCGTGGAAAATCATAGCTGGATCGTCGAGGACGACCCGGAACAGCCCGAGCCGGTGCGAAGGCGGCGCCGACTCTTCTGAGCGCGCGGACCGGGTCAGAAAGGGTCCCGCTAGCGAGAACGCCTCTTGTTCATCCGGATCGACTGCTGCTTGCCGAAACGGGTCTTGCGCGTACCGGGCTTGCCCTCGGTGGAATGGCCGAGCACCGGCGCCCTCTTCTCCTTGTCCGGCAGTCCCAGCTCGTCCGCTTCCAGGCGACGTATCTCGTCCCGAAGCCGGGCCGCTTCCTCGAACTCGAGGTCTGCGGCCGCCTTTCGCATCCGGCCTTCCAGATCCTCGATATAGGCGCGCAGATTGTGGCCGACGAGATGGGGCCTGTCGTCGTCGCCGGTGTCGACGATGACGCTGTCGCGGTTCGACACGTCGGCAAGGATGTCGGAGATGTTGCGCTTGATCGTCGTCGGCGTGATCCCGTGCGCCTCGTTATATTCGAGCTGCTTCTCGCGCCGCCGGTCGGTTTCCCTGAGGGCGCGCTCGATCGAGCCGGTGATCGTGTCGGCGTAGAGGATGACCTTGCCTTCGACGTTGCGGGCGGCACGGCCGATCGTCTGGATCAGCGACGTCTCCGAGCGGAGGAAGCCTTCCTTGTCGGCGTCGAGGATGGCGACGAGGCCGCATTCGGGAATGTCGAGGCCTTCGCGCAGGAGGTTGATTCCGACCAGCACGTCGTAGACTCCGACCCTGAGGTCGCGGATCAGCTCGATCCGCTCGAGCGTCTCGACGTCGCTGTGCATGTAGCGCACCCTGAGGCCCGCCTCGTGGAGGAATTCGGTGAGATCCTCGGCCATCCGCTTGGTGAGGGTCGTCACCAGGGTCCGATAGCCCTTCCTGGCCGTCTCCTTGGCCTCGGCGATGAGATCGTCGACCTGGTCCTCGACCGGCCTGATTTCGACCGGCGGATCGATCAGCCCGGTCGGCCGGATCACCTGCTCGACGAAGGCTCCGCCGGTCTGGTCCAGCTCCCACGGTCCCGGAGTTGCCGAAACCGCGACCGTCGGCGGGCGCATCGCGTCCCATTCGTTGAACCGCAGCGGCCGGTTGTCGATGCAGCTCGGCAGCCGGAAGCCATATTCGGCCAGGGTCAGCTTGCGGCGATGATCGCCGCGCGCCATCGCCCCGACCTGAGGCACCGTCTGGTGGCTCTCGTCGACGAACAGCAGGGCATTGTCGGGCAGGAACTCGAACAGGGTCGGCGGCGGCTCTCCGGGAAGCCGGCCGGTGAGGAAGCGGCTGTAATTCTCGATCCCGGCGCAGCTTCCCGTCGCCGCGATCATCTCGAGGTCGAAATTGGTCCGCTGCTCGAGCCGCTGCGCCTCGAGCAATTTGCCTTCGGCGACCAGTTCCTTCAGCCGTTCGACGAGCTCGTGGCGGATCGCCTCCATCGCCTGCTTCAGGGTCGGCCCGGGCGTCACATAGTGCGAATTGGGATAGACCTTCACATAGTCCAGGCTGGCGATCTTCTTGCCGGTCAGGGGATCGAACTCGACGATCTCCTCGACCTCGTCGCCGAAGAAGGCGATCCGCCAGGCCATGTCCTCATAGTGCGACGGGAAGATCTCCAGATTGTCGCCTCGGACCCGGAAATTGCCTCGGGCGAAGGCCTGGTCGTTGCGCTTGTACTGAAGGGCGACGAGCTTCCGGACGATCTCGCGCTGGTCGAGGGTCTGGCCCTTCTTCAGGCTGAACGTCATCGCCGAATAGGTCTCGACCGAACCGATGCCGTAGAGGCAGGACACCGAGGCGACGATGATGACGTCGTCGCGCTCGAGGAGCGAGCGCGTCGCCGAATGGCGCATCCGGTCGATCGCCTCGTTCACCGAGCTTTCCTTCT
>CAMPIH010000156.1 GCA_946886275.1 uncultured Sphingosinicella sp.
ATGTCGAAGGGTTGGAGCGGGCGAAGGGAATCGAACCCTCGTCGTAAGCTTGGGAAGCTTCTGCTCTGCCATTGAGCTACGCCCGCATCAGGCCCTAGCTGGTTTCCGGACGCGGGTTTTGCAAGCATTTTGTGGCGCGGCTTCCACATCGTCGCCGCGCCGGCCGGGGTCCAACAATATTGTCATCGTCGAAAAGCATGGCGGGTGATCATCACCCAAGACGGTGTTCATGGATTCCGGCGTCCGCCGGAATGATGGCGGTTGGGACAGTCCGGCCTCTCAATAGCGGTCGAGGAGGCGGTCGACACTGTCGTCGGGGGCCGGCTTCCCGCTCTGGCGGTTGCCGGCTTCCTGTTCGAGCGCGGCCCTGATCTCCTCGATCTGCGGGTCGGTGAGATGCTCGATGCCGATGAAGGCGCCGCGCGCCTTGTCGACCGCCCGAAGGAGCTCGTCCAGCTTCGCCTGCATCGCCGCGGCGTCGCGATTCTGGCTGTTCTGGATGAGGAACACCATCAGGAAGGTGACGATGGTGGTCGCGGTGTTGATGACGAGCTGCCAGGTGTCGGAATAGCCGAAGACCGGCCCGGTCAGCCCCCAGACGAGGATCAAGGCGAACGCGACGGCGAACGCGTAAGGCTGGCCGGCGACGAACGCGATCTTCCCGGCAAACCAGGTGAAGAAGCGATCCATTCGCGGAGCAAAGCCTGTCCCGGCTTATTGTTCCACTTGCCGAACGATCCCGCTGGCGCCTGAATCCATTCAAATCTGGTCGAGGCTGACGTCGTGGCCGGCGGCGCGGAGCCGTTCGATTAGATCGGCCCGGCACGCCTCGAGAAGCGCCTGCTCGGTGCTCCGGACGACGAAATTGGCGCCGACCTTGCCTTCGCGGAAAAAGGGATAGGAGCCGATCTGGCAACCGGGATGAGCGCGCTCGGTGTCGGCGAGGGTCTCCGCCACCTCGCTCTCCGGCGCCCAGCAGCCGATCGTCCGCGACAGCAAGGGCCGTCCGCCCTCGAGCTGTCCCGACAGCGCCTCGAGCATGATCGCGGCGATGTGCGGGACCCCGGCGAGGATGAAGATGTTGCCGACCCTTATCCCCGGAGCGCCGGACATCGGATTGTCGATCAGCTCGGCGCCTTCGGGCACCCGGGCCATTCGCAGCCGGGCCTCGGTGAGCCCGCCCCGATCGGCATAATAAGCCTCGAGCGTCGCCCGCGCCTTGGGGTGGATGACGACCGGCACACCCAGCGCGTGGGCGATGGAGTCCACCGTGATGTCGTCATGGGTCGGACCGATTCCGCCGGTCGTGAACAGATAGTCATGGGCCGAGCGGAGCGCCTCGACCGACCGGGCGATTCGGTCGATCGAATCGGGGACGATCCTGACCTCGGCCAGCCGGATGCCCTGGAGGTTGAGCCAGGTCGCGATCGGCGAGATGTTCCGATCCTGAGTGCGGCCGGAGAGGATCTCGTCCCCGATCACCAGCAAGCCGGCGGTCCAGATGCGCTCGTCCATCGGGGGCGCATAAAGCCTGATCGTTTGAAGAGGAAGCACTCCGCGCAGGGGTCGCCAAGGCTGGCCGCGAGTCCTATATTCGGGAAATGACGACTCTCACGACCCTCGACCGCGACGATTCAATCATCGGCCGCCACGGCGGAATCAAGCTCCACGGACCGGAGGGCTTCGCCGGGATGCGCAAGGCGGGCCGGGTGGCCGCCGAGGTCCTCGACGCTCTGGTGCCCCACGTCGTCCCAGGAGTGACGACCCAGGAGCTGGACGACATCGTCTTCGCCGAGATGAGGGCGCGCGGCGCGCTTCCGGCGACGCTCAATTATCGCGGCTATACGAAAAGCAGCTGCACCTCGATCAACCATGTCGTCTGCCATGGAATTCCCGGCGATCGAATCCTCAAGGACGGCGACATCATCAATATCGACGTGACCCCGATCGTCGACGGCTGGCACGGCGACACCAGCCGCATGTACCTGGTCGGCGACGTCCCGCTGAAGGCGCGCAAGCTCGTCGACGTGACCTACGAATGCATGATGCTGGGGATCGAGCAGGCCCGGCCCGGCAACCATCTCGGCGATATCGGCCATGCCATCCAGAGCCATGCCGAAGCTCAGCGCTACAGCGTCGTCCGCGATTTCTGCGGCCATGGAGTCGGCCGGGTGTTCCACGATTCACCGGAGATCGTCCATGCCGGCCGGCCCGGAACCGGTCCGGAGCTTCGTCCCGGCATGTTCTTCACGATCGAGCCGATGATCAATATCGGCAAGGCGGCGTGCAAGGTGCTCGAGGACGGCTGGACCGCGGTCACCCGCGACCGATCGCTCTCCGCCCAGTTCGAGCATTCGGTGGGGATCACCGAGGATGGCTGCGAGATCTTCACGAAGAGCCCGGCCGGCCTCGACCGGCCGCCTTACTGAGCCCCAAACGAAAAACGCCCCGGCGAGCCGGGGCGTTCTCTTCATCTTCGATGTTCGGCTCAGTCGGCGCGATCGACCCGCCGATAGGGGACGAAATCGCCGAGGAAGACCACGCCATGGGTCATCCGGGCGCTCGTGTCGTAGAGCTGGATCGTGTCGACGCTGCACAGGCGGTTGCCGAACGGCCTGGAGACCAGAGTATCCATCTCGTCGAGGCTGCTCGCGCCGGCGCGCGGGCGATTGACGTAGAGGGTGTTGCCGACCTCGTAGACGATCGCCGTGTCGGGGATGATCCGGGTGCCGCGGACTCGGCTGAGCGTGATGCAGTCGACCGGCTCGCCGGCGACCCGGCCTTCGAGGGCGCGGTCGAGCTGGGCTTCGCGGTCGACCGGGGCGGCCTGCGCCGAGGCGGCGCCGAGGAACAGGCCTGCAGCGATGAGGGGGAGGATCTTGCGCATGTTCGTTCTTCCTGTCGGAAACGGGCTCCGTGGGAGCCAATATAAGCAGGATATCCTGAACCGAAGCTGAGCGTCCAGCGCTTGCCATGACCCGGCCCTCGGCTATCAGGGTCGCGACAAGGAGGGCGCCGGAGTGAAGAAGATCGAAGCGGTCATCAAGCCGTTCAAGCTCGACGAGGTGAAGGAGGCGCTCCACGACGTCGGCGTGTCGGGGATCACGGTGACGGAAGCGAAGGGCTTCGGCCGGCAGAAAGGCCATACCGAGCTCTATCGCGGCGCCGAATATGTCGTCGACTTCCTGCCCAAGGTGAAGCTCGAGGTGGTCGTCGAGGACGGCCTCGCCGAACGGGTGGTCGAGGCGATCGCCGCCGCCGCCCGCACCGGCCGGATCGGCGACGGCAAGATCTTCGTCTCTTCGGTCGAGGAGGCCTTGCGGATCCGGACCGGCGAGCGGGGCTCCGACGCGATCTGAAGAGGCGTTCCGCTCGTCCCGTTAAGGCGTTAAGGGCGGCGTGGTGGACGATCCCCTGCTCGCCTCGATGTCGCCCCAGGAGGTGCGGACCGCGATGCGGACCCTTGGCTACCGGACCCAGAACGAGCTCGCCGAGGCGATCGGGGTCAGCCGCTCCGCGGTAAGCCTGTGGCTCGATGGCAAGGTCGGGGTGCCGAGGCCGGTGGCAATGCTGCTGAGGATGCTCGTCGCGGCCCAGCGCCGCCAGTTCTGATCCTCGCCTTCCGAGGCCGATCGCAAGTCCCGGTTCCGTCGTGAATTATTCACCGGCGCTGGACGGCTCCGGCCGCTCCCGGAATCCTCCGGCCGAGCGCTTCGGAGATTCGTCCGGGCGAGTCGGACTTTCATTTCTGAAGACAGGGCGATCTCAAATGGCGAACAATGCGGGCAGCATCCTCAAGCAGATCAAGGAGCAGGAAATCGAGTGGGTCGACCTCCGGTTCACCGATCCCAAGGGCAAGTGGCAGCATCTCAGCATGTGCGCCGGGATCGTCGACGAGGACCAGCTCACCGACGGCTTCATGTTCGACGGCTCGTCGATCGCCGGCTGGAAGGCGATCAACGAGAGCGACATGATCCTGCGTCCCGACCTCGACGCCTGGTATCTCGACCCGTTCAGCGCGACACCGATGGGGATCCTGTTCTGCGACGTCGTCGATCCCGGCACCGGCGAGCTCTATGCCCGCGACCCGCGCTCCACGGCGAAGCGCGCCGAGGCCTATCTGAAGGCGACCGGAATCGGCGACACCGTCAATGTCGGGCCGGAAGCCGAATTCTTCATGTTCGACGACGTCCGCTTCGAGGACGGCTATGCCGCCTCCGGCTTCAGGGTCGACGATATCGAGCTTCCGACCAATACCGGCCGCCAGTATGAAGGGGGCAACCTCGCCCACCGGCCGCGGGAGAAAGGCGGCTATTTCCCGGTGGCGCCGGTCGACAGCGCAATGGACATTCGCGGCGAGATGGTCTCGACCATGCTCGAAATGGGGCTGCCGATGGACAAGCACCATCACGAGGTCGCCGCCAGCCAGCACGAGCTCGGCCTCACCTACGGCACCCTGGTCGAGACCGCCGACCGGATGCAGATCTACAAATATGTCGTCCACATGGTCGCCCAGGCCTATGGCAAGACCGCGACCTTCATGCCCAAGCCGATCAAGGGCGACAACGGCTCCGGAATGCACACCCACGTGTCGATCTGGAAAGGCGGCAAGCCGCTCTTCGCCGGCAACGGCTATGCCGGCCTGTCGGAGACGGCGCTCTACTTCATCGGCGGGGTCATCCGCCACGCCAAGGCGCTGAACGCCTTCACCAACCCGACCACGAACAGCTACAAGCGCCTCGTCCCCGGCTTCGAGGCGCCGGTCCTGCTCGCTTATTCGAGCCGCAACCGGTCCGCTTCCTGCCGGATCCCCTACGGCACCGGCGAGAAGGCGAAGCGGGTCGAGTTCCGCTTCCCGGACGCGATGGCCAATCCCTATCTGGCCTATGCGGCGATCCTGATGGCCGGGCTGGACGGGATTCAGAACAAGATCCATCCGGGCGAAGCGATGGACAAGAACCTGTACGACCTGCCGCCGGCCGAACTGGCCAACGTGCCGACGGTCTGCGGTTCCCTGCGTGAGGCTCTCGAATCGCTGGAAGCCGACCACGATTTCCTGCTTCAGGGCGACGTGTTCACCAAGGACCAGATCGACGCTTACGCCGAGCTCCAGTGGGAAGACCAGCTACGCTGGGAAACCACCCCGAGCCCGG
>CAMPIH010000157.1 GCA_946886275.1 uncultured Sphingosinicella sp.
GCGATCGCGCGCGGCGGCCGCGACGCCTTTTACGAGGGCGAGATCGCCCGGACCATCGAAGCCTATTTCCGGCGAATCGGCGGCTGGATGACCCGAGCCGACCTCGCCGCCCACGAGGGCCATTGGACCGAGCCGGCGACGACGACCTATCGCGGGGTCCAGGTCCACGCCATCGCCGAGAACACCCAGGGCCTCGCGACCCTTCAGATGCTCAACATCCTCGAGCAGTTCGACATCAGGGAAGCGGGCTTCCAGACGCCTTTGTCGATCCATCTCGGCGCCGAGGCCAAGAGGCTGGCCTTCGAGGATCGCGCCCGCTGGTATGGCGATCCCAATTTCTCCCGGATCCCGACGGAATGGCTCGTCTCCAAGGCCTATGCGGCGGAGCGCGCCCGATCGATCCGACCCGATCGGATCAACCCGGAAGTCCAACCGGGAGAAGCGCCGTCGCAGGGCGACACCACCTATTTCACCGTCGCCGACCGCCACGGGATGATGGTGTCGCTGATCCAGTCCAATTTCCGGGGGATGGGATCGGGCCTCGTCCCGGACGGACTCGGATTCATGTTCCAGGACCGGGGCCAGCTCTTCACGCTCCAGGACGGGCATCCCAACCTCTACGCGCCCAACAAGAGGCCCTTCCAGACGATCATCCCCGGCTTCGCCACGCGCGACGGCCGGCCCTGGCTGTCCTTCGGAGTGATGGGCGGGGCGATGCAGCCGCAGGGACAGTCGCAGATCATCATGAACCGGGTCGATCACGGCCTCGACGCCCAGGCCGCGGGCGATTCGCCGCGCTGGCAGCATGAAGGCTCGTCCGAGCAGATGGGCGAAGACGACAAGAGCATCGGCGGCACCGGCCAGCTGCGGCTGGAAACCGGGGTTCCCGACGCCACCGCCATCGCGCTCGCCGAAATGGGCTGGCGGCTCGCGCCGTCAGATGGCGGCTTCGGTCGCTATTCCTGCGTCGAACGGCGCGAAAGCGGCGGCGAGCTCGTCTACGGAGCGGCGTCGGACCTTCGCGCCGACGGCATCGGCCTCGCTTATTAGGCGGTCGAACGGCGCCGTTCGAGCCGTCATATCCTTGTCTCGTCGCAATCCACCGAGCCGTGAGGCCGGAACCGGAACGTTTCGCTGATGTTTGGATTTTGATGAGTGAAGCGGCTTCGGTGGGGGTTGATGGGACGCGCGCATTCGCCGCGCAAAAGCGGGCGCCGGTCCGATACGATCGCGTCGCTTCCACCCTCCATTGGCTCGTTGCCCTCCTCGTCCTCGTCATGCTCGCTCTGGGCTTCTCCATGGTCGAGGTGCCTCGGCAGACGCCGATGCGCGGTCTGCTATTCAACCTCCACAAGTCGATCGGACTGGTGGTGCTCGGGCTGATGATCCTGCGCACGGCCTGGCGGCTGACCCACCGGCCGCCGCCGCTCGTCGGGATCCGTGCAGTCAATGCAAGGCTCGCCTCCGCGGTCCATCTGCTCCTCTATGCGCTACTGCTCGCCCAGCCGATCGCCGGCTATGTCGCGTCCAGCCTCGGCCAATATGGAGTCGCCTTCTTCGGCCTGCCCTTGCCCGACTGGACGGCGCCCAATGCCGGGCTTCGGGAGACCTTCCTCATCGTGCACCGGATCGTCGCGCGGCTGATCGTCGGCCTCATCCTGCTCCATCTGGCGGGGACTCTCCTTCACCTGGCGCAGGGCCGAAGCGACATCGTCCGTCGAATCCTGCCGTGGAGAGGGAAAATATGATCCGGCTGCTCGCCTTCGCCCTGCTCACTTTGCTCGCGTCCTGCGGCCGCGACGAGGGCGAGCCCAAGGCCGGCGGCCTTCGGGTTTATGTCACCAACGAGAATTCGGGCGATCTCACCATCATCGACCCGCAGGCGAGGCAAATCGTCGGTCGGGTCGCTCTGGGCAAAAGACCTCGCGGAATCGTCCCGAGCCCCGACGGGCGGCTGCTCTACATCGCTCTCAGCGGATCGCCGGTGGCGGGACCCGGAGTCGACGAGTCGACGCTTCCGCCGGCGGACAAGTCGGCCGACGGGATCGCCGTGTTCGACATCGCTTCCGGACAGCTGGTTCGAGTGATCCGGGGCGTCTCCGACCCGGAGACGGTGGCGGTCAGCCCCGACGGCAGCCGGCTCTACGTCGCGAGCGAGGATACCGGCCAGCTCGTCGTGCTCGATTCAGCGAGCGGCGGGCAGGTCGAGGCTTATGACGTCGGCGGCGAACCGGAAGGCGTCGCCGTCTCTCCGGACGGAACGCTCGTCTATGCGACCTCGGAGGAAGACCATGTCGTCGCCGTGCTCGACACAGATCAGGGCCGGATCCGCGCGCGGATCCCGGTCGGCCTCAGGCCGCGCAACGCCGTCTTCACCGCCAATGGCGACATGGCGTTCGTTCCGGGCGAGAATGACGCAAGCGTCAGCGCGATCGCGGTGGCTCAGGACCGGGTCGTCCGGAACGCCCGGATCGAGGGCGAGACGATCAGGCCGATGGATGTTCGCCTGACCCCCGACGGCGCCCACCTCTTCGTCACCACCGGCCGAGGCCGGCAGCTCGTCCGGCTGAATCCGCAGACGCTGGAGGTGACCGGCCGGATCGAGGTCGGCGAACGTCCCTGGGGACTTGGCATCACGCCGGACGGGCGCTTCGCCTTCACCGCCAACGGCCCCTCGAACGACGTGACGATGGTGGACACCAGCTCGATGCGGATCATCGCCCGCTTCCCGGCCGGCGACCGTCCCTGGGGCATCGCCATCGTCCGCGCTGACTAACCTGGGTTAGAGGACGTATCGGGGCCGGAACTTTCCCGTGCAGCTTCTATTCTGAAGAGGCTGGTTCGGAGACATTTAGGCGGCGATGCTCAGGAAGATCGGCATCTGGGGCGGACTGGCATTGTTGCTCGCTCTCGTCGTCGCCGGGGTCGGCGTCTATTTCGCCGTCACGCCCTCGCCGCCGCCGATCAAGATCGCGACCCTCGAGACTCTCGCGCCCTTGCCGAGACCCGATGCCCGCGCCGTCACCGCGCCTTCGGCCGCGCGTGTCGAGGACGGCCAGTGGACGATGCCGCTCGGCGACTATGGCGCCACCCGCTATAGCGGCCTCGACCAGATCAATGCCGGCAACGCTGCCCGGCTCCGGCCCGTCTTCACCTTCGACACCGGGGTGCGCCGGGGCCACGAAGCGGCGCCGCTGGTGATCGGAACGACGATGTATATCGTCACGCCCTTTCCCAACATCGTCTACGCGCTCGACCTCACCCGGCCCGACGACCCTGTGAAGTGGGTGTTCCGGCCGAGGCCGCTTCCCGCCGCCCAGGGCGTCGCCTGCTGCGACGTGGTCAATCGCGGCGCCACTTTCTCGGACGGCCGGCTCTATTTCAACACGCTTGACGGCCAGACGATCGCGCTCGACGCCGAAAGCGGCACCGAGATCTGGCGAACCCGGCTCGCCGACATCAACCGCGGCGAAACGATCACGATGGCGCCCCTCGTGGCGGAAGGGCGTGTGCTCGTCGGAAGCTCCGGCGGCGAGTTCGGAGTCCGCGGCTGGCTGGCGGCGCTCGACGCCGGCAGCGGCGCATTGGTTTGGAAGGCGTGGAGCACCGGACCCGATTCCGACGTCCTCATCGGCCCCAATTTCAGGCCCTTCTACCCGAGCGACCAGGGACGCGACCTGGGAGTCCATAGCTGGCAGCCCGAAGGTTGGCGGCTCGGCGGCGGCAATGCGTGGGGCTGGATCAGCTACGATCCCGAGCTCCGACTCATCTATTACGGCACCGGCAATCCCGGCCCGTGGAACCCGGAGCAACGGCCGGGCGACAATAAGTGGACCGCAGGGATTTTCGCCCGCGACATCGCCACCGGCGAGGCGCGCTGGTTCTACCAGTCGAGCCCGCACGATCTGTTCGACCATGACGACGTCAACGAAAGCATCCTGCTCGACATGCCGATCGGCGGCCGGCCGCGGCAGGTGCTGGTCAGGCCCGGCCGGACCGGCTTCATGTACGTCATCGACCGGCGCACCGGACAGGTGCTGTCGGCGGACCCCTATGCGTTCGTCAACAGCGCGCGCGGAGTGGATCTTCGCACCGGCCGGCTGGTCGCGGTCGAGGAGAAGGCGCCGCGGTCGGGCCGCGTCGTTCGCAACATCTGTCCGGCCGCGCCGGGGGGCAAGGACTGGAACCCCTCGGCCTTCAGCCCGCGTACCGGCCTCCTCTACGTCCCTCACCTGAACCTGTGCATGGACCATGGCGTGATGGAGGGGAATTACATCGCCGGCACCCCCTATCTCGGCGCGGAATCGCGGATGTACGCCGGCCCCGGCGGCAATCGCGGTATCCTCACCGCCTGGGATCCGGTCGCCCGTCGCGCCGTCTGGCGGATCCGGGAGGATCTGCCGCTATGGAGCGGAGCGCTGGCGACCGCCGGCGACGTCGTCTTCTACGGAACCATGGACGGGCTGTTCAAGGCGGTCGACGCGCGCTCGGGACGGCTGCTCTGGCAGCATCAGCTCAACTCGGGAACGATCGGACAGCCGGTCAGCTACAGGGGTCCGGACGGCCGACAATATATCGCCATCCTCGCCGGGGTCGGCGGCTGGGCCGGGGCGATCGTCGCGGGCGGCCTCGACAAGGGCGATCCGACATCGGCGCTGGGTTTCGTCAATGCCGTCCGCGACCTTCCGGCACGCACCGATTCGGGAGGGAGGCTCTATGTCTTCGCCCTTTCGCGCTAGCGCATTGTCCGGGACGTCAGGGCCGCACGGGCCGGCCGCGGTGACCGCCGCCGCCCTCCTCCTCCTGCTTACCGCCTGCGACCGCGAGACCCGCGACTATCGCGGCCGGCCGCTTCCGGAGACGGCGGCGTTCGCCGGCGATCCCCGAGCCGATGCCTATGAGCGAAACGCCTATCATATCGCCCAGGGAGCGCGGCTCTATAGCTGGATGAACTGCGTCGGCTGCCACGCCCATGGCGGCGGCGGCATGGGTCCGCCGCTGATGGACGACGAGTGGCGCTATGGCGGATCGATGGAGGCGATCGTGACGACCATCCTCCATGGCCGGCCGAACGGTATGCCCGCCTTCCAGGGACGGATCACCGAGCAGCAGGCCTGGCAGCTCGCCGCCTGGGTCCGAGCGCAATCGGC
>CAMPIH010000158.1 GCA_946886275.1 uncultured Sphingosinicella sp.
GCCGCCGGTGATCATCGCGGCGCAGGCATAGCTGCCCGCCTCGATCCGGTCGGGCATGACCTGGTAGGTTGCCCCGTGGAGCTCCTCCTTGCCGTGGACGGTCAGCGTATCGCTCTTCAGCCCCTCGATCTCGGCGCCCATCGCGATCAGGCACTGGGCGAGATCGGTGATTTCCGGCTCGCGAGCCGCATTTTCGATCACCGTCGTGCCGTTCGCCAGAACCGCCGCCATCAGCGCATTCTCGGTCGCTCCTACTGAAACGGTCGGGAAGCTGATCTTGCCGCCGGTCAGCCCGCCCTTGGGCGCGATCGCCTTCACATAGCCGGCGGTGAGCTCGATCTCCGCTCCGAGCGCCTGGAGCGCGCGGAGGTGAAGATCGATCGGACGGGTGCCGATCGCGCAGCCGCCAGGCAGTGAAACCGTGGCTTCGCCGGTTCGCGCAAGCAACGGGCCGAGCACCAGGATCGAGGCGCGCATCTTCCGGACGATGTCGTAGGGCGCGACCGTCGACGTGATCGTCGAAGCGCGAAGGGTCATCACCCGCCCGAAATCGTCGGGTTTGGACCCTTCGATGGTGGTCGAGACGCCGAGCTGGTTCAACAGGTGGCCGAAGCTGTCGACGTCGGCGAGCCTCGGCAGGTTGCGAAGAGTCAGCGGCTCGTCGGTCAGCAGGGCGCACGGCAGAAGCGTCAGAGCCGCATTCTTCGCCCCCGAAATGACGATCTTGCCCTTCAGCGGCCGGCCGCCCCGGATGATGATCCTGTCCATCGCCCGCCCTTAGGGGGTGGGCCCGTCGCTCGCAACGGTCACGATGCCAATGGCTCTCGGACAATGACACTCGCCCGAAAATCGAGGCGGCAAAAAAAGCGGCGGCTTCGAAGCTCTTGATTTCGATTAGCGCAGCATGGGATAATTTGGCCTAATATCAGCGCCGAGTACGAAGGCGTACCGGGGGTTCTGCGTTTGGGGGGAAGTTGTCTAGCTGAGCGGCTCGGCCGCCACATCCGGCTGTCCTCCTCCGAACGGGAGGCGCTGGATTCGCTCGAGGAGCATGATCGCTCCTTTCGGCGCGGTACCGTCGTCATCGCCGAGAACGAGAAGCCCCGAGAGCTTTTCATCGTCCGCCGCGGCTGGCTTCACAGTAGCGTCGTGCTCGGCAATGGCAGCCGCCAGATCATGCGCTTCCATTTCCAGGGCGATCTTCTCGGCCTGCCCCTGCTCGCCTTCCCGCGCGCTCCGGAGACGGTGACCGCGGTGACGGACGCCATCCTTTGCCCGTTCAGCCGGGAGCGGCTCGCGGCGCTGATCGGCGATCATCCGCGTCTTGCGTCGATGATCCTGGCGCTGACCGTCGCCGATCGGGTCTCGCTCGCCGACCGGCTGGCGTCGATCGGCCGCACCTCGGCCCGCGCTCGAGTCTCCTCCCTGCTGTGCGAGCTCTACATGCGGCTGAAGACTCTCGGCCTCGCCGAGGAGGGCAGGTTCCAGCTGCCGCTGACCCAGGAGGAAATCGGCGACGCCACCGGCCTCACCGCGGTCCACGTCAACCGAATGGTGCGAAGCCTGGTCGAGGACGGGATCATCTCGCGCAACGGCGGCGGCCATGTCCAGGTGGTGGACGAAAAGCGGCTTTGCGCCGACGCCAATTATTCGGACCGCGACCTGCTCGAAACCGGCTGGCTACCGCCGCCGCGCTGAGGCCGTTTCCATCGGCCCCGGCTACCGGAAGCCTGGAATTCAGGCTTTCTCCAGCGTGCATTGCAGCGGGTGCTGGTTCTGGCGCGCGAATTCGATCACCTGCGCCACCTTCGTCTCCGCAACCTCGTAGGGGAAGATGCCGCACACGCCGACACCGCGCTGGTGGACATGGAGCATCACCCGAGTCGCATCCTCGATGCTCATCCTGAAGAAGCTCTGCAGGACGTGAACGACGAACTCCATGGGGGTATAATCGTCGTTCAGCATCAGCACCTTGTAGGGCGACGGCGTCTTGGTTCGGGTGCGCGTCTTGGTGGCGACGCCGAGGCCGGCGTCATCATCCACGCGATCGTCGTCCGACGCTCTAATCACTGACTCGATCATGCTCATATCAACGCCGAAAATAGGGCATGGTGCCCGCCTGCCGCAAGAGCGCGGAACGACAGTGTCGAAGACCGGTGCCCATGCGGGGACGGATCGCCGGTTCGAGTGATCGAACCGCCCGGGTGGCCGATCCTATCCCGATCGAACGCAAAAAGGGCGGCCGCTCCGGGAGGGGAGGGCCGCCCTTTTCCACGGTCGGCGCGACCGACTCTCGAAAGGCTTACGCCGCGAGAGTCTTCACGCGCTCGGCCGCGACGGTATAGCGGCTGGTGATCGGCTCGGCGACGTCGCCGGCGAGCTTCAGAACCGTCTCGCTCAGGCGGGCGCTCTCGGCGACCGCATTGTCGAAGGCGGCGCGGGCATAGTCGCCCTGCAGCTTGAAGAAGTCGGTGGCCGACTTCACTTCGGCGAAGTTCTTGAGGGTGGCCGAAGCTTCCTCGAAAGCCTTGCGGCCATATTCGGCGGCGTCCTGGCTCAGCGCCTCGACGCCCTTGGCGGCGATCTTCGAGGAGGCGACGAGCGCCTCGACATTGCCGCGGGTCAGGTCGGCGAGCTCTTCGGCAACCTTGGCCGAACGCTCGGCGGCCGCCTTGGCGCGCTCGTTGACGTCGCCGAAGACGCCCTTGAACTGGTCGGCGGCGAACAGGCCGGCGTCGACCGTCTGCTTGGTCTGCTTGGTCATGATGACTACTCCTTCAGTCTTGCGGTTGGTGCCGGCGCGAGCCGGCTTCCTCGATGGGGTGGCCGGCTTGGCTGCCGGCTTCGTGTTGACGGCGACGGTCGGCTTCCTTGCCGGCTTGGCCGCCTTGATTCGCTTCGTCTTCGGCTTGCGGACCGCGCGCTTGGCCGGAGCGGAGGCTGAAGCAGCCTTCGCGACCGGGGCTTTGGCGACCGGGGCCTTGGCGACGGGGGCCTTGACGGGCTCGGCCTTCGCCGGAGCGGCTTCGGCCTTCGGCTCCGCAACCGTCTCGGCGGCGGGCGCCTTGGCAGGCGCCTGAGCGACCGCGTCCTTGGCGGTGTCGGTCACTTCATTGGCGGTCTGATCGGCCATTGGCGCAGCTCCTCGTTTGTTGCAGTGCAGCAAATAAGCGAGGGCCGGCGCGATTTCAAGAGAAATATTGTGCAGTGCAACAATGAGCGTCCGGCTTTGGAAGAAAGCCAGTTCGTCAGCGGGCTTTCACATAGCTGCCCGGAGCGTCCTCGATCGCCTCCAGCTTGCCTTCGCCGGGCCTTCGGGCGCCAGTCGCCGGCACCTCCTTGTCCGAGATGCCGCGGATCCAGCCGATCCAGTCGGGCCACCAGCTTCCCTTCGTCTCGGTCGCGCCGGCAATGAACTGCTCGAGACTGTCGACCTTCTCCTCGTTGGTCCAATATTGGTATTTCTGGGCTTCGGGCGGGTTGACGACGCCGGCAATATGGCCGGAGCCGGCGAGCACGAAGCGCATCGGGCCGGCGAAATGATGGGTGATCTTCCAGACGCTCTGCGGCGGAGCGATATGGTCCTCCCGGCCGGCCTGGACATAGGTCGGGGTCGCTACCTTGCGCAGGTCGATCGCTGTTCCGTCGATGCTGATCGCGCCCGGCTGGACGAGCTTGTTCTCGCGATAGAGCTGCTGGAGATAGGCCTGGTGCCAGCGGGCAGGCAGGTTGGTCGTGTCCGAATTCCAGTGGAGAAGATCGAACTGGGGATAGTCCTGGCCGAGCAGGTAATTGTTGGTGACATAGTTCCAGATCAGGTCTCGACCGCGAAGCAGATTGAAGGTCGCGGCCATGTAGCGGCCGTCGAGATAGCCATGCTCGGCGCTGAGCTGCCGGATCATCTCCATCTGCTCGTCGCCGAGGAACAGCTTGAGATCGCCGGCTTCGGTAAAATCGACCTGGGCGGTGAAGAAGGTGGCGCTTGCGACCTTCCCGGCCTCACCTCGGGCCGCGAGCAAAGCGAGGGTCGCGGCGAGATAGGTTCCGGCGACGCAATAGCCGATGGCATGGACGCTCGGGACGTCGAGGGCGTCGCGAACGGTGTCGATCGCTTCCGCCTGGGCCAGCGCATAATCGTCCATCGTCAGATCGGCGAGGCTCTCGTCCGCCGACTTCCAGGAGACGATGAAGACGGTAAGGCCCTGGTCGACCGCCCAGCGGATGAAGCTCTTCTTCGGGTTGAGATCGAGGATGTAGAAGCGATTGATCCACGGCGGGAAGATGATGAGGGGCGTCTCGAGCACCTTGTCGGTGGTCGGGCTGTACTGGATCAGCTGGTAGAGCCGAGTCTGCTTCACCACCTTGCCGGGGGTGACGGCGATGTTTCGGCCGACCTCGAACGCCTCCGGATCACTATGGGTGAGCTGGCCCTTGCCGAGATCCTTGAGCATATGGTCGAGGCCGTTGAGCAGGCTCTCGCCCTTCGTCTCGATGGCCCGTTCGAGCACCTGAGGGTTGGTCAAAGCGAAATTGCTCGGTGCCATCGCGTCGACGAAGGCCCGGGTCGAAAATCTCAGCTTCTCGCGGGTCGCCGGGTCCAGCCCTTCGATCGCGTCGACCGAGCCGAGAAGCCGCTCGGAGACGAGCAGATAGGTCTGGCGGATCGTGTCGAACAGGGGATTGTCGCGCCATTCGGGAGCGGCGAAGCGCCGGTCCTGGTCGGCCTTTTGGCGAAGCTCGTCCCTGGGCTCGGCGAATCCGAGCGCTCGCTGCCAGATCGACAGGCCCTCGGACCAGAGCTCCGCCTGCTGGCGGGCGATCGCGGCGGGATCGGCGAACAGGTTCATGCCCGGCCAGGACGCCGCGGCCTTTGCCGGATCTTGCGGAATCTGCGCCGCCGAGTCGCCGATCTGGGCGGCGAGATGCTCCATCATCATCTGCTGGGCCCGTCCCATGACGAAGGTCCAGTGCTGGAGCTCCTCGAGGGTCGGGAAAGGGGCGGCCGCGGAGGCGGCCGGCTGCTTGTCGCTGTCCTGTTCGGCCATCGGCGGTTCCTTCGCTTGGGCTCTATCTAGTGAACTCCACGAAGCGGGCAAGGCGGCGAGGAAGGCGATCCTCCGGATCAGC
>CAMPIH010000159.1 GCA_946886275.1 uncultured Sphingosinicella sp.
CGGCATTGAGGAATTCGGTATGATCGCCGCCGCGGCCGAAGCGGTCGTTGCGCCAAATCTGGCGGACGTCGAGGCCGAGGCCGAGCTCGCCGGCGAGGTCGGCAAGAAAGCGTGACAGGTTGCGAGACGGCGAATCATTCTCGCCGCCCTGGCTGCGGACGAGCGGCCGGAGCAAATCGCCGCCTTGCCAGCGAAGGCCCTCGGAAAAGACCCTGACATTGTCGTCATCGCAGACCCCATCGGATCCGCAGCTATTGCCGATGATGTCGTTGTTCAGATTGGCGACGACCTCCCAGCCCTGCGCCCGGGCATAATCGGCGAGGATCCGGCCGCCGATCAGGCCCTGCTCCTCGCCCGACAGAGCGGCATAGACGATGGTGGCGGGGAAACGATGCTTCGAAAGCACGCGCGCCGCCTCGATCACCGCCGCCGTGCCCGATCCGTCGTCATTGGCGCCGGGCGCATCGGCGGTGGCATTCATGACGTCGCTCACCCGGCTGTCGATATGGCCGGTGATGATGACGACCTGGTTCGGGCGCTCGCTGCCGCGCTGGATGGCGACGACATTCTCGACCAGGGTCGGGTTCGGGATCCGCCGACCGGTGACGGTGTCGCCGGTTCGGATCACCTGAAGGCAGCCGCCGCACGCTTGCGAGTAGCGGCCGAGCTCGGCCTCGGTCCAGTCGAGCGCGGCACCGATCCCGCGGGTCGGATGATCGCGGTCCGACAAGGTGTGCCGGGTGCCGAAGCTCACCAGCCGCTCGACATGGGCCTTGAGCGACTGTTCCGACACCTGCTCGGCGATGGCGTTAAGGCTCGCCGGCTGCGACGGCGCCCGGGCGCTTCGCTGGGCATGGGCGGTGACGGCCATCGAGGCGGCCATAACGGCGATCAGGAGCGGATGTCTCATGGCTTGCCTCTGCTCCCGAGCGACGGGACTCGCAAGCCTTGGCTCCTCGACGGATCAGCCGGCGGGCGGCGATTCCGCGCGTGGAGCGGCAATCTCGCGACCTCCCTGGTGGATCACGAGGCGGCTGACCGCGCCCTCGTCACTGTGGAACACGATCCTTGCCTCCACTCCGACGGTTTCGAACTCGGTCGCGCTTGCCGGTCGCAACGGGATGGCGCGCTGGCCGCCGAGCTGAACCGTCAGCTGGCCGTTCTCGCCCCAGGCGATGGCCACCGGCGCCATCGGCGCGACATAGTTTCCGACATAGGTCTCGAGGATGGCGCGCGACACTATCGCCGCCGGCGCCTCCTGGGGAATCGGGCCGGCCCAGGCGGACCGCTCGACCGCCTCCTCGCCGTTCTGATGCATCTCCATCACCGGGTTTCCGGCGCCGTCCCGGACGAGGCTGAACCAGGTGAGGCTCTCGGGCCCATAGAAGAAGCGATTGTCCCCGGCGGCGAAGACTTCGAGCTCCGAGCCGCCGCTGCGCCGCGTGTAGAGCTTGCCGTCGCGCGCGTAGAAGCGTCGGGTCGCGGAGTCCTGGCCCAGGCCATAGACTCCCATCCACGGCTCGAGCGAAGCGATCTCGGCCGTGGTCCGCTCGAAATCGGGATAAGGATCGGCGAGAGCGAGCGCCGCGACCCGGCGAAGGACGATTCCCGGAGAAGCGGCCGGCTCGTCGGAATTGGTGAACACCGAAACGAACAGATCCTCTTCAGGCAGGTAAACGCTGTCGGTCGAGAAACCGAAGATGCCGCCGCCATGGCCGATCGCGCGGCGGCCTCGGAGCTCGGCATTCGACAGGCCGAACGCGTAAGGGACGGTGCTTCCGTCGGGCAGCCGGGTCGGCGCGGTCATCCGGGCGTAGGATTCCGCGTCGACCACTCGGCCATGATGGAGAGCGTGCGCCCAGCGGGCGAGATCCTCGACCGTTCCGACCAGCGCGCCGGCCGCGTGCGGCACGCTCATGTGGATACGGTTGGCCGGACGAACTCCGTCGGAGCCGAGGCTATAGCCGCGCGCCATCGCAGGCATTTCGGCCTCACCGACGCCATAGCGGATCGTCGCGAGACCCAGCGGAGACGTGATCCTCTGCTCGATGGCCTGGTGCCAGGGCATTCCGGTCACCTGCTCGATGATCGCACCGAGCAGCACATAGCCGCTATTGTTGTAATCGTGGCGCTCGCCCGGCGCCGAGGGAGAGGGCAGATCGCGGAACAGGTTTATCATCTCCGCGGTGGTGTAGGCGCGGTCGGTATTGGCCTCGACCATCCAACCCGGGATCCCGGTATAGCTCTGGATCCCGCTGGTATGATTGAGCAGTTGAGCGACGGTCGCGCCGGCGCCGGGCTGAGGATAATCGGGAAAGAAGCGCGAGATCGGGTCGTCCAGAGAGATTCGTCCTTCCTGGACGAGCTGAAGGATCACGGCCGCCGTGAACTGCTTGGAGATCGAGCCAAGGCGAAAGACGGTCTCCGGCGTGACCGCCGTTCCGGCCTCGACATCGGCGAGCCCGCGCCCCCCGGCATAGACGGTCTCGCCGTCGTCGGTCACGATCACCGAAACGCCAGGGCCATCTGCAGGGAAGGCGCTCGCGAGATAGGCATCGACTCGCTCGCGCAGATCCGCGGGAACGGCCGAGGCGGGCGCGGCCGCCAGAACGAGCGCTGCGGCGAGCACCGACGTGCGTGATAGCAATGACATGAGTTCGAACCCTCCCGAAGTGCCCCCATCTGTGTTGCAGATATAATACACCTGCGTCAATGACCTTTGACGCGTCGGGGGTTGGGCCGAATAGCCTCAGGCCGCGACCACCTCCTGCTCGATCGCGCCGAAGATCGAATGGCCATCTTCATCGTCCATCGAGATCCGGACCCGGTCGCCCGGCTTGAGGAAGGGCGTCGCCGCCGCTCCGTCGAGAATCGTCTCGACCGTGCGCACCTCGGCGATGCAGCTGTAGCCGCGGCCGCCGCGGTCGACCGGCTTGCCGGGGCCGCCGTCGGAATCGCGGTTGGAGACGGTTCCCGAGCCGAGGATCGAGCCGGCGCCGAGATTCCTCGTCCGGGCCAGATGAGCGATCAGGGTACCGAAATCGAAGGTCATGTCCTGCCCGGCATCGGCGCGGCCGAACGGCTGGTCGTTGAGGTCGACCTTGAGAACCCCGCTCAGCTTGCCGTTGGCCCAGGTTTCGCCCAGCTCGTCCGGGGTCACCAGAACCGGCGACAAGGCCGAGGCGGGCTTCGACTGGAGGAAGCCGAAACCCTTGGCCAGCTCGGCCGGAATGAGGTTGCGGAGCGAGACGTCGTTCACCAGCCCGATCAGCTTGATGTGCCCCAGCGCCTGTTCGCGGGAAACGCCGCGGGCGACGTCGTCGGTGACGACGACGATCTCGGCTTCGAGGTCGCAGCCCCAGGAGGGATCGGCGAGCGGGATCGGATCGCGCGGCGCGAGCATCTCGTCCGAGGCGCCCTGATACATGAGCGGGTCGGTCCAGAAGCTCTCCGGCATTTCCGCGCCGCGCGCCTTGCGGACCAGCTCGACATGATTCACGTAAGCGGACCCGTCGGCCCATTGATAGGCGCGCGGCAGAGGCGCCGCCGCCTGGCGCTCGTGGAACCGCTCCCGGGGAATGACCCCGTGATCGAGATCGGTGGCGAGAAGCCGCAATTGCGGCTCGACCTCCGCCCAGCCGTCGAGCGCGGCCTGAAGGGTCGGAGCGATGTGCGATGCGTCGGCATACCAGGCGAGGTCGCGGCTGACGACAACAAGCCGTCCGTCACGGCCCGATTTGAGCGAACCCAGTTTCATTTTTGCTCCTCTCGGCTGACCCGCAACTGGCATTTGCCGAAAGGCTTGGCTAGGGCTGATCTATCCCCTCACCCTAGAAGTCGAGGCAGTCTCAATGCGGAATATCGATCATTTCATCGGCGGCGCGGCCCATTCGTCGGGCGAACGGCAGGGGGACGTGTTCGACCCCAATAATGGCGGGGTCCAAGCCCGGGTCAGGCTCGGCGGCTCGGCCGATCTCGAGCAGGCGGTCGCCGCCGCCCGCAACGCCTTTCCGGGCTGGGCAGCGACCAATCCGCAGCGCCGCGCCCGGGTGATGTTCAAGTTCAAGGAGCTGGTCGAGAAGAATCTGGAGGACCTCGCCCTGCTTCTCGCCTCGGAACATGGCAAGGTGGTCGCCGACGCCCGGGGCGACGTCCAGCGCGGTCTCGACGTGATCGAATATGCTTGCGGAATCCCGCATGCGATGAAGGGCGAATATACGCAGGGCGCGGGACCCGGAATCGACGTCTATTCGATGCGCCAGCCGCTCGGGATCGTCTGCGGGATCACGCCGTTCAACTTCCCGGCGATGATCCCGATGTGGATGTTCGGAGTCGCCATCGCCTGCGGCAACGCCTTCATCCTGAAGCCGTCCGAGCGCGATCCGAGCGTTCCGGTTCGGCTCGCCGAGCTGATGAAGGAAGCCGGTCTTCCGGATGGGATCCTCAACGTCGTCCATGGCGACAAGGAGATGGTCGACGCCATCCTCGACCATGAGGAGATCAAGGCGATCAGCTTCGTCGGAAGCTCCGACATCGCCCATTATATCTATTCGCGCGGCACCGCGAACGGGAAACGCGTGCAGGGCTTTGGCGGCGCCAAGAATCACGGCATCGTCATGCCCGACGCCGATCTCGACATGGTCGTCAACGACCTCGCCGGCGCCGCCTTCGGCTCGGCCGGCGAACGCTGCATGGCGTTGCCGGTGGTCGTTCCGGTCGGCGAGAAGACCGCCAACGAGCTTCGCGAAGCGCTGATCCCGGCGATCAACAAGCTTCGGGTCGGGGTCTCGACCGATAACGAGGCGCATTACGGACCGGTCGTGAACGCCGCCCATCGCAAGCGGATCGAGGATTATATCCAGATGTGCGCCGACGAAGGCGGCGAGCTCGTCATCGACGGCCGCGGCTTCTCGCTCCAGGGCCATGAGGAGGGCTATTTCATCGGCCCGACCTTCTTCGACCATGTGAAGCCCCACTTCCGCTCCTATCAGGAGGAGATTTTCGGGCCGGTCCTGCAGATGGTCAGGGCCGACAGCTTCGAGGAAGCGGTCCGGCTGCCGAGCGAGCATCAATATGGCAACGGCGTCGCCATCTTCACCCGCAACGGCCATGCCGC
>CAMPIH010000160.1 GCA_946886275.1 uncultured Sphingosinicella sp.
CCGCGAAGGCGCGACACCGGCCGGCTCAGTAGCGCGATTCGAACGTGGCGGTGACGGTCGCCTCGCCGTTGGCCGGGACGGCCACCCGCCACAAGGCGTCGTCCGCGGAGCGGCGCTCGCTCGGCTGGCTCTCCTCGACGATCCTCGTGTCGCCCCAAAGCCCCGACTGGAGCAGATCGACGGTCACCGGCACCGGGCGGGCGTTGGTGAGCGTGTAGCGCATCACCGTCCGCCAGCGCGTTTCGGACAGACGTTCGCGCCGCTCGACGACCGGCTGGACCTTGACGTCGAACGCCTGGCCGGTGACCAGGCCGAGCTCCGATCCCATCGGCGTGTGGCCGATCGCGCTTTCGCCGACGAACTGCGGATTGCCGCGGGCATCGCGCTGGTAGACGCGCACCGTTCCGGCCGGCAAGGCGTCGCCCAGGCCCTGCTCGCGCGAGCTGGAGAAGCGAAGCACCGAATTGGCGCTGACCGGCTGGTCCTGGGTGCCGAGCCAGGCATTGCGATATTCATAAGCGCGCGCGGCCGGGCTTCCGGCGACGTCGAGAAAGCTCACCTGCTTCTGCTGACGGTTCGCGATCGTCGTCCGCTCGGGGAGCGGATAGAGGTAGAAATCGCCGAGCTGCTCGCGATCCGCGGTCTCGGTCCCAGGCTGTCGGATCGGCCGTCCGGGCGGCGGCGGCGGCGGATAGCCGCGCTGGTAGCCGTTCTGGTTCTGCCCGACCGCGCCGGCGACGAGCAAGGTGTCGGCATTGCGATATTCGGTGCCGCTATTGTTGGTCAGAGTGATCCAGCCCTGGACGTCCATTCGGCCGTTCGCCTCGTCGAACAAGGCGACATAATCGGCCTGCCAGCCCAGGCCCGGAGTCAGATAGGTGAGGGTGACCGGGCGCCTTCCACCCTGGACGCTTTCCACCGTCACCGACAAGGTCGGGCGGGCGCGGAGATTTTCCGGCACGCGGTCGAAGATGACCCGGACCGGAAGGCCGTCGTCGCGGAGCACCTCGATCCGGTCGCCGATCTGGAGCACGACTCCGCCATTGGCGGCGAGCACCCGGGCCCGTTCGCGGACTTCGGCGCCGGTCGCCGGGTTGGTCCGGACCAGGGTGATCGTCTCGCCGACCGCCTTCTGGATCAGGGCCTGGGGCGACAGCAGGTCGAAATCGAAATTCTGCTCGACGATGCCGACGCCATTGCCCGTCAGAGTCACCGTTTCCGGGCGGATCTGCGCCGAGACGTCGGGAAATTCCTGGCGCGACCGGCCGCCCGGTATGTCGAGCTGGCGGCTGTCCTGAACCAAGGCGAGATCATCGTTGTAGATCGTCACCGAAACGTCGCCCTGGGCACTTTGCGACGGCAGCGGGATCTCGTTCTGGGCGAGCGCCGGGACGGCGAAGAGGGCGCAAGCGGGGGACAACCAGAGAAATTGGCGCATGGACAAGCTCCTGCCGGGCAAGAAGCCGGAACATGTTACAGTGTCACATGGGTGTCAACCCGCTCAAAAGTCGATCTGGGCCCGGGCGGCGACGACGTCCACTCGATAGTCGCGATCGCCGCCCGCCGCGGGGATGGCGGCATCCTGGTAGCGCATCCGGCCGTAATTCAGGAGCAGGCGCACATAGTCGGTCGGGATCCAGATCAGCGACGCCTGAAGCCCGTCCTGAGTGCCGCCGGTGATCGCGGAGGAATTGAGATCGAGGAAATCGTAGCGCAGGTTGAGCTGAACGGCGCCAAAGCCCCCTTCGTCGCCGCCGAGCGGGCGCCGGACGCTGGTCCGGTCGAAGCGGCCGTTGCGATAGCCGCGAGTCTCGCCGGTGAGGAAATAGCCGATCTCCGCATAACCGCCGAAAAAGGTCTGGCTTTCCGCGGCCGGCAGATCGGCCTTCAGCCAGTGTACCTCGGCCGCGGCATGAAGCGGGCCGCGGATCGCCGCCGCCTCGAGGCCGTAATTCGTCTCCCGCTCGACCGGCAGCGCCGGAGTGGCGACGAAGCGGACGTCGGTGAAGTGGACAAGCGGACGCTGGCGATAGCGGGTGGTCGTGCCGGCATCGGCGAGTCCCCCCTGGTCGCGCCAGTGGGCCGAGGCGCCGAAGTGGAGCCTGGTATCGCCGAGCTCGGGCGCGAAGACGATCCTGCCGTCCAGGCTGACCGCCTCATTCTCGTCATTGTCGAGATCGGCGATATTGTCGGTGAAAAGGCCCGCCTGGGCGATGAGATCGCCGGTCGCGAAGACCGCGGACAGGCCGACCCGCCGCTCGAAATTGAAGGCGTCGGTGAACGCCGAGCGTTCGATGAACGAGGTGAAGCGCGAGCTCGTCATCTCCTCCAGCGACTGGAAATTGTTGTGCTGGCCGACCGTGAGAGTGGCCGAGTCCGATGGCCGATAGGTGAGGATGGCGTCGGTGATCTCGACGTCATTATCGGCGAAATCGGCCTCGAAGACATAGCCGAAGCCGCCGGGCATCGAACCTTCGACGCCGAGCCGGGCCCGGCGCAGCTCGTTGCCGAAACCGAGGCTGGGATCGTCGATCCCGTCCGGCTGGCTCACCGATCCGACATCATATTGGAGCCGGCCGCGCGGCTTGAACGACCAGCCGCCCGGGGCCCGGATCTGGGGCGCCCCGCTGAATCGGATCTCCGGGCCGGCAACCGGCGTCGGCGCGGCGGGCGGCGGAGACGCGGCAGCCTGGGTGGCGGCGAGAGCCGTTTCGGCGCGGTCCGCCCGGGCCTCCACCGCCTCGAGCCGGGCGCTGACCGACTGGAGCTCGGCGCGAAGGGTCCGAATTTCGTCGGCGGCGGCGCCGACCTGCGCCTGCGCCGGGACGGCGGTCAGGAACGTGGCGGAAAGCAGAGCGGCAAGGGAAAGGCGCACCATCTGGTCCTCTTTTTGACGATGTCGTTCAGGATCGGTGACCCGTCTATTCCGGCGCTGTGACGAGCCGGCGGCAGTTCGATGACAAAAAGGTTACAGCCGGACGGTCAAAAGAAAACGGCGGCTCCATCGCTGGAACCGCCGCTTCAAATATTCGGGCTCGGACCTCAGGCCGCCGGGGCGATGTCCTCAGCGTCGCGCGGCCGCCGCGGGCGCCGTCTCGGCGCACGTTCGACCTCGACATCGGGAACTGCCGAGATGGCCGGCGGCAGACTGTCGACGGCGATCCGCTCCTCGTCCGCTGTCTCGGCCTCGGGCCGGCGCCGGCGGGGACGCCGTTCACCGTTGCGATCGTCACGGACTTCGCGGGGCTCACGCGCCTCACGGGCTTCACGGGGCTCGCGGGTTTCACGCGGTTCTCGCGCCTCGCGGGGCTCGCGAGCCTCACGCGGTTCACGAACTTCGCGCGGCTCGCGGTAATCGCGGCGGCCATAATCCTGCTCGTCGCCGTCCTGGCCGCCCTCGTCGCCGTCCTGGGACTCGTCGCGATCCTCTTCCTCCTCGGAAGCCTCATAATCGTCGCGCGGGCGGCGAGTTTCCTCGAAACGCGCGCGATTCTCGTTGAGGACGCGGAAATAATGGTCTGCATATTGCAGATAATATTCGGTCTGGATGCGATCGCCCTGCATCTGCGAGTCGCGGGCCAGGCCCTTATACTTCTCGAGCAGCTGAGCGGCATTGCCGCGCTGGCGATTGTCCTGGCGGTTGCCCGGATTGGGGTTGCCCCCTTGCGGACGCCCGCCGCCGCGACCGCGCCTGCGGCCGCCCTGACGATTGTTTATCAAACGAAAATCCTCACCAAGGGTGGTTCTACTCTGCCCCTTCAGGCCGGGCCCGTCCCGGCCGAAACATTTGCGCGACCCCAAGGTGCAGACAGCTGCAAAGCAGCCCCTGCTACCTCACCGAAACCGCCTGCCAAGCGACCAGCAATCGGGGGTCGGCGACGTCAGGCCTCACGCATCTATTGCTGTGGTCGGCCCCGTCCCTGGCTCCCTATGTAGCCATGCGATGTTCCAAATCCAAGGGAAAAAGAACTATTCTCGATCAAGGGCCAGGACCAGGCAGCGAGCCACCCCCTGAAGATCGGCGCGTGACGAAATCGTGAACCCTTCGCGCGCGAACAGGACCGAAACGCTTTCTTCCTGGCCTGCCCCGATCTCGACGCAGGCGATGCCGCCTCTTTCGACAAGCTTCGGAAGCTGCGGCGCCAGCCGCCGATAATCGTCGAGACCGTCCGCCCCGGCGAACAGCGCCTCGGCCGGCTCCCACGCCTCGACATCGACCGGGAGCGGCGAGTGCGCGGCGACATAAGGCGGGTTGCACAGGATCAGGTCGAAGCGGCGGTCCAGCCCTTCCGCCCAGTCGCCGAGGCGCAATTCGGCACGATCGGCGAGGCCGAGCCGTTCGGCGTTTCGTCGAGCATGAACGAGCGCCGATTCCGAGGCGTCGATGCCCAGCCCCGTCGACTCCGGCCACTGATCGAGCGCGGCGAGCAGGAGCGTTCCGGGGCCGGTGCCGAGATCGAGGATCGAGCCCGGAGCGCGATCCCTGAAATGGTCCAGAGCCGCCTCGATCAGGGTCTCGCTGTCCGGCCGCGGAACCAGCACGCCCGGCCCGACCTCGAGCTCGATCGTCCAGAAGGCGCGGCGGCCGGTGATATAGGCGATCGGCTCGTGAGCGAGGCGCCGCTCGAGCAGCGCATGGAAACCCGGCGGGACTTCAGCCTCGGTCGCCTCGAGGAGCATAAGCTCGCGCTCCATGCCGAGCGCGTGGGCCATCAGAAGCTCGGCGTCGAGCCTCGGCGTCTCGGTCGCCGAGCCCAGCCGCCCGGCGGCATTGGCGATCGCGTCACGCACTCTCATCGAGGGTCGCCAGCCGCTCCGCCTCGTCCTCGGCGATGAGCGCGCCGATCAGCTCGTCGAGCTGGCCTTCCAATATTTCGGGAAGCCGGTGGAGAGTCAGGTTGATCCGGTGATCGGTGACCCTTCCCTGGGGAAAATTATAGGTCCGGATCCGCTCCGAGCGGTCGCCCGATCCGACCATCGATTTTCTCGCGCCGGCTCGTTCGCTCGCCAGCCGCTCGCGCTCGAGCTCGTAGAGCCGGGTCCGGAGCACCTTGAGCGCCTTGGCCTTGTTCTTGTGCTGCGATTTCTCGTCCTGCTGGATGACGACGA
>CAMPIH010000161.1 GCA_946886275.1 uncultured Sphingosinicella sp.
CTGGCTCGACCAGGAGATGGAGCGGATCTCCGACCCGGCCAATTACATCAACGATCCGGCGCTCGCCTGGAAGAAGGTCAAGATCCAGAGCCGCAAGGCCGACGTGCTCGGCCGCCTGAAGGGACTCGCCGCTTGGCGCGAGCTCGAGGCCCGGTCCAAGAATCTGCCGCGCGGGCGGATCATGAAGGACGAGACCCTCGCCGACATCGCCCTTCACCCGCCGGTCGACCAGGAATCGCTCGGCAAGGTTCGAGGTCTTTCGCCCGCCTGGCGATCCAACGATATCGGCGCACGGATGATGGAGGCGCTGGCCAATTCCGATCCGCTTCCCGCGGCGGAGATGCCGCCGCGCGACGAGCGCGGCCCCGGCCTTGGACGGGAAGGCGCCCTCGTCGCCGACCTTCTCAAGCTTCTTCTCAAGATCCGGGCTCGGGAAAGCAATGTCGCTCCGCGCCTGGTCGCCAAGTCGGAAGAGCTGGAAATGCTCGCAGCCGGCCGCCGCGAGGGCCTGTCCATCCTCGAAGGCTGGAGATTCGAGGAGTTCGGGCGCGACGCTCTCGACCTCGTCGAAGGACGGCTCGCCTTCGCAATCCGCGACGGCAAGCTGGCGATGACCCGAACCGAATCGGAGGTTGCCACATGAAGAAGATCAGCCTGATGCTGCTTGGCCTGGTCGGCGCCTGCGCCACCCTGCCGGCCGAATCCCGAGGCGTCTGCAACGTGGAGGGACTCGGTGATCTGGTCGGCCGCCAGGCCACGACCGAGCTCGGAGCGGAAGCGATGCGGCGATCGGGTTCTGCCCGGCTGCGCTGGATCCAGCCCGGTGACGTCATCACGATGGATTATAGCGAGAGCCGGCTGAACATCTATCTCGACAGCCGCAACCGGGTCGATCGCTTCATCTGCGGCTAGCGCCCTGCCCTCTCCGCGAGAGGCTCTAGAGCGGATCCTCTTCGGGCCGGCGCCCGCCGGCGCGATAGAGCAGGCCCGCTTCGTCGAGGGCACGCTTGGCCAGCGGGATCGTCATCCTCTTGTGGTGCGACAGGGTCACCCGGTCGAGGATGTCGACCACCGATTGCACCGCGACGTAGGAGCGCTCGATCCTCGGCACCAGATAGTCGCCGAGCTCATTGGGAGCGGCGATTCCGCGGTCGCCGAGCAGCTTGACGATGAGTTGAGCGATGAGAAGGTCGTCGGGACGGCCGATCTCCACTGCCGGCGTGGCCGCGAGTCGGGAACGCAGGTCCGGCAATTTCACCTGCCATTGCGGCGGCGGCGCATCGGCGATGATGATCAGCGGCTTGCGCCGGGCCTGGGCCTCGTTCCAGGCATGGAACAGGGCCTCCTCCTCATGATCCTCGGCATTGTCGAAAAGCCGGCCGTCCGTCTTGCGAACGAAGATTCGGCCGAGAAGGCTTCGCCCCGACTTTCGCGGACCGGTGATGATCGTCGCCATGACCGGCCATAGCGCCCAGCGCCTGAGATGGTCGAAAGCGGCCCGGTTGCATTCGGAGAGGAGAAAATCCTCCTCCCTGTCGGCCACCGGCCAGTTGAACGGCAGCGCGATCTGATTCACCGGGCCTCACCCATGTCCGCCCCCGTTCAGCGCGAGATCCTCAGGCTGTTGCCGCCGGTCACTTCCACCCGCCACCCCTGCGCCTGGAGGGCGGCCGCAAGGGCGGAAGCATCGCCGACATAGGTCACGCGCATGATCGACGTGCCGCCGAGCGCGAGGCTCGTCGTGATTGCCGAAGTGACTCCATTGACCCGGCTCGCGGCGATCTCGGCGGCCTGCACCGAAGCGGCGTCCGGGGTCTGCACCTGGATGTTGAAGGCGGTGGCCGCGCCGGTCTGGGCGGGCGGCGGAGCGACGGGCGGAGGCAATTCCTCGAAAATCTCTTCCTCGGCCGGAGGCAGCTCGGGAGCGATGATGACGAGGCTCGGATCGGGCCGAAGCAATCCCGCTTCGAGCGCCCCTATGTACAAGGCGTCGAGGCGGCGGACGCCTTCTTCCAGCATTCGCGGGACGCTGGCACCGTTCGGCACCCGAAGCGCGAAGCGCCCGATCGGGGCGGAGTCGGGGCCGAATCGAGCGGTGAAGACGGCCACGGCCGGGCCGCCCGGATAGGCGCGGCGCAAGTCGACCTCCGGGACGAGGATGTCCGCGGCGCCATATTGATCGAGGATCATCCGCCACCAGCCGCGGCCCCGTCGCCGGGTCTGGCTGAGATTGAGGAGCAGCGGATCGATCCCCGAGCCCGAGGTCCGAACATAATCGATCGGGCTGTTCGCGGTTCGGAAATGGGCCCAGGCGCGCTGCCATTCGTTGCGGAACTCGAAGCTGTAGCCGGTCGAGCCGGTGCGCATCACCGGGATGACGAGCAAGGGGGCCGAGCGCCGGGCAAGGCCGGGAACGCCGAGCATTTCGCCGGTGCGGGCGCGATCGAACAGCACGCCGAGCCGGGCGATGTAGCGGCGCGGGCTGACCTGCTCCTGTTCGATGACGATCCCGGCGACGATCGAGTTCAGGACCGATTCGGACAGGTTCGGCGCCTGCGAGATGGGCCGATTGTTGGTCTTGGCCCAAAGCATCTTCCAGCCCTGGGCCTGCGCCCGGCGCCAGCCTTCGAGCCTGGCCTTCTCTGCGCTGTCGGCTGTGACGTCGACCTCGACGCCCAGGACCTCGAAGTTGGTCGTGCTGTCGATCGGCGGAATGCCGCGGTCGGCGCCGTCGAGCTGCGCATAAACGAGCCCGGCCCCCACGAACGAGAGCATGGCGATGGCAGGAATCAACACGGCACGGGGACGGAAACGGCTCACGCGCGCCTTTTGGCGAGTTGGCCGTGGAAATCCAAGCGCGTTGTAGCTAGGCGGCAGGAGTGAGCGACAGTTACACCTACGCCGGAGCCGGCGTCGACATCCAGGCGGGCAACGCGCTGGTGAAGGCGATCGCGCCGCTGGCGCGCGCAACGGCGAGGCCCGGTGCCGACGCGACCCTGGGCGGGTTCGGGGGCTTCTTCGACCTCAAGGCCGCGGGCTATCGCGATCCTCTGCTCGTCGCGGCCAATGACGGGGTCGGCACGAAGCTCAAGCTGGCGATCGAATCGAACCGCCACGACGGCGTCGGCATCGATCTCGTCGCGATGTGCGCCAATGACCTCATCGTCCAGGGCGCCGAGCCGCTCTTCTTCCTGGATTATTTCGCCACCGGGAAATTGGAGCCCAAGGTGGCTGAGCAGGTGATCGCTTCGATCGCGGAAGGGTGCAAGCGTGCGGGCTGCGCCCTCATCGGCGGTGAGACGGCGGAGATGCCGGGCATGTACGCGGCCGGCGACTATGACCTTGCAGGCTTCTGCGTCGGCGCCGTCGAGCGCGACCAGGCGCTGACCGGGGACAAGGTGAAGGCGGGCGACGTCATCCTCGGCCTGGCCTCGACCGGCATACACTCCAACGGCTTCTCGCTGGTGCGAAGGCTCGCTTCGGACAAGGCCTGGAAACTCGATCGCCCCGCCTTGTTCGATCCGGACCGACTGCTGATCGACGCCTTGCTCGAACCGACCCGGATCTACGTGAAGTCACTGCTTCCGGTCGTTCGCGACGGCCGTGTCCGTGCGCTCGCGCACATTACCGGCGGCGGGCTGCTCGAAAACATCCCCAGGGTCCTTCCCGGCGATCTGCACGCCGTCGTCGACGCCGACAGCTGGCCTCAGCCGCGGTTGATGGCCTTCCTCCAGGCGCAGGGAAATATCGAGCCGGAGGAGTTCGCCCGGACCTTCAACTGCGGTATCGGAATGATCCTCATCGTCTCTGAAGACGATGCGAAGAACGTCACGCAAGCTATAGAGAATGAAGGCGAGACAGTCTGGACCATCGGTCGGATCGAAAGCGGCCAACGCGGCTGCACGGTGAACGGCTCCGCCTGCACCTGGAGCGGCCGAACGAGCTGGAGCGCCGCCCATCATGGCTGACAAGGTCAGGGTCGCGGTCCTGATTTCCGGGCGCGGCTCGAACATGCTGGCATTGTCGGAGCACAAGAGACGCGATCCGGACCGGCCTTACGAAATCGCGCTGGTCGCCTCGAACGTCCCGGAAGCGCGGGGGCTGGTCCTTGCCCGGCGACTCGGCCTTCCGACCTGGTCGCTCAGCCACAAGGGACTCGAACGACTTGAATTTGATTCGCGGCTGGACGAGGCGTTGCGCGCCCGCAACATCGAGCTCGTCGCCCTCGCCGGCTACATGCGCCTGCTCTCCGACGAATTCGTCGACAAATGGGCAGGCCGGATCCTGAACGTCCACCCTTCCCTGCTTCCGCTCTACAAGGGGCTGGATACGCATCGCCGGGCGATCACCTCGGGCGACGAATTTGCCGGCTGCTCCGTTCATCTCGTCACCTCGGACCTCGATTCCGGCCCGGTCCTCGGCCAGGCCAAGGTGCGAATCCTCCCCCGCGACGATAGCGACAGCCTCGCCGCACGCGTCCTCGAGGAAGAGCATCGGCTCTATCCGATCGTGCTCGAGCAATATTGCCGGGGGCTGCTCGAACAGCGCGCTTTGGTCGGTCATCCGGAGCCGAATGATGAGCCCTGAGGCAAAGCAAAGCCTGGAGAAGGTCCGCGAGATCAGCCTCGCGCTTCCGCGAGCGACCGAGAAGGTCTCGCACGGCCAGCCGGTCTTCTACATCGAGAAGGGCAAGATCTTCGCCTGGTTCCTCAACGATCACCATGGCAGCGGAATCACCGCGGTGGCGGTGAAGACATCCGGCCGGGAGGAGCAGGAGATGCTCGTCGAGACCCGGCCCGACCTCTATTATCTGCCGCCCTATCTCGCCCCTTCGGGCTGGGTCGGCTTTCGACTCGAGGCTGGCGTGGATTGGGACCATGTCGCCGACCGGATCGCGATCAGCTGGGAGCTGGTTGCTCCCAGGCGCCTTCTGGAGATGGGAGGGCGTTGAACGCCTTCTTCATCGCCAGGGAGGAAGTAGCGGGAAGCGGCGCGAGGTCGCGCCGCCCCCACCGGGCCATAGGTTTTAGCCGACGATCTCTTCGGGCTTGAAGAAGAAATCGATCTCGATTTTCGCATTCTCCGGACTGTCGGAGCC
>CAMPIH010000162.1 GCA_946886275.1 uncultured Sphingosinicella sp.
ATCACCGTCGAGGAGGCCAAGGGCCTCGAGTTCGAGCTCGACGTCGTCGAAGGCATGCAGTTCGACCGCGGCTATCTGTCGCCTTACTTCATCACCAATCCGGAGAAGATGCAGGTCGAGCTCAGCGACCCCTACATCCTGATCCACGAGAAGAAGCTCTCCAATCTTCAGGCGATGCTTCCGATCCTCGAGGCGGTGGTCCAGTCCGGCCGTCCGCTCCTCATCATCGCCGAGGACATCGAGGGCGAGGCTCTCGCCACGCTCGTCGTCAACAAGCTGCGCGGCGGCCTCAAGGTCGCGGCCGTCAAGGCGCCGGGCTTCGGCGATCGCCGCAAGGCGATGCTCCAGGACATCGCGATCCTGACCGGCGGCGAGATGATCAGCGAGGATCTCGGCATCAAGCTCGAGAGCGTCACCCTGAACATGCTCGGCCAGGCCAAGCGGGTCACGATCGACAAGGACAATACGACGATCGTCGACGGCGCGGGTGAATCCGACCAGATCAAGGGCCGGGTCGAGTCGATCCGTCAGCAGATCGAGATCACGACGTCGGATTATGATCGCGAAAAGCTCCAGGAGCGGCTCGCGAAGCTGGCCGGCGGGGTCGCCGTGATCAAGGTCGGCGGCTCGTCCGAGATCGAGGTGAAGGAGCGCAAGGACCGCGTCGACGACGCGCTCCACGCGACCCGCGCCGCGGTCGAAGAGGGCATCGTCCCCGGTGGCGGTACCGCCCTGCTCTATGCCACCAAGGCGCTCCAGGGCATCACCGGCGCCAATGACGACCAGACTCGCGGCATTGACATCGTTCGCCGCGCGCTCCAGTCGCCGATCCGCCAGATCGCCGAGAATGCCGGCCATGACGGCGCCGTCGTCGCCGGCAAGCTGATCGACGGCGAGGACCAGACGATCGGCTTCAACGCCCAGACCGAGGTTTACGAGAATCTCGTCCAGTCGGGCGTGATCGATCCGACCAAGGTCGTCCGGACCGCGCTTCAGGACGCCGCCAGCGTCGCCGGCCTTCTCATCACCACCGAAGCGGCGGTGAGCGAGCAGCCCGAAGACAAGGCGCCGGCCGGAATGCCGGGCGGCGGCATGGGCGGAATGGGCGGAATGGACTTCTAGGGTCCGACCAGCCACTTGACGACAGGAAGGGCCGGGAGCGATCCCGGCCCTTTCTTTTTGCGATCATCTGCGTGGGAATCGGTCTGTTGGCAAAGCCAACTCAGTTTATGGCCGAAGGTGGCCAATGGCGTAAAATGGCGAGGTGGCCCTCTTCTTCTTCGACACACGCGACAATCACGATTTCATCCAGGATGATGTCGGCCTGGAACTGCCGGACCTCGAAGCCGTGAAGAGCCAGGCGGCCGCCTCGCTGGCGGAGCTGGCGAAGGACGTTCTGCCCTCCAGCCTCAAAAGAGAGCTCGCGGTAGAGGTTCGGGACGAGACGCAGCCGGTGCTTCGGGCGGTCCTGACCTTCGAAGCGATCATCCTCGTCGCCGCCGCTGCTTGATCCGCTTCTGTTACCGACCTTCTTCAGCCGCTGCCGCCGAGTTTTCGGGCGGCGTCTTCGAGCCTGTCGGATCGACCTTTAGTCGCCGCTTCCGTTGATTCCTTGCCCGTCCGGGTTTTCCGGCGCGGCCTCGATCTCATTCACGTCGTCGGACCCGGTCGGCGGCGGCAAGGGAATTTCCTTGTCGAGGCGGTCGGCGATATTCTCGAGCCGCTGCCGCTCGTCGTCGGTGAGGACGCCTTCATCTTCCTCGCCGCCGCAGCCGGCGATGAGGCCAAGTGCCAATAAGGCGACGCCGATCTTCCTCATCCGATCCTCCTGTCCCCCATTAGCGCCTTCGGCGCACATAGAAAAAGGGCCGCGCGCCTTTCGGCGCACGGCCCTTCCTCTTCAAGCTGAAAACAGCTTATTCGCCGGTGGCGTTCTCGACGGCTTCACCGGTCGCTTCGGCGGCGTTCTCGATCGCTTCGCCGGCCTGATCGGTCAGGTTGGCGGCGGCGTCGAGCGCGTTCTCGGCGGCTTCCGAAGCGTTGACGTCGAGGTCGGCTTCGTTGGCGGTGGCTTCGACTTCGTTGCTGGCTTCCGTGGCTTCATTCTCGGCGGCCTGGCAGGCGGCGAGGCTGAGCGCGGAAACGGCGGCGAGGGTGAGAGCGATCTTCTTCACGGTTCGTATCCTTCAATCAGTTGCGAGGTCTTGTTCTCGCCAGAGTCCCGAATAGCCTTTTCGGGCGCCTCCCCGGACTTCCGACGAAGGGCCGTTTGTATGGGAAGTGAAAGTCCGAGTCCAGAGTTTCTCTACCATCCTAGTAGTCAAAGCCTCGCTTGACCGATATAAAGATATCTTTATATCCGCAAATATGGCCGATACGCCCAAGATTTTCGCCGCCTTGGCCGATCCTACCCGGTTGCGCATCCTGATGCTGCTCCGGGCGATGGAGCTCTCGGTGGGCGAGATCGCCCAGGTGCTCGGCCAGAGCCAGCCGCGAGTCTCCCGCCACGTCAAGATCCTCATCGACGCCGGTCTTGCCGAGCGCCGCAAGGAGGGAAGCTGGGTGTTCCTGAGCCTTGGCCCCAAGTCCCGTCTCGAGCCGCTGTTCCAGCTGCTCGAGCGCTGGGAGGAGCTTGACGGCGCCCGCGAGTCGACCGGCGCCGACGGTGCCCGGCTGGCCTCGGTCCGAGCCGACCGAGCCGCGGCCGCCGAGCGCTATTTCGAGCTGCATGCCAGGGACTGGGACGCGCTTCGATCCCTCCACGTCGCCGAAAGCGAAGTCGAGGCCGCGATCGGCCGAGCTCTCGCCGATCGCGACATGGGCCGGCTGGTCGACATCGGCACCGGCACCGGCCGGATGATCGAGCTGTTCGGGCGCGAGGCCGAACGGGCGCTCGGCATCGATCGCTCGCCGGAAATGCTCCGACTCGCCCGGGTCAAGCTCAGCCAGGCCGGGCTGGACGGCGCCGAGCTTCGTCAGGGCGACATCTATGCTTTGGCGCTTCCGTCGGGCAGCGCCGAGACCGTGATCATCCACCAGGTTCTCCATTATGCGCAGAATCCGGCGGCGGCGGTGGCCGAGGCCGCCCGCCTTCTCACTCCGGGAGGGCGGCTGCTCATCGTCGATTTCGCGCCTCACGAGCGCGAGGAGCTTCGCGCCAGCGACGCCCATGCCCGGCTCGGCTTCGCCGACGAGGCGGTCCTGAAATATATGGAGGAGGCCGGGCTCCAGGGCCGGGTCGTCGAGCATCTCGAAGGCGGACCCTTGACCGTCACTCTCTGGCTCGGCGAGCAGCCGAGCGAGAAGCTGAAGGTGGTGGCATGACCGCGGCGGCACCGGCTCTGACCCGATCGCCCTTGTTCGAGCATGCGGCGGGCGACATTGCGGTGTCGTTCGAATTCTTCCCGCCAAAGACGGAGAAGATGGAAGCGACGCTCTGGGAGTCGATCAAGACTCTGGAGCCGCTCGGCCCCCGATTCGTCTCGGTCACCTACGGCGCCGGCGGATCGACCCGCGAGCGCACCCATTCGACGGTCGAGCGGATCGTTCGCGAGACAGGACTGACTCCGGCGGCGCACCTCACCTGCGTCGCTGCCACCCGTGACGAGATCGACGAGGTCGCCCGCGGCTATTGGGAAGCCGGCGTCCGCCACATCGTCGCCCTTCGCGGCGATCCGCCCGAACCGGGCACCAGCTTCGTTCCGCCGGCCGGCGGCTACGCCAATGCCGCCGAGCTGGTCGAAGGAATCAAGCGGGTCGCGCCGTTCGAGGTCTCGGTCGCGGCTTATCCGGAGATCCACCCGGATTCGATCACCCGGGCGGCCGATCTCGACAATCTGAAGCGCAAGATCGACGCCGGCGCCGACCGCGCCATCACCCAGTTCTTCTTTTCGCCGGAATGTTTCCTTCGATTCCGCGACGAGGCCGCGGCGGCAGGGATTTCCGCCGAGATCGTGCCCGGGATCCTCCCCGTGTCGAACGTCGCCCAGACCCGCAAGTTCGCGGCCATGTGCGGAGCGACCATCCCCGCCTGGATGGAGCGCCTGTTCGAGGGGCTCGACGATCTGCCCGCGGCCCGGCAGCTGGTCGCCGCCACCATCGCCGCCGAAATGTGCGCCCAGCTCTATTCGGGCGGCGTCCGCCATTTCCATTTCTACACCTTGAACCGGGCCGAGCTGAGCTACGCGATCTGCCATCTGCTCGGGCTCCGGCCGACGAAGGAATCCGATGAATATCGCAGAACAGCTTAGGGCCGAGGCCGCGAAGCGGATCCTGATCAAGGACGGGGCCTATGGCACCCAGATCCAGGCCCGCCGCCTCAACGAGGCCGATTATCGCGGCCGGCTCGAGCTCGTCCGCGACCAGAAGGGGAATAACGACCTTCTCAACCTGACCCGTCCGGAGCTGATCGGCGAGATCGCCAGGGCCTTCGCCGATGCCGGGGCCGACATCCTCGCCACCAACAGCTTCAATGCCAACCGGATCAGCCAGGCCGATTACGGCGCCGAGGCTCTGGTCCACGAAATGAACGTCGCCGCCGCCCGGATCATCCGCGAAGTCGCCGATTCCGACGGCAGGCGCCGCTGGGTCGCCGGCGCGCTCGGCCCGACCAACAAGACCCTGTCCTTGTCACCCAACGTCAACGATCCCGGCTATCGCGAGGTCGATTTCGACACCCTCTCCGACGTCTATGTCGAGCAGATCGAGGGCCTGGTCGAAGGCGGAGTCGACATCATCCTCATCGAGACGGTGTTCGACACGCTCAACGCCAAGGCGGCGATCCATGCCACCCACCGGGTCGAGCAGAGCCTGAACCGTCCGCTTCCGATCATGCTGTCGATGACGATCACCGACCTTTCCGGCCGCAATCTGTCGGGCCACAGCATCGAGGCCTTCTGGGCTTCGGTCCGCCATGCCCGGCCACTTTCGATCGGGCTCAACTGCTCCTTCGGCGCGAGCCAGCTTCGCCCCCACATCGCTGCTTTGGCGGCGATCGCCGACACCTTGATCATGGCCTATCCCAA
>CAMPIH010000163.1 GCA_946886275.1 uncultured Sphingosinicella sp.
GTCAGGGTCGCGACGACGATCACCGGGCCGAGCACGTTCGGGATCAGGTGCTTGAGGATGATCCGGCGGTGGCTGTAGCCCAATGAAACCGCCGCCTCGATGAATTCCTGCTTGCGAAGGGCCATGACCCCGGAACGGACGATCCGCGCCATGGTGAGCCATTCCACGGCGCCGATCGCGACGAACATCAGCCAGAGCGACCGGCCGAAGGCGACCATCAGCAGAATGACGAAGATGGTGAAAGGCAAGGCGTAGAGCAGGTCGACGAGGCGCATCATGACCGAATCGGTCTTGCCGCCGACATATCCCGCGGTGGCGCCGTAGATGACTCCGATCAGAAGTGCGACGAGCGTGGCGATCAGTCCGACCAGAAGGGAAATTCGCCCGCCTTCCATCACCCGGACCATCAGGTCGCGCCCGAGCGTGTCGGTGCCGAACCAGTGGGCGGCCGAAGGTCCCTCGGCGCCGCGGATCAGGTCCTGTGCCTCACTGTCCCAGGGAGAAAGGAACGGACCGAAGATGCAGAAGAGCGAAATGGCGATGAAGACGAACAGGCTGATCAGCGCCAGCCGATTTCGCCCGAGCCGGTGCCAGGCATCGCCCCACAGCGACGCGCCCTGCTCGATCTCCACCATGTCCGGCTCGCGGCGAGCATCTTCTTCCGCGCCGATGACGGCCTCGACGGTGCGGGTCATGGCCGCCCCCTCCGCGCTGACCTTCGATCACTCATATTTCAGCCTCGGGTTGAGGAAGACGTGGGCGATGTCGGCGAGCAGGTTCATGACGACGATGAGGGTAGCGAACAGGACGGTGAGCCCGAGGATCAGGAAATCGTCGCGATTGAGCGCGCCCTTCACGAACCATTGGCCGAGGCCGGGGATCTGGAAGATCGTCTCGACGACGAACGAGCCTGCGATGATCCCGGCCAGAGCGGGCCCGAGGAAGGTGATCGCCGGGATGAGCCCGCCCTTCAGGCAATGCTTCCAGACGATCGTCCATTCCGAAACGCCCTTGGCGCGAGCGGTACGAACGAAATCCTGGTTGAGCATTTCGAGCATTCCGCCGCGGGTCAGGCGAGCGAAATAAGCGGCATAATAGAGGCCAAGGGTGGCAGCCGGGAGGACGATATATTCGGGCCCGTACCAGCCCGAGACCGGGAACATCCGAAGGATGAGGCCGAACACCAGCGCCAGCAGCGGTCCCATGACGAAGGTGGGCAGGCAGATGCCCGCCATCGACACCGACATCGGCACATAATCGAGCCAGGTGTTGCGCCTGACCGCGGCGATGATCCCGGTTGGGATTCCGATCAGCAAAGCCGCGAGCAGCGAGATCGCGCCGAGCTTGAGCGAGACCGGGAAGGATTCGGCGATGATCTGGGTCACCGATCGATTGGCATAGACCGCGGACGGGCCGAACTCGCCGCTCACGGCGTTGGTGAGCGAGGTCCAGAAGCGCTCGGTGACCGGCTTGTCATAGCCGTAAAAGGCCTCGATCTGGGCGAGGATCTCGGGCCGGATCGCGCGTTCGGAGCTGAACGGGCTGCCCGGAGTCGCGGCGACCAGGAAGAAGGTCACCGCGTAGATGGCGAGCAGGACGAACAGCCCCTGGATCAGCCGGAGGGCGATGAACTTCAGCATGGCGACCCAGCGATCTTCGCTGGCCCGGCGGAGTCGGACGAAGCCACCCGACCGACGCCGGCCGCGAGCCTAGAGATCGAACGAGACATATTTGTAGGGATGGTTGTCCAGCAGCTTCGGGTTCCAGCCCTGGAGACGCGGATCCTTCAGATAGGTCCTTGTGTACCAGTAGATCGGAACGACCGGCAGCTCGGTGAGAAGAAGCTCCTCCGCCGCCTTCATCAGCTGCATCCGCTGGGGCTCGGTCTGAGCGGTGCGCGCCTGCTGAATGAGCGAGTCGTAGCGCGGATTGGCCCAGCCGGTATCGTTATTGCCGTTGCCGGTCGTGAAGATCTCGAGGAAGGTCATCGGATAGGCGTAATCGGCGATCCAGCCTGACCTCGACAGGTCGAAGTTCAGCGCGCTCTGACTGTCGAGATAGACCTTCCATTCCTGGTTGTAGATGCCGATGTCGATCCCGAGATGCTGGCGCCACATCGCCTGGATCGCCTCGGCAATCTTGCGGTGCGCTTCCGACGTGTTGATCAGGATCTCCTTGCGCGGGAAGCCCCTGCCGCCGGGGAAACCGGCTTCGGCGAGCAGTTGGCGAGCGCGTTCGGGATTGAACTGGACCGCCTCGGACGCGGGATAATTCTGCATTCCGGGCGGGACGATGCCGCTGGCCGCGGTCTGGCCGCCCTGGGCGACCCGATCGACCAGCAGCCGACGGTCGACCGCGAGGTTGAGCGCTTCGCGGACACGGGGATCGTTGAACGGCGGACGGGTGACGTTGATCCGGAAGAAATAGAGCCCGAGATAAGGGTCGATCCTCAGCTGTTCAGCATTCTCCCGCTGGAAGATCGGGATCCGATCCGGCGAGACGGTGCTGGTGAGGTGAAGGCGGCCGGCAAGGAAAGCGGTCTCCTCGGTCCCGACATTCTCGATCGGGAAGAAATGTATCTCGTTCAATGCGAGCCGGTCCGAATCCCAGTAGGTCGGGCTCCTGACAACCTTGATGATCTGGTTCGTCGTCCATTCGGTCAGCCGGAAAGCGCCATTGCCGACATAATTCTCCACCGTCGACCACGCGTTCTGGCGGTTGGTCATTCCGCCATGCTGCTCGACGACCCGCGGATTGACCGGGAAGAAGCTGTAATGCTTGAGCATGTTGAGGAAATAGGGGGTTGGCCCGGCAAGGGTCACTTCGAGCGTGCGCGGATTGAGCGCCTTGACCCCGACCTGCCCGAAATCGCTGGTCTCGCCCTGGTGGAACGCCCGGGCGCCGCGCAGCACGTAAAGCATTTCGGCATATTCTGCGCCGAGCGCCGGGCTCAGGATGCGCTGCCAGCTATAGACGAAATCGCCCGCGGTGACCGGCTCGCCGTTGCTCCACCGCGCATTCGGCCGAAGGTGGAAGCGCCAGACGGTGAAATCCTCATTATGCTCCCAGCGCTCGGCAACTCCCGGCTCCGGCTCGAGATCGTTAGTCGGGTGATAGGAAATCAGCCCTTCCATCAGCGACGAGATGATGTGGTTTTCCGGCACTCCGGTGACGAGGTGCGGATCGAGCGACTTGGGCTCGGCGCCATTGCCGTAAAGCAGGATTCCTTCCTTCGCCGCGATGTCGACGCGGCGCTCGCCGCCGCCGCAGGCGATCACGGCGAGGCACAGCAGCCCGGCGCACAAGGCGCGGAACCAGTTGGAGAACGTCAAGGGCAAGGCTGTCGCCTTGGAGGAAGGGCCGACACTGTACATGGCTGCTCCTTGGGCATTGCTGGGAGCCCACTGCGTGGAACTGACAATTATTCGGGGGCCGCAATGTTCCCGGACGAGCGACTCCTGCCCCCGTCTCGGCCGCCGGCCGGCGCCGATCGGACGTCCGGGTTTCGCCGTTGCGGGACGAAGGCTAAGAGGCTTGAATGAACCTCGCCATTCTCGAAACGGGGAAGCCGCCGGCCGAGCTGATCCCGCGCTTCGGCCGCTATCCCGCGATGCTCGAACGGCTGATCGGGATCGAGGCGCGCACCTACGAGGTCGAAGCGGGGGAGCTGCCCGCCGATGCCGGCGCTCACGATGCCTATCTGATCACCGGATCGCCGGCGGGAGTCTATGACGAACTGCCGTGGATCCCGAAGCTCGAGGCCTTCCTCGGGCTCGCCAAGGGGCGCGCGAAGCTGGTCGGGATCTGCTTCGGTCACCAGATCATGGCCCAGGCCTTTGGTGGGCATGTCGAGAAATCCAGCAAGGGCTGGGGCACCGGCCTCCACACCTATCCGATCGTTCGACGCGAGCCGTGGATGGACGATGCCGCGATCGTCGCTGCGCCGGCCTCGCACCAGGACCAGGTGGTGCTTCAGCCGCCTCGGACCGAGGTGATCGCCTCGTCCGTCTTCACGCCCTATGCCGCTTTGGCGTGGACCGACCAGCCGGCGATCTCCTTCCAGTTCCATCCGGAATTCTCGACCGATTATGCCGAGGCCCTGATCGAATGCCGGCGCGACCGGCTTCCCGACGCGGAGCGCGCCATCGCCTCCCTCTCGCGGCCCAACGACAATGAGCGGATCGGCGGCTGGATCAGGAATTTCCTGACGCGTTAGCGGCCTCCTCGCCGGCCTGTTCTGTGCAGCGTTCGGCCGGGACCGGCGCGGGATCCCGATCCTCTTCGATGAGATAGAGCAACGGCCGGTCCATATCGATCACGGCGCGATGCTCGTTGAGCACGTCCTGGCCGATCAGGCCGTGAACGGTGCCGCCGGCGAGCGGGGTCAAGGCGTTCATCAGCTGCCCGAGATCGGCAATGGCGATCCGGCTCTGGCGGATGCGGACGCCGTCGAGGGCTAGACCGTCGATGGCGACCTGGCGGGCGGCGACGTTGCCGGCATGGGCGATCGCCGGGCCGCGCACCAGGCTGCCCTCGCCGAGCCCGAACAGATCGACATGATCGTCCTCGACGACGCTGACATTGGCGCCGGTATCGAGGACGAAGAGGCCGGGCCGGCCGTTCAGGGTCGCTTCGACGAGATGATGACCTGTCGCCGCGGTCCGTGCGAGCGGCACCGCGGTGAAGCCGAGGAGGCACAAGGCGTGATCGACCGTGCCCGACTCCTCGGGCCGATAGTCGGACGTGACCGGCCCTTCCGGCGCCAGGTCCTCGCAGCCGGCAAGCCAGAGGAGAAGAGCAGCAAAAACGGCGCGCATGAAAGGCAAAAGCGAGTCGGGGCGGCTGGTTCCCTCTCGCGGCTCAGGCGCTATAGGCGACGAACCAGGAAGCCGAGGGAGATGTCATGAAGACCCGAGCCGCCGTCGCGTTCGAGGCCAAGAAGCCGCTCGAGATCGTCGAGCTCGACCTGGAGGGGCCGAAGGCCGGCGAAGTGCTGGTCGAGATCAAGGCGACCGG
>CAMPIH010000164.1 GCA_946886275.1 uncultured Sphingosinicella sp.
GGCTTCATGCTCGACCGTGGCCGGCTGGCGGTTCCGAGCGAGGATTTCCTCGCCGAGGATCCGATCCGGCTGCTCCACATGTTCGCTCTCGCCGACCAGCACGAGCTCGAGATCCATCCGCTCGCGATGCGGTCGGCCGCCCGCCATGCCAAGCTGATCGATTCCTCGGTCCGGGCGAGCGCCCCGGCGAACGCCTTGTTCCTCGATGTCCTCACCAGCCGGCGCGATCCGGAGACCTTGCTTCGCTGGATGAACGAGGCCGGGGTGTTCGGCCGCTTCATTCCCGATTTCGGCCGGGTCGTCGCACAGATGCAGTTCGACATGTACCACCATTATACCGTCGACGAGCATTCGATCCGGGCGATCGGCCTCGTGTCCAGGATCGAGAAAGGGGAGCTCAAGGCCGACCACCCGCTCGCCACTAGCCTGATCGGCCGGATCGCCTCCCGCCGGGTGCTCTACGTGGCGGTGCTTCTCCACGACATCGCCAAGGGACGCGGCGGCGACCACAGCCAGCTCGGGGCGGAGGTCGCCAAGGCGCTGTGCCCGCGGCTCGGATTGACCGATGCCGAGACCGAGACCGTCGCCTGGCTGGTCCGCTGGCACCTGCTGATGTCCGCGACCGCCTTCAAGCGAGACCTCGCCGATCCCAAGACGATCCAGGATTTCGTCGACCGGGTGAAGAGCCTCGAACGGCTTCGGCTGCTCTTCCTCCTGACCGTGGTCGACATCCGCGCCGTCGGCCCGGGCACCTGGAACAGCTGGAAGGCCCAGCTGCTCCGGACCCTGTTCGAAAGCGCGGAGGAGCTGCTCCGGCTCGGTCACAAGCAGAAGGGCCGGCGCGAACGGATCGCCGCCATCCATGCCGAGCTTGGCGACCGTCTTGGCTGGGAGCAGAGCCGATTCGCCCGCCTCACGTGGCGGCTTCCCGACAGCTACTGGCTTGCCGAACCGATCGAGGTGCTCGAGCTCAACGCCCGCTTCATCCTTGCCTCCGACCAGAGCCCCAAGGCGACGAAGCCGGTGGAGCTTCACGTCCTCGAGGATCGGGCCGCGACCCTGGCGACGATCTACGCGCCGGACCAGCCTGGTCTCTTCTACCGGGTCGCAGGCGCGATCAGCCTGGTCGGCGGCAACATCATCGATGCCCGGATCCACACCACCAACGACGGCATGGCGCTCGACAATCTGCTCATCCAGGATGTCTCCGGCGCCGCTTTCGGCGACAGGCACCAGCTCGAGCGGCTCGAAGCGGCGCTTCTTCAGGCGGTCGCCGGCGAGGAGCCGGAGCTCGAACGCCTTGCCGCACGGGCGCTCCCGCTTCGCCGGGCCGAGGCCTTCTCGATCCAGCCCGCCATCTTCGTCGATAACAAGGCATCGAGCCGCTACACCGTCGTCGAGATCAACGCCCGGGACCGGGCAGCCTTGCTGTGCGAACTGGCGCGGGCGATCACCGAAGCGCGGGCGACGATCCACAGTGCCCATATCGCGACCTATGGCGAGCGCGCCGTCGACGTCTTCTACCTGACCGACCTTCACGGCCAGAAGATCGAATCCGCGACCAGGCTGAAAAGCCTCCAGGCCCGGCTGCTGAAGGCGGCTTCGGGCGAGGTCGCGGCCGGACGCCGGGCGGCTTAGGGCGAAGCGAGCTCGTCACGGTCCGAGCGGCCGCCACGGGAATTTCACCGCCACGAAAAAGGCCCCCGCCATTGCTGGCGGAGGCCCATTTCGGAAAGATGATCGGGATCAGAAGCGGAAGCGGCCGGTGACCCCGTAGGTCCGCGGTTCGGCGAGGAAGGCCGAGAAGATCTGGCGGCCGCCCGGGAATGCCGGATCGACGAACGGTGCCGCCGAAGCCCCCGCCTGGAAGGGCGAATTGAAGGCGACCTGGGTATAATCGACGTCGAACAGGTTCTGAGCCCAGGCTTCGAGCGACCAGCGCTCTTCCGGCCCGCGAATGCCGATCCTCGCATTGACGATGGCGTAGCTGTCCTGTTCCTTCTGCGGGAACAGATCGGAACCGGTATTATAGTCGTCCGTGACTCGGGTATCGACGTAGAACAGCCCTGACAGCCCGCTATTGCCGATCGGCGGCGTCCAGGCGAACGATCCGGTGAAGACCAGCTTCGGCGCATTCGAAAGATTGTCGCCCGGGAGCTGCCGGAGCGCCGGATCGAGCGGGGCGCCGAACCGGTTGCCGACGAGATTCTCGCGATATTCGGTGTCGGCGAGAGTCAGGCCCGCCGTCAGGTTGATGTCACGCTCGACCCGGAACGCCGCCTCGAGCTCGACGCCCTCGGAACGGACGCCCCAGCCGACGGCATCGGGATCGCAGGCGCCGGTGGCGAGGCTGAGATCGCGGTCCGCGCCGCCCAGATCATTCTCGCAGCCGTTGATCGTCTGGACGATGAAGACGGTGCCGTTGAAGGTGTTCAGCTGGAAGTTGCGGAACTCCTGGCGGAACAGGACGGCGTTGAGCGTGATCGGGCCGCGCGAATATTTGGCTCCAAGCTCATAGGCATTGTTGATCTCGGGATCGAACTGGAGATTGCCGACCAGCGCCTGGGCCCCGCCCGGGGTCAGTGCGAAGGGCAGGATCGGCGATTTCAGGGCCGAACGGTCCAGGTTGAAGCCGCCCGCCTTGTAGCCGCGCGAATAGCTCGCATAGAAAAGCCAGTCGCTGGTCGGCTGGTAGGAGAGGACTCCGGTGCCGGTCCACTCGCTCTCGCTCCGACGATCGTTGATCGACACGCCGTTCAACTCGGCGGTGCTGTTGCCCTGGCAGGTAAGGCCGATCAGGCCGCCCGCAATCGCGGCCAGGCCCGGATTGGTGAGGAACGGCACCAACGCAGCCTGCTGCGCGGGGCAGGCGACATTGTCGTTGCCAAAGGTGACATCAAGACGCTTGCGCTCGTTGGTGTAACGGGCCCCCAAAGTGAGCGCGAGCTCGTCCGTGATATGGACGATATTGTGAGTGAACAGCGCCCAGTTGCGGCTGTTCTGGTTGTAGCGGTCGAGGGTGCTTCCGCGATCGTTGACCGAGTCCAGCCGGTCAAAGGCCGCGTAAACGAGTGGAGACGCGGCGCCGAACAAAGCGGGCCGGGCCGCGAGACATCCCGGCGACCCCGGCGAGTAGAGCGGCGCCAGCGCTGAACCTGATACGATTCGGCAGGTGGCGAAGCGGCCATATTGGTTGCCGAAGCGCAGATTGTCGGTGACGGTGAGGTCCTCGTCGGCGAAATAGCCGCCGACCAGCCAGTCGAGCATGCCGTCGAAGGCTGTGCCCTGGAGCCTCAGTTCCTGGCTGAACGTCTGGAATTGACGCGCCGAATTGCCGTCCGCGTCACGGTAGAGGATGTCGACCGGGCCATAATCGATGTCGCCGCCCTGGTCGCTGTCATAGTCGCGGAAGGCGGTGATCGAGGTCAAGGTGGCGCCGCCCAGGTCCCAGTCGGCCTGGAGCGAGACGCCCATGTCCTCGGTCTCGCCGCCATAGCTTCGGCCGGCATTGACGTAGATGTCGCGGCTGAACGGATCGTTGAACGCGATCATCGGCGTGCCGAGATCGCGTAGAACGTTGATGATGTTGTTGCCGGTGGGGCTGTTGAGCGGGACCGCCGGCTCATTGAGGTTGCCGATCAGCGGGTTGAAGTCGCGATCGAGATAGACGGCGGCGCAACAGGCTTCGTCGCGCTTCGTATAGTCGCCGATCAGGCGAAGGGAGAGGGCGTCGTTCGGCTCCCACAGAAGCTGGCCGCGGACGAAATAGCGGTCGCGGTCGTTGACGTCGGTGTCGTTGTTGACGTCGTTGTAGAAGCCGTCGCGGCGGACATAGACGCCGTCGACCCGATAGCCGAAGCCGCTGTCGCCGATCGGTCCCGAAACCGCGCCTTCGGCGCGGATGTGATCGTAATTGCCGTAGGTAAGGGCGCCGAAGCCTTCGAACTCGTTGAGATTGGGACGGCGGCTGATGATGTGGATCAGGCCGGCCGAAGCGTTGCGGCCGAACAAGGTGCCCTGCGGTCCGCGAAGCACCTCGACACGCTCGATCTCGCCCATCTCGTTGAGGCCGATTCCGGAGCGGGAGCGATAGACTCCGTCGACGAAGACGGCGACCGAGCTTTCAAGGCCGGGATTGTCGCCGACGGTGCCGATGCCGCGGATTCGGGCCGAACCGTTCGCCTCGGTGCCGGTCGAGGAGACGAGCAGCGAGGGGGCGAGCTGGTTGAGCGCGCGGATGTCCGAAGCGCCGCTGTTCTGGAGCTGCTCGGCGCCGACCGCCTGGACCGCGAGCGGCACGTCCTGGAGAAGCTGGTTACGGCCCTGGGCGGTGATGACGATGGCGTCGTCGTCGGCATTTTCGTCGACGGCGGCCTGCTCCGTGCCGGTCTGGTTGGTCGTCGCCGGATTGGGGGCGGCGGTGTCCTGCGCGAAGGCCGGGCCGGTAAAAGCGACGATGCCGGCGGACAGCAGCCAAAAGCTCTTCTTCATGATCCCCTCCCAAATTGTCTTTGTTTGGGCAAGGGCTATCGCGAATGTGGCTTTACCGCCAGCTTAAAAACCGCAGTTTCCCGTAGCTTTCAGCGGGTTTATTGCTTTTCCGCAACAGATTGGTTGCGAGTTGAAACGGACGCGAAACGGGTGCCGCTACGGAAAGCTGAGGTTCGCGCAGCGGCGGCCCGTCGGCGCGCCGGGTGACGCTATTTGGGCGCGAGCACCATCAGCATCTGCCGGCCTTCCATCCGCGGATGCTGCTCGACCTTGGCGATCTCGGCGACGTCGCCCTGAACCCGCTGGAGAAGCTGCATTCCGAGCTGGCCGTGGGCAAGCTCGCGGCCGCGGAAGCGCAGGGTGACCTTCACCTTGTCACCCTCTTCGATGAACTCGTGGATCTTGCGCATCTTCACGCCATAATCATGGTCGTCGATGTTCGGACGCATCTTGATCTCCTTGATCTCCTGCGTCTTTT
>CAMPIH010000165.1 GCA_946886275.1 uncultured Sphingosinicella sp.
CGTGAAGGCCTCCCGACACCTTGTAGGCATTGTCGTCCGACGTGTTCTCGAACTTCCCGCCGGCATGGAGCTGGGTCATGATGACCTCGGCCGCGGAAACGCCTTCCTCGGCGTGGATTCCGACCGGAATGCCTCGGCCATTATCCTCCACCGAGCAGGATCCGTCGGGGTTGAGGGTGATCAGGATCCGGTCGCAATGACCGGCCAGCGCCTCGTCGATGGCATTGTCCGAAACCTCGAACACCATGTGGTGGAGGCCCGATCCGTCGTCGGTGTCGCCGATATACATTCCGGGCCGCTTGCGGACCGCGTCGAGCCCTTTCAGCACCTTGATGGAATCGGCGCCGTAGCTGCTGTCATTGGGGGAGGATGTCATGATCAGGATATAGGGTCTTGAGAGAGGAAACCCAAGGAAAAACGGCAGGATTCAGCGATTCCTGACGGCTCCGCCGGCGATTTCGAACCAGCTCGCGTCACTGCCCGTTCCGGCGAAGAGTCCAGGCTCGGTTCCGGTCATCCAGACCTGGCCGCCGCTGCCGCCCAGGCGCTCGAAAAGCGCCGACCGGCGCGACGGATCGAGGTGCGCCGCAATCTCGTCGAGAAGCAGGATCGGCCGCCGACCGGTGCGATCGGAGACGAGCTCGGCATGGGCGAGGACGAGACCGATCAGGAGCGCCTTCTGCTCCCCGGTCGAGCATAAGGCGGCAGGCTGGTTCTTGCCGACATGGGTGACGGCAAGGTCGGTCCGGTGGGGGCCGGTCAAGGTGCGTCCCGCCGCTCTGTCGCCCGACCGCCCGCGGTGAAGCGCCTCGGTGAGCTCGGCCGCGCCCTGCGGTCGCCACCCGTCAAGCGCCAGCCCGGCGCGGGCAAACGCCCCTTCCGGCTGGCGGCCGATCAACTCGGCAAGCTCGGCGACGGTCGCGACCCGGTTCTCCGCCAGCCGCGCCCCATGATCGGCCATTCGCGCCTCGAGCGCAGCGAGCCAGTCGGGATCGGGCTCGGTCTCGCCGGCGAGAAGCTTGTTTCGGGCCCGCATCGCGGCTTCGTAGCGCGAGCTGTGGCCGGCATGGTCGGGATGGAGGGCGAGAACCAGCCGATCGAGGAATCGGCGGCGGCCGGACGCCGGATCCGCGAACAGCCGATCCATCGCCGGCGTCAGCCAGAGCACCGCCAGCCATTCGGAAAGGCTGTTCGCGGCCGCCGCAGCGCCGTTGATCCTGACCTGGCGCCGTTCAGGAGCGGCCGGGAGGGTGCCGGTGCCGATCTCGAGCCCGTCCAGCCTCGCGGCGACGGAGAAGCCGCCGGAGCCGCCATGCCGCGCCATGTCCGACAGGCTGGCGCCCCTCAGGCCGCGGCCGGGCACGAGCAGCGACACCGCCTCGAGCAGGTTGGTCTTGCCCGCGCCATTATCGCCGGTGAGGATGACGAAGCCCTCGCCGGGCGCGAGCACCGCGTCGGCATAGGAACGGAAATCCGCGAGCGAGAGGCGGGAGACGTGCACCTTTTCGCTCTAGCATGGCATTCGAAAGGCGGAAGCTGCCGCCTTCCCAGCGCCTGAAGCTCCGTCTAGTCGGGACAGTGATGGGGATTCAGGACGAAGAGATCGCGCCGATCGACGTGGCGGGGAATCGGCTGACCTTGCTGCCGGACGGGCCGAAGCGGCTCGAAGCCCTGATCGCATTGATCGACGGCGCTCAGGAATCGCTTCGGATCCTCTATTATATCTGGCTGAACGACGAGACCGGCCAGCGCGTGCGCGACGCGCTGGTGGCAGCGGCGAAGCGCGGGGTGAAGGTGTCGATGCTTCTCGACGGCTTCGGCGCGTCGGCGGCAACCCCCGTCTTCTTCAAGTCCTTGAGCGATGCCGATGCGAGTTTCTGCCGGTTCGTGCCGCGCTGGGGACGGCGCTATCTGCTTCGCAACCACCAGAAGCTGGCGCTCGCCGACGGCCGCAAGGCCATCGTCGGCGGCTTCAACATCGGCGACGAATATTTCGGAACGATCGAATCAGGTGCGTGGCGCGACCTCGGGCTCGAGGTGGAAGGGCCGAGCGTCGCCTGCCTTGCCGGCTATTTCGACGACATGTTCGCCTGGGCCGAAAATGAAGGGGCCTCGATCCGGGCGCTGAGGCGGATGTTGAGCAAGCACAGCGTTCAATATGACCGGCTCCACTGGCTGTTCGGCGGCCCGACCCGGCGGCTCAGCCCGTGGGCGAGATCGGTGAAGCGCGACATGCTTCGGGCCGGCAAGGTCGACATGGTGATGGCCTATTTCGTCCCGAGCCTGTCGATGCTGAGGCGGCTCTACGGAGTCGCCCGGCGCGGCCGGGTCAGGCTCGTCACGGCCGGCAAATCGGACCTCAGGACGACCTTGTGGGCGGCGCGATTCTCCTATTGGCGGGCCTTGAAGCGCGGCATCCAGATCTACGAATATCAGCCGACCAAGCTTCACATGAAGCTCATCATGATCGACGGCGTCGTCCATATCGGATCGGCCAATTTCGACCTTCGAAGCCTTTATCTGAACCTGGAGATGATGCTTCGAGTCGACGATCCGAAGTTCGCGGCCATGATCGAGCGCTTCATCGAGGGAGAGGTGGCGGACAGCCGGCGGATCCTCCCGAAGGAGCATCGCGCCAACATGACCTTCCTGAACCGTCTGCGCTGGGGCTTCGGCTTCTTCGTGATGGCGACGGCGGACTATAATCTGGCGCGCCGGCTCAATTTCGGCCGGCGGCTCGGCCCGTGAGGGCCGGATCGTTCAGTCGCGATAGGCCCAGAAGAGCTGCGCCGGAGGGATGTTGATCCACTCGAAGCCGCGTTCAATCCGGTCGAAATAGGGCACCAGGAAATCGCGGACCTTCGGCGAGAATTGATAGACGAGGAAGCAGCCGCCGGGCCTGAGCGCAGCCGCCGTTTCCTCCGCGATCTTGGGTCCGATGCCCGGCGGGAGGGTCGAGAAGGGGAGGCCCGACAGGATGTAATCGGCCTCCTTGAAGCCGCAATCCTCGATGATCTGGCGAACGTCGGCCGCCGATCCGGTGACCGCGAACAGGCGGCTGTCGCTGAACTTGCGGCGCAGATAATGGGTGAAATCGGCGTTGGTGTCGATCGCGATCAGGGTGGCGTCCGGTGCCATCCGCTGGAGCACATGCTCGGTGAAGGTGCCCACCCCAGGGCCATATTCGACGAACAATTTGCAATTCGCCCAGTCGACCGGAGCGAGCATCTTGTCGATCAGCACTTTCGACGACGGGATCACGGATCCCACCATCACCGGATGCTTGATGAAACCGCGGAGGAACTGCCAAAGCGGGCCCCCGCCCGCCCGACGCGTCAGACGTCCTTCTCTGCGCGCTTCGTTCCAAGATGCCGACATGCCGTGTTCCACTCGCTTTTTCGGGAAGGTGGTGCGTTGGCAAATCGCGGCCGCAATGGCAAGGCCGGTTCGCCTGAAGGCACCCCTTTCCGCTTCTGCAGTTCAACCCCGGGGACAGAGGAAAAGCTCCGCGAAATGATGTGCGTTCGGATCGGCCCGTCCCCGGAAAGTCTCGCTTCGTGAACGGCTTCGGTCTTTCGCGCGGGCGATTCGCCTTGCTGTTCTCGGTCATGCTGGTCGCCGCGGCCGGCAATACGGCGATGCAGTCGCTGCTCCCGGCGATCGGCCGGCAGCTCGAGGTCGCCGATATCTGGGTCGCGATCGCGTTCAGCCTTTCGGCGATCGTCTGGGTGGTCCTGGCACCGGTCTGGGCGCACCGTGCCGACCGCCGAGGGCGGCGGGCGCTGATGCGGCTCGGCCTCTACGGCTTCATCGCCTCGATGCTGGTCTGCGGCGGCGCTCTCGCGGTCGGCCTTGCCGGCTATGCCGGCGGGATGATCGTGTTCACGATCTTCATGCTTGGCCGAACCATCTACGGCGCCTTCGGCTCGGCCTCGCCGCCGGCGGTCCAGGCCTATGTCGCCGCCCGTACCGTCGGCGCCGACCGGACGAACGCGCTCGCCGCCATCGCCTCCTCGTTCGGGCTCGGAACGATCATCGGCCCGGCGATCGCGCCTCTCTTCATCTTCCCGCCGCTCGGGCTTTCCGCGCCCTTGTTCGCCTTCGCCCTGATCGGGGCGGTGGTGCTGGCCCTGCTCGTCCTCAAGCTTCCCGACGATACGCCGCGAAGCGAGGCGAAAGGACGGATCGTCGCCTATCCGGCGATCGGCGGCGGCGGCGCCGAGCCTGCGCCGGAGGAATCGGTTCCCGCGTCGCTGAGCTGGCGCGACAGGAGAGTCCTGCCCTGGCACCTGATCGGGATCGCCGGCGGCCACGGCCATGCCGTGCTGCTCGGCGTGATCGGCTTCCTCGTCATCGACCGGCTGTCGCTGTCGCTCGACCAGGCGCAGCAATGGATCGCCATCGTCCTGATCGCGGGCGCGGCGGCCTCGCTGTTCGCCCAATGGTGGCTGATCCCCAGGCTCGGTCTCGATCCTCGGCAGCTCATCCTGTGGGGAGCGCTCGTCGCGGCGGCGGGCTCGGCGATGACCGGCCTCGCCAGCGGCGTCTATGGCCTGACCCTGGGCTTCGCTCTGGCGTCGCTGGGATTCGGCCTGTTCCGGCCCGGCTTCACCAGCGGCGCCTCGCTCGCGGTCGGCCCTGACGAGCAGAACGAGGTCGCCGGCCAGGTGACGTCGGTCAACGGGGTCGCCTTCGTCGCCGGGCCGGCCGCCGGGGTCGGGCTCTACATGATGAGCCTTGCTCTGCCTTTCCTCGTCACCGCCGCCCTGATGCTCGTTCTGGCGATCTGGACCTGGCTTCGATTCAGCCCTTCGGCCCCCGCGGAATGAGCATTCCCGGCTGAATGAAGCCGATCCCGCCGGTGCCGGCGCTCCGCGCCTCCTGCTTCAGATGGGCCTCGATCTGCTCATATTCGCGTTCCATCTCGGGCGTGACGGA
>CAMPIH010000166.1 GCA_946886275.1 uncultured Sphingosinicella sp.
CCCCGTTCAGATTTCCCGCATTGTAAATTAACGGCTACCCCCCTATATCGCTCTGGCTGACGTCGCCTGCGAGCGAGACTGACGCCTTCGGGCTTCTCTTTTCCCTTTCGAGCTACACCGGCCCCGCCGCGCCGTTCGCGCGCGGGCATTTTTTGCATGAAAGGATCCGATCATGGCTATCGGTACCGTTAAATTCTTCAATACCGACCGCGGTTACGGCTTCATCACCAACGAAGCCGGCGGCAAGGACGCCTTCGTCCACATCAGCGCCGTCGAGCGGGCCGGAATGTCCAGCCTGCGCGAAGGCCAGAAGCTGAGCTACGAGCTCGAGACCGGCCGTGACGGCAAGGTTTCGGCCAGCAATCTGAGCGACGCTTCCTAAAGCGTGGCGAAGGAGGCACTGCTGGTCGTCGAAGGGCTGATCGACGAGATCTACCCCGACGGCCGCTTTGGCGTCATGCTCGACAACGAGCATCGGATCATCGCCTACACCGCCGGCAAGATGCGGCGTTTCCGCATCAAGTCGGTGGTGGGCGACCGGGTCCACGTCGAAATGACGCCCTATGATCTGTCGAAAGGCAGGATCATTTTCCGGGAAAAGACTCCCGGCGGCCCGACCGGAGGCCCGCGACGCGGGCAGTTCCGGCGTTGAGCCGAAACATGATGACGATTGATGAAACGGCGGAAAATTCCGCCAGAGAGTGAAATGAACATAGAGACGATCGGGTCGACGCGGCCCAAGCTTCACCTACCGAAGGCCTTGCTTTCGGACGGGTCCGGCGAACGTCGCGCACCCACCCTTTCCAGCTTCGAGCTCAGGCGCATCGTCGCCGAGCTGCTGGGATAACCACCGGCCCTCTTCCGTCCGCGGAGGAGGGTCTTTGCATTTTCGGAGACCATCAAATGTCGAGAGAGATTCCCAAACCCTATCTGATCGCGAAGGGCGATGACGGGCGGTTCCGCCTGACCGTTCGCGAAACCCGCTACAACAGCCAGGGCTATCCGCTGGTGACGGCGACCCCGGTACAGGAAGATTTCCGGAGCGCTCACGCAGCCCGGACTTATGCGCGCGAGCATTTCGGCGCCGAGACCGGCCAGTTCGCCGCCAAATAGCGCCGGAACAGCCGGGGACATGAAAAGGGCCGCGCCCGAAGACGCGGCCCTCTCCTTTTCGATACCGGATCGCAATCAGCGCTGCTGATCGCTGTCCTTCTCCCTTCTCGGCTCGGCGCCCTGGCTTCCGCCAAGACCGCCCTGACGTCCCGGCTCGGACTGCTGCTGCTGACGGTCCTGCTGGCCACCCTGGCCGCCGCTCATCCCGCCGCCTTCGCGTTCGCGTTCGAAACCGGACTGGCCCTGGCCGCCCTGCTGCTGGCCACCCTGGCCGCCGCTCATGCCACTGCGGCCTTCACGCTCGAAATCGGACTGGCCGCCCTGCTGCCTCGATCCGCCTTCATTTTCCTGCTGCTGCTGGCGCTCGCGGCCCTGCTGGCCCTGACCGCCCTGCTGCTGCTGGCGCTCTGAGCCCTGCTGGCCCTGGCCGCCCTGCTGTTGCTGCTGACGGTCCTGACCGCCCTGCTGCTGTTGCTGACGGTCGCGCCCGCCGCTCTGGTCCTGTTGCCGTTGCCGGTCGCGGTTCTGATCGTTGCGTTCCTGCACGTGAAATCTCCTCTCAAAGTGCCGGATTTGACACGATGGAAGAACGTCCAGCCCGAGCGCCGCGTTCCGCTCCGTGGCGCCGCTGCGCTCGTCTCCGTGGCGAAACGATATCGCCTTGCGCTCAACCGATTCGCGAAGGTGGGAAACAATCGGGATTGCGGCTAGTTTGCCCGGCGATGACCTATTGCCTCGGCATGATGCTCGATGCGGGCCTGATCATGATCGCCGACACGCGCACCAATGCCGGAGTCGACAATTTCTCGTCCTTCAAGAAGCTTCACACGCTCGCCGACGAGCCCAATCGCAAAATCTTCGCCTGCACCGCCGGCAGCCTGTCGATGAGCCAGTCGGTGATCGGACTGCTCCAGGAAGGCCTGCCTCCACCCGGAAGCAGCGGCACTCCGGGCGACATTCCGCCAGGCGAGCTGAACCGCACCCTCGCCGACTGTTCCTCGATGTTCCGCGCGGCCCAACTGGTCGGCGAAGCGATCCAGATGGCCAATGCCACGGTCGGCCAGGCGCTTCGGGCGATCAACATCGAAAGCTGGGTGTCGCTTCTGCTCGGCGGCAGGATCGGGACCGGTCCCCCTTCCCTCTTCCTGATCTACAGCGCCGGCAATTTCATCGAATGCACGCCTGAGGTCCCCTTCCTGCAGATCGGCGAGACCAAATATGGCAAGCCGATCCTCGACCGTGGGCTCACCTATGCGACTCCGCTCCACGAGGCGATGAAGTTCGGCTTTCTGTCGTTCGACAGCGCGATGCGATCGAATCTCGGCGTCGCTCGCCCGCTCGATCTCGTCGTCATGCCGCGCGATCGCCAGGCGCCCCTGCTGACCCGCCGGATCGAGGAGGACGATCCCTATTTCGACGATCTTTCGGAGCGCTGGTCGCGCTATCTGTTCCAGGCGACCGAGGAGATCCCCAACCCGCCCTGGATGGACGCCGCCGGCCCCGCCTGACCGCGCGCGTGTCGTCGGGCCCCGGCCCGGCCGCGGTTCAGTAGATCTCGGTGCGCAGGTCGATCGACTTTTTCGGATCGGCATCGAGGAACAGCCGCTCCCGGGGCTCGCTTGTCACGGCCAGCCAGTAGAGGTGCTGCTCGTAATAGGTCGACCGGTTGTGGCCCGACATCGAAGAGACGAATCTCCCGTTCCATTCGATCCGTGCCGTCTCCCCTTCCTGCAGGATGAACAGCGGCGTCGGCAGAAAGGCAGGCCATTTCGTCTGCTGTCGATGTTCGGACGGCTTGCGAAGGATGATGTCGGCCCGGTCTCCCCACCAGCGCCAGTCGAGCGCGTTGTCCCGATAGGGTTGAAGGCGCTCCCATTCATCGCGGCTGACCGGGCCTGATTCCTCGACGAGGTCGAAATTCTCCCGTTCGAGGGCCCGGATTTCGTGCCGGACGACTCCGTCGGCCTCCGTGACCAGCGGAAGCGGATAGGCATCGCCCATTCGCGGCCGCTGAACGGGTGAATCCGCTCCGCGGGAGCGCTTCGTCCACTTCGTCCAGATATGCTGGATGATGAGCATCGTTCCCGGCCGCCTCTTCCAAACGCCTTCACGATCAGGTCGCCGTCGGTCGAGTCTGGACGACTCGCCTGCGGATCAATCCGCCCTTCGGATCACTTCATCGACCGTCGCCACGGTCAGTCCGAAGCGCTTGAAGGTCATCCTGTTGCTGGCGGTGCGCCCCCCGGGCTGGAACGTGATCCACTGCTCGACCGAAGGTCCTTCGCGGCTTCGATAGCGAAGGTGGAGGACGTTACCGTCGATGTCGCCGGTCACGGGGCCCCGTGCGTCGCTGAGGGTGCCGGTGATTCGGTTCGGCCCCGCACGAACGAGGCGCCAGCGGCGATCGCGCGCCGGCTTCCCTTCCTCCTCCACCCGCTGGTCGAGGACGAGGGCGCCGGCGGCGTCCATTCGACCGCGGCTGTGGACGCGAACCGCGTGACTTCCGGAAAGCATCACCCGGACCGTGCCTTCTCCCTGGGTTCGGCCGACGAAGAATTGCTCGGGAGAGGCGGCGGCGGCCTGGGCGAGAAGCACGAGGCCGAGAAAGGATGAGAGGATCATCGGCCCGAGGTGCGCAGAAAATCGAGCCTTTGACAATGGCTTGGCTGCCCACCGTCAAGAATGCGGAAGGACGGCCCACACGCACACATAGGGGCCCCGCTTCTAGACGAGGCGGCTCTGCTTCACCGCCGCCTCGATGAACGACGCGAACAGCGGATGCGGGTCGAACGGCTTCGACTTGAGCTCGGGGTGGAACTGGACTCCGATGAACCAGGGATGGTCCGGGCGCTCGATGATCTCGGGCAGCTCGCCGTCGGGGCTCATTCCGGAAAAGACGAGGCCGCCTTGCTCCAGCCTTTCCTTGTAATGGACGTTGACCTCGTAGCGGTGACGGTGGCGCTCGCTGATCGTGTCGGTGCCGTAGATGGTTCGAACGACGCTGTTGCCGGCAAGCTTCGCCTCATAGGCGCCGAGCCGCATCGTGCCGCCGAGATCGCCATTGGCCTCGCGCCGCTGAAGCCCCTCCTCGCTCATCCATTCGGTGATGAGGCCGACGACGGGCTCCTCGGTGTCGCCGAACTCGCTGCTCCCCGCGCCTTCGATTCCAGCAGTGTGCCTGGCCGCCTCGATGCAGGCCATCTGCATGCCCAGGCAGATGCCGAAATAGGGGACCCGCCGCTCCCGGGCGAAATGGACGCTGGCGATCTTGCCCTCGGTGCCGCGCTCGCCGAAGCCGCCGGGGACGAGAATCCCGTGGCAGGGCTCGAGGGTGGCCGCGACCTCGGCATCGGGATGCTCGAACAATTCGGCGTCGAGCCATCGAATGTTGACCTTGACCCGGTTGGCGAGTCCGCCATGGACCAGAGCTTCGGTGAGGCTCTTATAAGCGTCCTGAAGCCCGACATATTTCCCGACGACGCCGATCGTGACCTCGCCTTCGGGATTGAACAGACGGTCGAGGACGTCCTCCCACCGGGCCATGCTCGGTTCGGGCGCATCGGCGATTCCGAAGGCGTTCAGCACCTCGGCGTCGAGGCCGGCTTCGTGATATTGGGCTGGAACGGCGTAGATGCTCTTGGCGTCGAGCGCGGGGACGACGGCCTCCCGGCGAACGTTGCAGAACAGCGCGATCTTATCGCGGTCGCTCTCGGGGAGCGGCCGATCGCATCGCGTGACGATGATTTCCGGCTGGATGCCGAGGCTGGTGAGCTCGCGCACGCTGTGCTGGGTCGGCTTGGTCTTCAGCTC
>CAMPIH010000167.1 GCA_946886275.1 uncultured Sphingosinicella sp.
AGACCCTGTTCTTCTCGGCGACCATGCCGAAGGCGATCAAGGAGCTGGCCGACAAGTTCCTGACTGATCCCGCCGAAGTGCGGGTGGCGCCGGCGGCGACCACCGCCGAGCGCGTCGATCAGTTTGTCAGCTTCGTCCAGCAATCGGAGAAGCAGGCGCTCCTGACGATCATGCTCCGGGCCGGCTTTTCCGAGCGCGGCAACATGGAACGGGTGCTGATCTTCACCCGGACCAAGCATGGCGCCGATCGGGTCGTGAAGCTTCTCGGCGGGAACGGCATCGCCGCCGCCGCGATCCACGGCAACAAGAGCCAGCCTCAGCGCGAGAAGGCGCTTGCGGCGTTCCGCTCGGGCGAGATCCGGATCCTGGTGGCGACCGACATCGCCGCCCGCGGGATCGACGTTTCCGGGGTCAGCCACGTCATCAACTTCGAGCTGCCCAACGTGGCCGAGCAATATGTTCACCGGATCGGCCGCACCGCGCGCGCCGGAGCGGCGGGCGTGGCGATCGCCTATTGCGCCGAGGACGAGCGGGCCTATCTGCGCGACATCGAGAAGCTGACCCGTCAGAAGATCGAGATCGCGCCGCTTCCGCAGAACTTCGTCGCCGAGGCGCTTCGGGTCAAATCGACCCGTGCTCCGGTCGCCGCGGACCGGCCCGAGCCGCGCCACGAGGAGCGCCGGCATTACGGCCGGCCTCAGCAGCGCGGTCGATTCGCTTCGACGGTGAAGCCGATGGGCAGGGGCGGCCCGCGCCGCGCCGCTCGCGGCTGAGCACGCACGGCCTTGCCACGAATCGCTTCCCCTGCTAACGCGCCGGCCGACGCCGCGGGGGAAGTGCTTCGCGGCGAAGCTATTTTTATGCTATAAATCATTCCTTGACCGGGGCTCTCTATCGGGCGCGGCAAGGTCTCAACGGTCCAGAAAAAGGAAGAGTGGCGAGCATTTATGCAAATCATGGTTCGCGATAACAATGTCGACCAGGCGCTGCGCGCCCTGAAGAAGAAGCTGCAGCGCGAGGGCGTCTACCGCGAGATGAAGCTTCGCCGTCACTATGAGAAGCCGTCCGAGAAGCGCGCCCGCGAGCGCGCCGCGGCGATCCGCCGGGCCCGCAAGCTCGAGCGCAAGCGGGCGGAGCGCGACGGCGTCCGCTAGGACGATCGAAGCGGCTTCATCGCTTGGAATCATGAACGGGCGGCTGTAGATCAGCCGCCTGTTTCATTTTGGGGGCCTATCCATGACCGTGACCGCAGTGCCGATTCGCCCGATCGCCAAGGGCTCCGTGTTGAAGCTCTGGATCGCGCTTCTCGTCCTGACGGCAGCGGCGATCGCCTTCGCCTGGTACGGGACACAGGGCCAGCAGGTCATCACGACCGAATCCGGTGTCCGCTACCGGGTGCTCGAGGAGGGCTCCGGCCCCACCGTCACCCCCAACGACGCGGTCGCCCTTCGCTACAAGCTTCACGTGAACAGCCTCGACAGCGAGGTCATCCAGGACAGCGACCAGACCGGCCAGCCGTTCGTCGCCACGACCTCGATGGTCTATCCGGGCTTCGGCGAGGCGCTCCAGAAGATGCGTTCCGGCGGCTCCTATCTGCTCTGGCTCCCCCCTGGCACGCATGAGCAGGGGCCGCTCCGCCCCGGCACGCCGTTCACCGCCGAGGACACGCTCGTCTTCGAGATCCAGGTCATCCAGGTCGCCGAAGGCATGGCGCCGATGCTCCAGATGCAGCGAATGCAGCAGATGCAGCAGATGATGCAGAGTGGCGAAGGCGCGGAAGGCGCCCCCGGTGGCGGTCCCGAGGGCGCACCCGCCGAGGCCGGTCCGCCGCCAGGCGCGCAATGATCTTCAAGCGGTTCGGGTGACCTCAGCCCACCTGACTGCCTTCTAGGCCGGCGCCGGCGCGGGCTCGATTTCCGCTTCGGCCCGGTCCTCGTCATCCTCTGACTTCTGCTCGAGCGCGGCCTTGATCATGGCGACGATCGGATCGGCCAGAGCGAGGCCGAGGATCCCGAACAAGGCGCCGAAGATGAGCTGGGCGCCGAGCACCAGCGCCGGCGCGAGATCGACCGTCTTCCGGGCGACGTAAGGCACGATGAGATAGCCGTCGACGACCTGGACGATGGCATAGACGGCGATCGCCCAAAGACCGGTTTCGACGCCGGCGCTGAAGCCGACCAGGATGATCAGCATCCCCGAGAGGATCGCGCCGATATTGGGAAGGAAAGCGAGGATTCCGGTGAGCAGGCCAAGCAGGGCCGCCATCGGCACGCCGCCGATCCACAACAGCAGCCAGGTGCCGACGCCCTCGACCGCCATGCCCAGCAGCCGCCCCGCCATCAGCCGGCGAAGCGTGAAGCCCATCCGTTCCGAGGTCCGGTAGAAACGCTCCCGATTCTCGATCGGAAGCATCCAGGCGATTCCGCGTTCGTAGATCCTCGGCTCGACCGCGATGAACAGGCCGATGACGATGATCATCACCAGGCTGGTGAGGCCGCCCAGGACGGTGCTGACGGCCGAGGTCAGCCTTCCGATCGAGCTCATCGCCTGCTCGAACAATTGCTGCGGCTGGACGGATTCGACTCCCAGACCGAAGGTCGCGGCCCAATCCAGCAGGCTGTTGATCTGGGCAGTGAGGGTGTTGCGAAGCGCCGCCGCCTGGTTGGTCAGCTGGACCCCTGCAAGCCAGATCGTTCCGGCGATGAAGGCCAAAGCGATGATGGTGACGATCAGCAGCCGCCAGCCCCGGCCGATCGGAAGCACCCGGGCGAGCAGCCGGACGCCGCCGTCGAGGGTCGCCGCGAAGACGATCCCGCCGAGGATCAGGAGCAAAGGCTGGGCGAGGAACATGATCGCCAGGATGGCGAGCCCGAGGCCGAACCAGACGCTCGCCCGCTTCAGCTCGTGGCGGATCAGCGGATCGCGAAGCTCCGCCGGGCCGGGCCGCTCGACATGGCCTCGGCCCGCCGCCTCGCTCACCGGGCGCCCGCCTCGGTTGGGCTCCCCTCGGCCGGAGCCGCTTCGGCTGGACGAAGAGAGGATCCGGCGCGCCCGCCGCGAAGGGCGGTGAACCAGCTGATCGGGTTGAGATAGGACGAGCTGCCGTCGAGCGAGAAGGTGATGAATTCGGCTCGGCCGCCGAGATTCTCCCAGGGCACCGGTCCGCCGAGGCCGCCATTCGGTCCGCCGGCCGGGAACCGGCTGTCGGCGCTGTGATCGCGATTGTCGCCCATCAGGAAGACATGGCCTTCGGGGATGGTGATCCGGGCGAAATCGTCGGCCTGAGGCACGTAGCCGACGTCGATCGTGTCGTAATAGCGGCCATTGGGCAGATATTCACGGAACACCGGCATCCGGCAATAGGCCTGGCCATCGGCGCCTCGGGTCCGGAAATTGCCGAAATCGCCGTCCGAGCTGCAGGGCAGGTTCTCGTCGATCGGAAACAGGGTCGGCGGCCGTTCCTCGCGGCGCAGCGGCCGCCCGTTGAGATAGACCTGGCCCTGGATGAGCTCGATCGTGTCGCCGGGAAGCCCGATCACGCGCTTGATATAGTCGGAGCTCTGGCCCGGCGGAGTGACGATCACGATGTCGCCGCGCTCGGGCATGTCGCCCAGTAGCCGACCTTCGGTTCGCGGAAAGATGTGGAAGCTCGGCGAAACCCAGGACCAGCCGTAGGGATATTTGCTGACCACCAGCCGATCGCCCTTGAGGAGCACCGGCATCATCGATTCCGACGGGATGTAGAACGGCTTGGCGATGAAGCTGTGAAAGGCGAGCACGGCCAGGATCAGCCAGAAGATCGCCTTGATCTCGGCCCACCAGTCGGTGCCCTTGGTCGCCGGCGCGGTCTCCGCCGAGGTCGGCGGCGCGACCATTTCGGTCTCGGCTTCGGCCGCCTTGTTGCGGTCGCTGTCGGTCAAGTGAGCTGCTCCTCGGGGACGGACTCGATGATGACGACGGCCAGGGCGAAGGGATGGTCGTCGGTCATCGTCAGGTGAATTCGGGCGGCGTGGCCCGGCGGGGTCATTGCGTCAAGCCTCTCCTTCGCGCCGCCGCTCAGCTGGAGGGTCGGCTCGCCGGAAGCTTTGTTGACGACTCCTATATCCTTCATGAACACGCCGCGCTTGAAGCCGGTGCCGACGGCCTTGGAAAAGGCCTCCTTGGCGGCGAAGCGCTTGGCGAGGGTTCCGGCCCGGGTGAACGGGCGCCTTTCCGCCTTCGCCCGCTCGACGTCGGTGAACACCCGGGCGAGGAACCTGTCGCCGAAACGGTCGAGCGAATTCTGGATCCGGTCGATATTGCACAGGTCCGAGCCCAGTCCGATGATCATGACGGCTCCACCAGGCCTGTGCTGGAACGGAAAGGCGTCATCCGCGCGCCTCGTCGATCAGCTCGCGCATCCGTGCCACGCTCGCCTCGAAGCCGGCGAAGATCGCCTCGCCGACGAGGAAATGGCCGATATTGAGCTCCTTGAGCTGCGGGATCGCCGCGATCGGCGCGACATTGTCGAAGGTGAGGCCATGACCGGCATGGGGCTCGATCCCGTTCTTCACCGCCAGAGCGGCAGCTTCGGCGATCCGGCGAAGCTCCACCGACCGGGCCTCGCCGTCGAGATGGGCGTAGCGGCCGGTATGGAATTCGACGACCGGAGCGCCGAGCCGGATCGCGGCCTCGACCTGGGCAGGGTCGGGCTCGATGAACAGGCTGACGCGGATGTTCGCGCTTCCGAGACGGTCGACATAATAAGTGAGGTGATTGTGCTGCCCGGCCGCGTCGAGCCCGCCTTCGGTCGTCCGCTCCTCGCGTTTCTCGGGGACGATGCAGGCGGCGTGCGGCCGGTGGCGAAGCGCGATGTCGAGCATCTCCTCGGTCGCCGCCATTTCGAG
>CAMPIH010000168.1 GCA_946886275.1 uncultured Sphingosinicella sp.
GAGTGGCTCGCCAGAGGCGAAGCGGGGTCGAGGCGGAAGCCGCGGCCGCCGACGCTGATCCAGTGGGCGCCGTCGGAGCCGCGGCGGCGGGCGACGCGGTCGGGAAAGGCCAGAGCGATGCAGGCGCCGATCGGACCTTCGCCGCCTTTGGGATCGGGAAGAAGCGCGAGCCAGCGCCTGGCCAGCCCCCGCGCCGCCTCCGCCCGGCGGCCGCGATCGCCCCGCCAGCGGCGGAGCCTGGTCTCGAGATCGGCGTCGCTCCCGCCCAGGCCGCGCTCGGACAGGAGCACGGCGCAGTGGGCAGCCGTCGTCCCCCAGCCGCGGGAATCGGCCTCGATCAGCATGTGGGCGAGGCGCGGCGGCAGCGGCAGCCTGGCAATGGACCGCCCGTGCGGCGTCGGCCGCCCGTCTTCGCCGATCGCCCCCAATGCAAGAAGGCGCTTTCGGCCTTCGTCGATGGCGGCGGCGGGCGGCGGATCGAGCCATTTGAGCTGGCGCGGATCGGCGACTCCCCAGAGCCCGCAATCGAGAAGGAGCGACGACAGATCGGCCTCGCCGATCTCGGGCGGGTCGAAACGCGGCAGGCCCTTCGCGGCCGCTTCCTCCCACAGCCGATAGACGGTCCCCGGCGCCTGCCGGCCGGCGCGGCCGGCGCGCTGGGCGATCGCCGCCTGGCTCGCTTTTTCGGTGACCAGCCGGGTCAGGCCCGCCGACCGATCGTAGCGGGGCCGCCGCGCGAGGCCTGAATCGACGACGATCCGGACTCCGTCGAGAGTGAGGCTGGTCTCGGCGATCGAGGTCGCGAGCACGATCTTGCGTCGGCCAGGCGGGGCGGCGGCGATCGCCGCCCTCTGCTCGCCCGGCTCGAGGCTGCCATGGAGCCGGTGAAGATCGACGTCGGGCGGAAGCCGGTCGAGCCGGTCCGCGGTCCGCTCGATCTCCGCGACTCCGGGAAGAAAGGCGAGGATCCCGCCCTGCGCTTCGACCAGTGCCCGGCGGATCGCGGCCGCCATCTCCTCCTCGATCGGCCGGACGGTATCGCGGCCGAGATGGACCAGGTCGATGTCGTGGCTCCGCCCCTCGCTCTCGATGAGCGGCGCACCGCCCATCAGGGTGGCGAAGCGGCCGCCGTCGAGGGTCGCCGACATGGCGAGCAGGCGGAGGTCGGGGCGAAGCTCGGCCTGGGCGTCGAGCGCGAGCGCGAGCCCGAAATCGCTGTCGAGGCTGCGCTCGTGAACCTCGTCGAAAAGCACCGCCGAAATGCCCGCTAGCTCCGGATCGGCCTGGATCCGGCTGAGGAAGATGCCTTCGGTGAGGACGGTCAGCCGGGTGCGCCCGGAACGGCGGGAATCGAGCCTGGTGGCATAGCCGATCGTGCCGCCGACCGGCTCTCCGGCCAGCTCCGCCATCCGCTCGGCCGCCGCCCGGGCCGCGAGCCGCCGCGGCGACAGGAGAAGCACCTCGCCGCTGCACCAGGGCTCGTCGAGCAAGGCGGGCGCGACGGCGGTGGTCTTGCCGGCGCCGGGCGGCGCCACGAGCACCGCATTGGATCCTTCGCGAAGCGCGGCAAGGAGCTGCGGAAGCACCCTGTCGATCGGAAGGTCGGAACGTCTAGCCATGGGTCACCGCCATCGCAGCGGCGGGGACGAAAAAGGACGGGCCGGGTGCTTCCGCGACAGCGGCGCCATCAATAAGCGCGGCGGATCGCGAACTCGACCGCCTCGACGAGGGCTGCCTTGGCCCGGCTCGGCGCGAACGGGCCGAGAGCGTCGATCGCGCGCTGGCCGTAGTGGCGGGCGCGCTCGAGCGTGTCGTCGAGCGCCGAGCAGCCGCGCAGAAGGCCGCTGGCGAAGGCGAGGTCCTCGTCGCTGGTGCGCCGGCCCTCGATCGCGTCCCTCCAGAAAGCCCGTTCGGCGGCGTTGCCGCGCGCATGAGCGAGGATGACGGGCAGGGTCACCTTGCCGTCTCGGAAATCGTCGCCGACGCCCTTGCCCATCGTCGCCGAATCGGAGGCATAGTCGATCGCGTCGTCGACGAGCTGGAAGGCGATCCCGAGGTTTCGGCCATAAGCGTCGAGCGCCATCTCGATCGCTTCCTCGCGCTCGGCGACGACCGCCGAGACCCGGCAGGCGGCGGCGAACAAGGCCGCGGTCTTGGCGGTGATGATGTCGAGATACTGGTCCTCGCTCGTCTCGATCCGGCGCTGGGCGGTGAGCTGGTTGACCTCGCCCTCGGCGATCGTGCTCGACGCCCGCGAAAGGATCCCGAGCACCTTGAGGCTGCCGTCCTCGACCATCAGCTCGAAGGCCCGGGCGAACAGGAAATCGCCGACCAGGACGCTCGCCGGATTGCCCCAGATGATGTTGGCGGTGCGCCGGCCGCGGCGAAGGCCGGAGCCGTCGACGACGTCGTCGTGGAGAAGGGTGGCGGTGTGGATGAACTCGACCGCGGCGGCGAGCTTGTGCTGCCTCGTCCCCTGGTAATCGAGCAAGCGGGACGAAGCGAGGGTCAGCATCGGCCGCATGCGCTTGCCGCCGCCGGCGATCAGGTGACCGGCAAGCTCCGGGATCAGGGCGACCTCGCTCTTCATCCGGGCCAGGATGACCGCATTGACCTGGTTGAGGTCGGCCGCGACCAGCTGGAGCATCGGATCGAGCGACGGCGTCCGGTTGGCGCCGATCGGGTGAACGGTGGCGGTCATCTGCGCGCGCCTGTGGGCGAAGGCACGGCCAAAGGCAAGCGGTCAGAGGATGGCGGGTGACGCGGTGGGGGCGAGCGGCAGCCTCAGCCTCGCGAGAAGCCCGCCGAGATCCTCGCTTTCCTCGAGCCGGATCGAGCCGCCATAGATGATGGCGACGTCGCGGACGATGGCGAGGCCGAGGCCGGTTCCGGGCTTGTCGGTGTCGAGCCGGGCGCCGCGATCGAAGATGCTGATCCGTTCCGCCTCGGGGATTCCGGTGCCGTCGTCCTCGACCTCGATCTCGACGCATTCGGAGGTGGTCTTGACCGTCACGAAGACCCGACCGCCGCCATATTTGGCGGCATTCTCGATCAGATTGCCGAGCATCTCGTCGAGGTCCTGCCGTTCGACCCGCACCGACGCGTCCTTGTCGCCGGCGACGTCGATGGTGACGTTCTCGTAGAGGCGGCTGACGGCGCGCTCGACCGATTCCAGCGACGGCCACACCTCGGCCCTGGCCTGGGCGCTCGATCGCCTGCCGATCGCCCGGGCGCGGGCGAGATGGTGGTCGACCTGGCGGCGCATCACCGTCGCCTCGCGGACTACCGTCTCCGCCAGGTCCGGGCTTTTGGCGGTGGCGGCGTTGGTGACGACCGTCAGCGGGGTCTTGAGGGCATGGGCGAGGTTGCCGGCATGGCGCCGGGCCTCCTCCGCCTGGACCTCGTTATGCTCGAGCAAGTCGTTCAGCTCCCGGGTCAGCGGCTCGATCTCGCGCGGAAGCCTTTCCTCGATCCGCGATTTCTCGCCGGTCCGGATCGCCGCCAGCGCGCGCCTCACCCGCCGGAGCGGCCAAAGGCCGTAAATCGCCTGGAGCGCGGCGAGGATGATGAGCCCGAGCCCGAGGATGACGAAGGAGCGGACCATCGTCTTTCGAAGAACGCTGATCTGCTCGTTCAATATGTCGCGGCTCTGGGCGAGCTGGAAGCGCCAGCGCACCGGCGATCCGGGTAGCCGGATGTCGCGCTCGGCGACCCTGAGGGTCTCGGTCGGGAATTCCTCGCTGTCGTAATAATGGACGTCGGTATCGCGATGCGGCGGCCCGACCGCGAGCCGCCGGTCCCACAAGGAACGGGAGGTGAAGGGCTCGAAGCCGTGGCCGGTGACCTGCCAGTAGAGGCCCGAATAGGGTTCGAGGAAGCGCTGGTCGGCCGGCGGACGGTTGAACATCACCTGGCCGTCGGGATCGATCTCGGACGAGGCCACCATCGAGGTCAGCACATAATCGAGCTGGGCGTCGAAATTGTCGGTGATGGCGGAGACCAGGACCCGGTCGAGGGTGAAGGCGCCGAGGCCGAGCAGAAGCCCGATCCAGACCCCGGCGATGACGATCATCCGCCGGGTCAGCGAACCGGATCGGCGCTTCGCGGGGGTTCGCCGTTTCAGAGTGGGAAGCTTCATCCTGGGCGTCTCACCGGGCGAGACAGAAAGCAGGCGCGCTTGACGAAAGATGAACCGGCTATGGCCTCGGCTCTTCGAGCGAATAGCCGAGACCGCGGATGGTGGTGATCACGTCCGGCCCGAGCTTCTTCCGAATCCGAGTGACGAAAACCTCGATCGTGTTCGAATCGCGATCGAAATCCTGGTCGTAGATATGCTCGATGAGCTCGGTCCGGGACACGACCTTGCCCTTGTGGTGCATCAGGTAGGAGAGGAGCTTATATTCCTGGGCAGTGAGCTTCACCGGCTCGCCGTTCAAGGTGACCTTGCCCGATCGCGTGTCGAGGCGGACGTCGCCGGCTGTGAGCTCGGAGCTGGCATTGCCCGAGGCGCGGCGGATGAGGGCACGAAGGCGGGCGATCAATTCCTCGGTCTGGAACGGCTTGGCGAGATAATCGTCGGCCCCGGCGTCGAGCCCGGCCACCTTGTCCGACCAGCTGTCGCGGGCGGTGAGGACGAGGACCGGCACCTTGATGCCTTCCTTGCGCCAGCGGTCGAGGACGGTGAGCCCGTCCACTTCCGGAAGGCCGAGATCGAGGATGATCGCGTCATAGGTCTCGGTCGAGCCGAGATAATGGCCGTCCTCGCCGTCGGTGGCGAGATCGACGGCATAGCCGGCG
>CAMPIH010000169.1 GCA_946886275.1 uncultured Sphingosinicella sp.
GTCCGCCTCGACACCAAGGATTTCCAGTTCCTGTTCGCCGACGGCGACATGCTCGTCTTCATGGACAAGGAGAATTACGAGCAGGTCTCGCTTCCGCGCGACCTGATCGGCGAGCCTGCCGCCTTTCTCCAGGACGGGATGGACGTGGTCATGGAGCTGTACAACGAGCGGCCGATCTCGGTTCAGCTCCCCGACCAGATCGAAGCGACGATCGTCGAGGCCGACGCCGTGGTGAAGGGGCAGACCGCCTCGTCGAGCTACAAGCCGGCCATCCTCGACAATGGCGTCCGGGTGATGGTGCCACCGCACATCAGCTCCGGCACCCGGATCGTCGTGGACGTCTACGAGCAGACCTACGTCCGCCGCGCCGACTAGTGCCTCGGATCGTCCAGGAAGGACTCACTTTCCGGGCGGACCGCGCCTGGGACGCGCTGGATCTCGCCGAAGTGGAGGGCGCGACCGTCCGGCTTCACTGGACCGATCGACCCTATCAATGGCACGTGAACGACGGCACCGAGGTGTTCGTCGTTCTCGACGGGGTGGTCACCATGCACTACCGGACCCCGGACGGCGATCGATCGGCCCGACTGGAACCCGGATCGATCTTCGTCGCTGAACCCGGCGACGAGCATGTCGCCGATCCGCAAGGGGAAGCGCGGATCCTCGTCATCGAACGCAAAGGCAGCATCTGATGGTTTCCCATTCCGGCCTCGTCACCGTGATGACTCGCGCTGCGCGCAAGGCCGCGCCTCGGCTTCGACGGGACTTCGGCGAGGTCGAGCAGCTCCAGGTCAGCCGCAAGGGCCCGGCCGATTTCGTCAGTATGGCCGACGAACGCGCCGAACAGACGATCGTCGAGGAGCTGAGACATGCTCGGCCGGACTGGGGCCTCTACCTCGAGGAAGGCGGAATCATCGAAGGTGACCCGACGAAGCCGCGCTGGATCGTCGACCCCGTCGACGGCACTTCCAATTTCCTTCACGGAATCCCCCATTTCGCCATCTCGATCGCCGTCCAGGAAGCGAAGCCCGGCGGCCAGGGCTGGGGCGAGATCAGCCATGGCCTGATCTACCAGCCGCTGACCGACGAAAGCTTCTGGGCGGAAAAGGGAAGGGGCGCGTGGCTGGTCGACCGGAGGCTAAGGGTCTCGTCGCGCCGGGACCTTTCGGACGCCCTGATCGCCACCGGCGTGCCCTATAAGGGCCATGGCCATCTCGACCGCTTCCAGAAGATCCTCGACAAAGTCGCCCCGGAGGTCGCCGGAATCCGACGCTTCGGATCGGCGGCGCTCGATCTCGCCTGGGTCGCCGCCGGCCGCTATGACGGCTTCTGGGAGGAAGACCTGCAATTCTGGGACATCGCCGCCGGCTTGCTGCTGGTCCGCGAGGCCGGAGGCTTCGTCACAGACTTCCGCGGCTCCGACGCCGGAGTTGAGAAAGGCCAGGTTCTCGCCGCCAATGATCAGCTCCATTCCCGCCTCCACAAGCTCGTCGCCGGAGCGCTAAGATCCTGACCGGAAAGTAATTCCTTCAACCACCTGGGCGCGACGGCACCAGAATCCGACGACCCCGCTCATTGTCGCTTTCTGGCGGTTGCGATGGCGGTTTCGCTGGCCTAGAAGCCGCCCAACCTTTGGTCCTCAGAGAGTCTCACGATGGCGTCCGTCGCCGCCGATTATCTGCCGATCCTGCTTTTCCTGGGCGTAGCGCTGGGCCTTTCGCTGGCCTTCGTCGTGCTGCCGATGCTGGTCGCCATGCTGACCGGGGCAGCCAATCCCTATCCGGACAAGCTGGCCGAATATGAGTGCGGCTTTCCCGCCTTCGAGGACAGCCGAGCGCAGTTCGACGTCCGTTTCTATCTCGTCGCGATCCTGTTCATCATCTTCGACATCGAGGCTGCCTATCTCTTTCCCTGGGCGGTGAGCGTGTTCGACGCCGGCTGGGCGGCCTGGGGGGCGATGATGATCTTCCTCGTCGAGCTCGCGCTCGGCTTCGCTTATGCCTGGAAGAAGGGAGCGCTCGAATGGGAGTGATCCTCGATCCGCGGCATGAAAATCAGCGTCCGGCCGATTTGCAGCAGCCCGATCCCTACGTCTTCAACCAGATCCAGTCGGAGGTCTCCGACAAGGGCTTCCTCGTCACCTCGACCGAGGACCTGTTCCAATGGGCCCGGACCGGCTCCCTGTGGTGGATGACCTTCGGCCTCGCCTGCTGCGCGGTCGAGATGATCCATGTGAACATGCCCCGCTATGATCTTGAAAGATTTGGCGCTGCGCCGCGAGCAAGCCCGCGCCAGTCGGACGTGATGATCGTTGCCGGAACCCTCTGCAACAAGATGGCTCCGGCGCTTCGGCGGGTCTATGACCAGATGTCGGAGCCGCGCTACGTCATCTCGATGGGCAGCTGCGCCAATGGCGGCGGCTATTACCACTATAGCTATAGCGTCGTTCGCGGCTGCGACCGGATCGTCCCGGTCGACATCTATGTGCCCGGATGCCCGCCGACCGCCGAAGCCCTGCTCTACGGAATCATGCAGCTTCAGCGGAAGATTCGCCGCGAAGGCACGATCGAGCGATAATATGTCCAGTCCGGCGCCACTCGTTCCGGCCCGCGAGGGCATCATCGACGCGGTCAAGGCCGCGATCGGCGACGCTTTCCTGTCCGGCAAGGATTCGGTCGGCGAAGTCTCGATCGACGTCGCTCGCGATTCTGTCGCTGACGTTCTCCGGACGCTTCGCGACGAGCTCGCATATCAGCAGCTCATGGAGATTGCCGGGGTCGACTATCCGTCGCGGCCGGAACGTTTCGAAGTGGTCTATCACCTGCTGTCGGTGACGAAGAACCACCGGCTGCGGATCCGGGTCACGACCGACGAGGCCAATGCGGTGCCGACGGTGACCGGCATCTTCCCCGTCGCAGGCTGGCTCGAGCGCGAGATCTTCGATCTTTACGGAGTCCTTTTCGACGGCAATCCGGACCTCAGGCGGATCCTCACCGATTACGGCTTCCGGGGTCACCCGCAGCGCAAGGATTTCCCGCTCACCGGCTATGTCGAGCTTCGCTATTCCGAGGAGCAGAAGAGGGTCGTCTACGAGCCGGTACGGCTGTCGCAGGACTTCCGAAACTTCGATTTCCTGAGCCCATGGGAAGGGGCGGAATATATCCTCCCGGGTGACGAGAAGGTGCCCGAAGCGCCGGGTGCGCCGAGCCCGCTCAAGGCCGACGAGATCAAGAAATGACCGACTTCAGGGACCAGGGTTCGGAAATTGGCAGCGGCGGTCGAAGCGAGTCCGAGGTCGCCCGCACCGGCGCGACCGAATCCGCCATCGCCAACTACACGATCAATTTCGGGCCCCAGCATCCTGCAGCGCACGGCGTGCTTCGGCTTGTGCTCGAGCTCGACGGCGAGATCGTCGAGCGCGTCGACCCCCATGTCGGCCTTCTTCACCGCGGCACCGAGAAGCTCTGCGAGTACAAGACCTATCTCCAGGCGCTCCCCTACATGGACCGCCTCGACTATGTGTCGCCGATGAGCATGGAGCATAGCTACGTGCTCGCGATCGAGAAGCTGCTCGATCTGGAAGTGCCGCTACGCGCCCAATATCTGCGGGTCTTCTTCGCCGAGCTGACCCGGATCTCGAACCATCTGCTCAACCTCGGCAGCCACATCATGGACGTCGGCGCCATGACTCCGAACCTGTGGCTGTTCGAGTTGCGCGAAGACATCATGAATTTCTACGAGCGGGCGTCCGGGGCGCGAATGCACGCCGCTTATTTCAGGCCCGGCGGAGTCCATCAGGACGTGCCGCCGAAGCTGCTCGCCGACATCGGCGACTGGCTCGACAACCGGCTTCCCGGCCTGTTCGAAGATTCGATCGCGCTCGTCGCCGACAATCGCATCTTCAAGCAGCGCAATGTCGACATCGCCACCGTCTCGAAGGAGGATGCGCTGGCCTGGGGCTTTTCGGGGCCGATGATCCGAGCCGCGGGAATCCCCTGGGACCTGCGCAAGAGCCAGCCTTACGACGTCTATGACCGGATGGACTTCGAGGTCCCGGTCGGCACCAGGGGCGATTGCTACGACCGCTTCATGGTCCGGGTCGAGGAGGTCCGTCAGTCGGCGCGGATCATCCGCCAGTGCCTCAACGAAATGCCGGAAGGGCCGATCGCCTCGCTCGACCGCAAGGTCGTGCCGCCCAAGCGCGCCGAGATGAAGCAGTCGATGGAAGCTCTGATCCATCACTTCAAGCTCTACACCGAAGGCTTCCACGTCCCCGAGGGCGAGGTCTATGTCGCCACCGAGAGCCCGAAGGGCGAATTCGGAATCTATCTCGTCAGCGACGGCTCCAACAAGCCGTACCGGGTCAAGATCCGACCGACCGGATTCTCGCACCTGCAGGCGATGGACTTCATGACGAAAGGTCACATGCTCGCCGACGTCACTGCCATCCTCGGCGCCCTGGACATCGTCTTCGGGGAGGTCGACCGCTAATGGCCGAAATCGCGCGCCTTCCGGCCAGCGACGAGATCCGTGCCCGCTGGGGCGCGTTCGAGTGGACCGCGGACAATGAAGCGGCTGCGAAGACGATCGTCGGCCGCTATCCGCCGGGCCGCCAGCACAGCGCCTCGATCCCGTTGCTCGACCTCGCCCAGCGGCAGGTCGGCGCCGAGACCGGGACCCAGGGCTGGCTGCCGATCCCGGTGATCGAATATGTCGCCGCCTATCTCGATATGCCCTACATCCGGGCCTATGAGGTCGCGACCTTCTACAC
>CAMPIH010000170.1 GCA_946886275.1 uncultured Sphingosinicella sp.
AGCCGCAGCCGGCCCCGCCGCCGCTGCAGGCGGAGAGCCCCGCCAGCCGGTCGCTTTCGCCGGCCCACGACCTTTACTTCGAGGATTCGGCGCCGCTTTCCACCGATGCGCGTCTGGCGGCCCAGGATTTTGGGGCCTGCGTCGCCGACAGCAGCTCTCTCGATGCCCGCGCGGTTCTCAGCCTCGATTTCGCTTCACCCGCTTATGATCGCGGTCTCCGTCGGCTGGTGAGCATCAGCGAGAGTTGCGCTCGCCGTCGCGGAAGCATGCGCTCGGGCCGATTGCTCGTTGCCGGCGCGATCGCCGAGCGGCTGATCGAGCGGGAGGACGAACCGCTGAACCTTCGGCTGGCCCGCGCAGCCCTTCGGCCGGCGACCCCGGATTTTTCCGCCGCCGATCGGGCCGCGATCTGCGTCGTTCGTTCGGTGCCGGACGAAGTCTCGTCTCTGTTCGCGGCCGAGGTGGCCGGCGACGCGGAGTCCGCGGTGGCGGAGTCCCTGGAAAAGGTGATGGCCGCGTGCAGCGGCGATAGTCAGGCAATCGACGCGACCCCGGCAACGCTGAGGGCGATCCTCGCGACCGCCGCTTTCCGCGAGCTTCGGACTGAAGCGGCCCGAATCGTCCCGGCCGGCAATCTTGCATCGGAGGCTTCCCAATGAAGCTGATTCTCCTTGCCCTTGCTTTCGCGGTGCAAAATCAACCTGTGTTCAACGAGGCGGAGCGAGGTCCCAACACCGGGTTTCCACCGGAACGCACCTTATCGCCGGCCCATGATCTCTATTTTGAGGATTCCGCGCCGCCCACTCTTGAAGCGCGGATTGCAGCCCAGGATTTCGGCGCCTGCGTCGCTGACACCAGCGCCGTGGTTGCCCGCGACGTGCTGAAACGGGATTTCACCACCCGGGCCTATGATCGATCGCTCCGTCGCCTGATCGGCGGGAACGAAGATTGCCTGCGCCGGCGCGGCAGCATGCGCTCCTCCAGCCTGATCCTCGCCGGAGCAATCGCGGAGCGATTGATCGAGCGCGAGGACGGGCCGATCAACGTCCGGCTTGCACGAGCGGCCTTGAGACCATCGGCACCGACATTTTCGGTTTCCGACCGCGCTGCAAATTGCGTCGTCCGCTCGGTTCCGGATGACGTCGCCCGCTTGTTCGAATCGGAGGTCGCCGGCGACGCCGAAACGACCATGACGGATCAGTTGCGGCCGGTTCTGGCGGCATGCCTCGGCACCGGCCAACCGATCGAAGCGACACCGGCCGGGCTTCGGGCGATCCTCGCCACCGCGGCCTTCCGCGAAATCAATGCCGATCCGCCGACGGCGGAGACACGGAACTGACATGCCCAAGGTCAAGGTAGACGGAATCGAGATCGAGGTCCCCCAGGGGGCGACCGTGCTTCAGGCCTGCGAGATGGCCGGCAAGGAGATTCCGCGTTTCTGCTATCACGAGCGGCTCGCCATCGCAGGCAATTGCCGGATGTGCCTGGTCGAGGTGAAGCCGGGGCCTCCCAAGCCGCAGGCGAGCTGCGCCTTGCCGGCGACCGAGGGCCAGGAAATCTCCACCATGACGCCCGCCGTCCGCAAGGCGAGGGAGGGGGTGATGGAGTTCCTCCTCATCAACCATCCGCTCGATTGCCCGATCTGCGACCAGGGCGGCGAATGCGACCTTCAGGACCAGGCCATGGCCTATGGCCGAGGCCATAACCGCTTCGACGAGAACAAGCGGGCGGTCTCCGAAAAATATATGGGCCCGGTCGTCAAGACGTTCATGACCCGCTGCATCCACTGCACGCGCTGCGTCCGCTTCGTCCAGCAGGTGGCCGGAGTGGAAGAGATCGGGATGATCGGCCGCGGCGAGAATGCCGAAATCACCTCATACCTGGAAAAGGCGCTCACCAGCGAATTGAGCGGCAATGTCGTCGATCTGTGCCCGGTCGGCGCGCTCGTCTCCAAGCCCTACAGCTTCGAGGCCCGGCCGTGGGAGTTGCGCAAGGTGCCGGCGATCGACGTCATGGACGCGGTCGGGACCAACATCCGGCTCGACAGCCGCCAGCGTGAAGTGATGCGCGCGCTTCCGCGCCTCAATGAAGACGTCAACGAGGAATGGGCCCACGACAAGACCCGTCACGCGGTCGACGGCCTGCTCCGCAACCGGCTCGACCGGCCATGGCTTCGCGAGAACGGCAAGCTTCGTCAGGCGAGCTGGGCCGAAGCCTTCGGCAGGATCGCCGAGGTCGCGAAAAAAGCGAAGGCCAGTGTCGCGGCAATCGCCGGCGACCTCGTCGACGTCGAGACGCTCTATGCCGCCAAGACGCTTCTGGCGTCGCTCGGCTCGGACCTTCTTGAGGGTCGCCAGACCGGCCTCGATTACGACGTTTCGAACCTGGCCGCGGTCAATTTCAATACCAGGATCGCCGGCATCGAAACCGCCGACGCCATCCTCCTGGTCGGCACCAATCCGCGCTGGGAAGCGCCGCTGGTGAACACCCGGATCCGCAAGGCGGTCAAGTCGGGGGCCAGGATCTTCCTGATCGGACCCGACGTCGACCTCAGCTATCCGGTCGAGCGTCTCGGCGATGATCTGTCGCTGATCGCCGACTTGCCCAATATGGTGACCGAGGCCTTCGACGGCGCACAGCGGCCGGCGGTGATCGTCGGCGGTGCCGCTTTGAAAGTGCCGGGCGGGCAGGCGGCGAGCCTGGCTTTGGTCGAGACCCTCAACCTCCTCCGAGGCGAGTGGAACGGCTACAACGTCCTCCATACCGCCGCCGCCCGCACCGGCGGACTGATGCTCGGCTTCGCTCATGCCGGCGGAATCGCGGCACTGGCGGAAAAGGCGCCGAAGCTGCTCTTCCTGCTCGGCGCCGACGAAATGGACCTTGCGCCCTTCGCCAAGAGCCTGAAGGTCTATATCGGCCATCATGGCGATCGCGGCGCCCATGGAGCCGACATCATCCTTCCGGGCGCGGCCTATACCGAGAAGCACGGAATCTACGTGAACCTCGAAGGCCGGGTGCAATATTCCGAAAAGGCCGTCGATCCGCCGGGCGACGCCCGCGAGGACTGGTCGATCCTTCGGGCGCTTTCCGAGACGCTCGGCAAGAAACTGCCGTTCGACAGCTTCGGCGAGCTTCGCGCTGCTTTGTTCGCCGATCATCCGGACTTCGGCCGGCCCGGGCTCGCGCAATTCGACTGGGCGCCTCCGAAGCTCGAAAAGGTGGCGATCCGCCCCGGAACCGGACTTTCTTATCCGATCGCCGATTTCTATCTGACCAATCCGATTGCCCGTTCCTCGCCGACGCTCCAGCGCTGCTCGGCCGAGATCCTCCATGGCGAGGAAATCGCGGAGGCCGCGGAATGACCGAATGGTTCCAGAGCACCTGGATGGGGGAGGGGTTCGGCTGGTTCCTCGCCACCCTGATCCTGATCCTGATGATCGCTTTGCCGCTGATGCTGGCCGTGGCGATGATCATCTATGCCGATCGCAAGATCTGGGCGGCGATGGCGCTGAGGCGTGGGCCCAACGTCGTCGGGCCGTTCGGACTTCTGCAAAGCTTCGCCGACGGCCTCAAGGTCTTCCTCAAGGAAACGATCGTTCCGTCGGGCGCCAATCGCGGCCTGTTCATCATCGCCCCGATCATCACCTTCACGGTGGCGCTCGTCGCCTGGGCGGTCATCCCGTTCGGTGAAGCCATGGTCCTGGCCGACATCAATGTCGGCCTGCTCTACCTGCTCGCCATCTCCTCGCTCGGCGTCTACGGGATCATCATCGCCGGCTGGGCGTCCAACTCGAAATACCCGTTCTACAGCGCGTTGCGCGCGGCTGCTCAAATGGTGTCTTACGAGGTCTCGATCGGCTTCGTGCTGATCCCGGTGATCCTCTGGGCCGGTTCGTTCAACCTGTCGGTGATCATCGAAGCGCAGCGCGGCCACATCTTCGGGATCATCAACGGCTTCGGCTTCAACCCGCTGCTGCTGCCGATGGCGGTGATCTTCCTGATCTCCTCAATGGCGGAGACGGCGCGGGCGCCGTTCGACCTCACCGAGGCCGAGAGCGAGCTCGTCGCCGGCTACCAGACCGAATATAGCTCGATGAGCTTCGCGCTCTTCTGGCTCGGCGAATATGGCAACGTGCTGCTGATGTGCGGCATGAACGCCATCCTGTTCTGGGGCGGCTGGCTTCCGCCGATCGACTGGGCTCCGCTTTACCTGATCCCCGGGATCATCTGGTTCTTCCTCAAGATTTTCTTCTTCTTCTTCATCTTCTCGTGGGTGAAGGCGACGGTGCCGCGCTTCCGCTACGACCAGCTGATGCGGCTCGGCTGGAAGATCTTCCTCCCCATCTCGCTGATCTGGGTATTCCTCGTGTCAGGATATCTGATGGCGCAACGCGACGGATTGCTGCCATGGTAGCGCACTGGATCAAGTCCTTCTTCCTGTGGGAGTTCATTCTCGCCCACTGGCTGACGCTGAAATATTTCTTCAAGCCGAAGGCGACGATCAACTATCCCTACGAGAAGAACCCGATCTCGGTGCGGTTCCGGGGCGAACATGCCCTTCGCCGCTATCCGAACGGCGAGGAACGCTGCATCGCCTGCAAATTGTGCGAGGCGGTGTGCCCGGCGCTGGCGATCACGATCGAAGCGGAACCGCGCGAGGACGGCAGCCGCCGGACCACGCGCTACGACATCGACATGACCAAGT
>CAMPIH010000171.1 GCA_946886275.1 uncultured Sphingosinicella sp.
GCCGAGATAATGGCCGTCCTCGCCGTCGGTGGCGAGATCGACGGCATAGCCGGCGCCTTCGAGCGTGGCCCGGAGCTGCCGGCCGAGATTCGGCTCGTCCTCGACGATCAGAACCCGCATAGTCTTTCCCTTCGCCTCCGCAACGGACACGTTCCAATCGGCGCGCCCGGCAAATTGTTCCGGCCCGCATATGGGGACAAATGCGTCGTTACGCCAGCGGGACGGGAAGGGAAAGCGGCCCGGACAGGGCTATTGGCGGCCGACGACCCGGCCGGTTCGTGCCTCGACGTCGATCCAGATCACCTGCGGCCCGCGCATGAACTTGAGCCGGTAGACGTTGGGAGCGATCCGCTCGGCGCCGATGAACTGGGCGCCGGGAACCCGGACCCGGGCGCGAAGCTCGGGCAGGCTGAGGCTCCGCCCCTGCTGGGTCGCCTGGTAGGCGGCATCCTGCTCCCGCACCCTCTGAAGCCCGCGCGCGTCGGCGGGCAGAGCGGTCGCGAGAAGGCTCGCGGCGGCAGAGAGGAGGACAAGGAAGCGCATCGGACTGGAACTCGACTGTTCGTGTGTGGATCGCAAGCTTCAATAGCAGATGCCATTGAATAGCCCATGAATAGGACTGTAGGACTGGCTTAACCTTTGACGGCCGTGGAGTGGGGGCGAATGCGTTTCGTGAGACATGGGGCGGTGGCGGCGATGCTGGCGATGACGGCGGCGAGCCTGCCGGCGCTCCAGGCGCAGGAAAGCCCCAAGATGGAACGGGTCGCGGACCGGCAGACCGGCGAAGGGGAGGGGCCGTTCCGGCGCCTCGTCATCCGCGGCGCGACCCTGGTCGACGGCACCGGCGCGCCGCCGCGCGGCCCGGTCGACATCGTCATCGCCGGGAACCGGATCGAGAGCATTCGTGGCGCCGGCACGCCGGGCCTGCCGCTTGAGGCCGATCGCGAGCCGCGCGACTTCGATCGCGAGATCGACGCCACCGGAATGTTCGTCCTGCCCGGCTTCGTCGACGTCCACGGCCATAATGGCGATCCCGACAAGGCGCCCAATGCAGGCTATGGCTACCGGCTGTGGCTGGCGCACGGAGTCACCACCGTCCGCGGGGTCTCGCTCTATTTCGGCCGCGACAACATGTCGCTGAGCGACCGGGCCCGAAGCGCCGCCAACACGATCGTCGCGCCCCGGCTCTTCTCCTACCTCGCCCTCGGCGACGGCTGGAGCGGCGGCGACGTCACCACCCCGGACCAGGCGCGGGCCTGGGTGCGCTGGGCCGCGGCCCAGGGCCATGACGGCGTCAAGTTCTTCAACGATCCGCCGGCGATCACCCAGGCGGCGATCGAGGAAGCGAGACGCCACGGCCTCGGCACCGTCGCCCATCTCGCCCAGGGCGGAGTGGCCGAGGTCAACGCCGATCGCGCCGGAGCGATGGGTCTCCAGGGCATCACCCATTTCTACGGCCATTTCGAAAGCCTGTTGAGCGATCACCGGATCCCCAATTATCCGACCGACTACAACATGTTCGACGAGCAGTGGCGCTTCTCCCAGGTGGCCCGGCTGGCAGACCAGGCGGTCGAGCCGGGAAGCCCGGAATGGCGCGCCTATCTCGAGCGGCAGCTGGAGCGCGGGATCTTCTTTTCGCCGACCTTCAACATCTATTCGGCCGGCCGCGACGTCATGCGGGCGCGCAATGCCGACTGGCATGAGCTTTACACTTTGCCCTCGCTTCAGCGCTTCTTCGCTCCGAGCCGCGAGCATCACGGCTCCTATTTCTGGGACTGGACCACCGCCGACGAGATCGCCTGGCGGCGTTTCTACGGCGCCTGGATGCGCCTCACCAACGATTACAAGAATATGGGCGGGCGGGTCACCGTCGGCTCCGACCCCGGCTATATCTACCAGACCTGGGGCTTTTCCTACATTTCCGAGCTCGAAATGCTCCAGGAGGCGGGCTTCTCGCCGCTCGAGGTGATCCAGGCGGCGACGATCAACGGCGCCCGCGAGATCTTCGAGCCGAAGGGGGAGGAGCCGCCGTTCGGGATCGTCCGCGAAAACATGCTCGCCGACCTCGTCATCGTCCCGGGCAATCCGCTCGCCAATCTGAAGCTGCTCTACGGCACCGGCCACATGCGGCTCAATCCGGAGACCCAGCAGGAGGAACGGGTCGGCGGGGTCCGATGGACGATCAAGGACGGGATCGTCTACGACGCGCCGGCTCTGCTCGCCAGCGTCGCCCGAATGGTCGAGGAACAGCGCGCCCGCTCGCCAGCCCAATAATCCGCCCGGCACCAAGTCGGCGCCGGCGGGTTCTGCCGCCATGGCGACGAGCAAGACGAAGCCGGCGAGACGTGCCGCCGCCGCGCTGATGAAGGCGGACAAGGCCGCGCTCGATTCGGTCCGGCCGTGGCGCGAAACGCCAGCCGTCGAGGCCCTGTCCTGGTACAGCAAGCTCGGCGATCAGCCGCAGATGCTGGGTCTCTCCGGCGCACTGCTCGCTCTGGGCCTGACGCGCCGCGACCGCCGGATGGCCCGCGCCGGGGCCCGGATGATCTCCGCGCATTTGCTCGCCACTGTCGCCAAGAATTTCGTCAAGGGCCGGGTGGACCGAACCCGGCCGCGAAGCGCGGACGGCCGCGACGGCCACAGGCCGAGCCTCGGCCGCAACCATGGCAAGGAGGAAACCAGCTTCCCGTCGGGTCACAGCGCTGGCGCGATCGCCGTGGCCCGCGCCTTCGCCCGCGAATATCCGCAGCTCCGAATGCCGGCGCTCGCCGCCGCCGGGTCGATCGCCCTCGCCCAGATCCCGCGCTGCGCCCATTATCCTACCGATGTCGGTGCGGGCCTCGCGATCGGGGCGGGGGCCGAAGGCCTGGTCGCTTCCTTGTGGCCGAACCGCTCAGCCGATCAATCGCCGGCAAGGCAGTCGGCGACGATCTCGTAGGAACGCAGCCGCGCCTCGTGATCGTGGATCTGCGAGGTGATCATCAGCTCGTCGGCGCCGGTGCGTTCGACGAAGGAGAGGATCGCGGCGCGAACCGTCGCGGGCGAGCCGATCGCCGAGCAGGAGAGCAGCTGATCGAGCGTCGCCCGCTGTCCCGGCGGCAGGCTCTGCGAATAATCGCGAAGCGGCGGCTTCAAGCCCGTCGGCTGGCCGGTGCGAAGGGCGACGAACGCCTGCTGGACCGAGGTCGCGAGAAGGGCCCCTTCCTCGTCGCTGTCGGCGGCGAAGACGTTGAAGCCGAGCATCACATAGGGCTTGTCGAGCTGCCCGGACGGCCGGAAGGTCGAGCGATAGACCTGGATCGCCTCCATCATCTGCTGCGGCGCGAAATGGGAGGCAAAGGCATAAGGAAGGCCGAGCATCGCCGCGAGCTGGGCGCCGAACAGGCTCGATCCCAGGATCCAGACCGGGATGTCCAGCCCTTCGCCGGGGATCGCGCGGACCCTCTGGCCCGGTTCGGCCGGCTTGAAATAATTGATCAGCTCGACGACGTCCCGAGGGAAGCTGTTCGGATCGCTGTCGAGGTTCCGCCGAAGCGCGAAAGCGGCGGCCTGGTCGGTTCCCGGTGCCCGGCCGAGGCCGAGGTCGATCCGGCCCGGATAGAGCGATTCCAAGGTGCCGAACTGCTCGGCGATCTGGAGCGGGCTGTGGTTGGGAAGCATGATCCCGCCCGCGCCGATCCGGATCGTCGACGTGGCTTCGGCGACAAAGGCCAAAGCGACCGAGGTCGCGGCGCTGGCGATTCCGGGCATCGAGTGATGCTCGGCCATCCAGAAGCGGCGATAGCCGAGCCGCTCCGAATGCAAGGCGAGCGAGCGGGCGTTGCGCAAGGCGGTGGCCGCGTCGCCGCCTTCGACGATCGGCGCGAGGTCGAGAACGGAGAGTGGGATCATGGCGCCGATATGGGATGGCGGCGCCCGATCGCCAGCACGGCACGGCCAGAAGGAGAAGGGGAGCAGTCAGCGACTGCTCCCCTTGTCATCATCTCATGCTCTTTTCAGGCGAGGACCGGATATTGATATCCGGCTTCGACGACGCTGCCATAATTGGGATTGATGACGTAACCGAGGTCGGCGAAGGACGCGGCGCTCATCTCGGTGAAATAATTCTCATTGTCGATGAAGCCGGTCATCAGCTCGTTGACGAACGTCTCTTCGTCCCAGTGCGAGCCCGCGGTTCCGGCACCATAATCCTGCTCGACCGGAATGCCCGATCCCGATCCGCCCATGTCGAGAAATTCCGCGACGGCATATTCGCCGGTGAAGAGCCCGTTGGTGACGAGCCCGAGCCGGTCCCAGATCGAGCCGAAGCCGAGGCTGTGCGCCATTTCGTGGAGGACGACGTCGGCGAAGAGGATCGGCCCCATCGCGTCGACGTCGGCAATGTCGAACTTCATCGTCGCCGTGGCGGGAAGCGACGAGGCGGTGCGCACCGCCGTGGGCCCCGCCTGGCCGAGAATCGAGCCTGCGCCGTCGATGGCGCCGAGCTCGGCGGAGATGAGAATGTCGTCGACCGTCTTCGGTCCGCCCTTGCCGCCATAGACGGTGACATTGGGAATCTCGCCGACGATCAACGAGGTCAGCTTGTCGGCCGCCGCCTTGAAGATCTCGTAATATTGGGTCGTCCAGCTGCCCTTGAACTCGATCGTGATGTTATAGCCGGACGAGGCATCGGCGGGACCGCTGGTATAAGG